>NZ_JBIDDA010000016.1:0-133127 GCF_043204915.1 Micromonospora sp. NPDC047670
GCTCCGTACCGATGTAGTTGTGGTTGAGCATCCGGGCCTCTTCCTGGGCCAGGACGACAACCCGTCGCGCTCGGTCGGTGAACCGCTCGAACATGCCCTCGTGCTCCTCACGTGCCGTGCGCCTTGATGGTCAGATCTCGGCGGGGCCGGTGCGCGGACGTCCGGGACGGGCGTCCGTGCCTCATTACTCTATCGCCGCAGACCGACTCCGCTGAGGTCGTGTCTCCCCGTCGGAGGCCGCGTACGCGTCGTTTTACACAACCGTCCGCGCTCAGGGGGTGTTCCGCGACCCCTGTCTGTACGCGCAGAGCGAAATTCGGCCGTCGCCCGACAGCCGTCCGCAGGCGGCGCCGGCGCCGAGGCGGCCCCGGTCCGGGCCGCCCGGGAAGTCATCCACAGGCTGTGGACAGACTCTCCACCGGCTGTGGACAACGACCGTCGGGACGGAATTCTTCCCGGTCGGGCGCGCCTCCGGGCGGATACGGCGACGCCGGCCGCGCAGCCCCGGCGGGGCGGATACGGCGACGCCGGCCCGGAGTCGTGCTCCGGCCCGGCGTCTGTCGCCCGTCGGCGGTCGGGTCAGTGACCGGCCTTGGAGTGGTATTCGTCGACGATCTCCTGCGGGATCCGACCGCGGTCGGAGATGTCCTTGCCGGCCTTCTTGGCCCAGGCGCGGATCGCCTTGTTCTGCTCGCGGTCGGCGGTCGCGCCGCCCCGGCCACGCGCGGCCCGGCCGCCCACGACCACACCGCCCCGGCCCACCTTGGTGCCGTGGGCGATGTACGGAGCGAATACGTCACGCAATTTCTCGGCGTTCGAGCTCGACAGGTCGATCTCGTACTGAACGCCGTCGAGCGCGAACTTGACGGTCTCGTCAGCGTCCCCGCCGTCCAGGTCATCGACCAGCTTATGAATGATCTGCTTGGCCACGTCCCACATTCCTTTCGAGCAGGGTGCTCCTGCAAACTGAGAGCACAATAACCCCTGCGACGCTTGCCGCGTCAATAGGATGCGGTAACGACCCGCCGCGGGTGTGTGCGACTACTCCGGCCGCACCAGGGGGAAGAGGATGGTTTCCCGAATTCCCAGGCCGGTCAGCGCCATCAAGAGCCGGTCGATTCCCATTCCCATACCCCCGGCCGGCGGCATTCCGTACTCCATCGCCCGGAGAAAGTCCTCGTCCAGCCGCATGGCCTCGTCGTCGCCGCGGGCCGCGAGCTGCGCCTGGGCCAGCAGCCGCTCCCGCTGCACCACCGGGTCCACCAGCTCGGAGTACGCGGTCCCCAGCTCGAAACCGAGCACGTAGAGGTCCCACTTCTCGGCCAGCCCCGGCTCGCTGCGGTGCGCCCGGGTGAGCGGGCTGGTCTCCTCCGGGTAGTCGCGCACGAAGGTGGGCGCCTGAAGACCGGGGACGACCAGTTCCTCGAACAGTTCCTCCGCGAGCTTCCCCGGCCCCCACTTCGGGTCGACCGCCAATCCGACCTTCTCGGCGTACTCGACGAGACGAGCGTGCTCGGTGCGCACGGTGACTTCCTCGCCGAGCGCCTCGGAAAGCACCCCGAAGAGGGTCACCGACCGCCACTCGCCGCCGAGATCGAACTCCCGGCCGTCCGCGTGGGTCACCACGGTCGAGCCGCCGACCGCGATCGCCGCCTGCTGCACGAGATTGCGGGTCAGCTCCGCCATCGCGTCGTAGTCGCCGTACGCCTGGTATGCCTCGAGCATCGCGAACTCCGGCGAGTGCGAAGAGTCGATGCCCTCATTACGGAAGTTGCGGTTGATCTCGAAGACGCGGTCGACGCCGCCGACGACGGCCCGCTTGAGAAACAGTTCCGGCGCGATTCGCAGATACAGATCGGTGTTCAGCGCATTGCTGTGGGTGACGAATGGCCGGGCCGCCGCGCCGCCGTGCAGCAACTGGAGCATCGGGGTCTCAACCTCGATGAAGTCCCGGTCGTGCAGGGAGTCGCGCAGGCTGCGGACGGTCGCCGCCCGGGTGCGCACCATCTGGCGCGCCTGCGGCCGGACGATCAGGTCGACGTAGCGCTGGCGGACCCGCGCCTCCTCGCTCAGCGGCTTGTGCGCGACCGGCAGCGGGCGCAGCGCCTTCGCGGTGACCGCCCACTCCTCGGCCAGCACGGACAGCTCGCCCCGGCGGCTCGTGATCACCTCGCCGGTCACCCCGACGAGGTCGCCGAGGTCGACGAGGCGCTTCCAGTCGTCCAGTCGCTCGGCGCCAACCCGGTCCAGCGAGAGCATCGCCTGCAACTCCGTGCCGTCGCCGTCCCGGAGCGTGGCGAAGCACAGCTTGCCGGTGTTGCGTACGAAGATCACCCGGCCCGTGACCGAGACCCGATCACCGGTCGCGGTGTCGGTGGGCAGTTCGGCGTACTTCTCGCGGATCTCGGCCAGCGTGCTGGTCCGGGGGAAACCGACCGGGTACGGCTCGACGCCCTCGGCGAGCATCCGGTCCCGCTTCTCCCGGCGGACCTTCATCTGCTCGGGAAGGTCGTCGGCGGGATCGACTGGCACGGGGTTCTGCTCGGTCACGGCACGCTTCCTCAGAAGGAGATTTCGGGCGGGGTCAGGCCCCGAGCGTACTCAAGGTGCCGGGGAGGCGTTACGGGATAACCGGCCGGCCATGACCGACCCCACTCAGGCCCCCTCGTTCGGCGCCGCGGCGGGCGAGTACGACCGGTTCCGACCCCGTTGTCCGGTGAAGGCCGTGCGGTGATCGCTCGCCGGGCGGGACGCGCCCGATCCCGGCGGCGGCCGGCTCAGACGTTGCGCTCGTAGACCATCCGCAGGCCGATCAGGGTGATCATGGGCTCGTGGTGGGTGATCGTGCGGCACTCGTTGATCACCAGGCCCGCCAGCCCGCCGGTGGCGATGACGGCCCTCACCTCGCCCAGCTCCTCGACCATCCGCTCGACGATCCGGTCCACCTGCCCCGCGAAGCCGAAGTAGAGGCCGGACTGGAGGCACTCGACGGTGTTCTTGCCGATCACCGAGCGGGGCCGGGTCGCCTCCACCTTGCGCAGCTGGGCGGCCCGGGCGGCGAGCGCGTCGAAGCTGATCTCGATGCCGGGGGCGAAGGCGCCGCCGAGGAACTCGCCCCGCCCGCTGATCACGTCGAAGTTGGTGGTGGTGCCGAAGTCCACCACGATCGACGGCCCGCCGTAGAGGGTGTACGCGGCCAGGGTGTTCACCACCCGGTCCGCGCCCACCTCCTTGGGGTTGTCGATGGCGAGCTGCACACCGGTGCGCACCCCCGGCTCGACGATCACGCTCGGCAGGTCCGCGTAGTAGCGGGACAGCATGGTGCGCAGCGAGCGCAGCGCGGCCGGCACCGTGGAGCAGGCCGCCACCCCGGTGATCTCGACCGCGTCCCCGGCGAGCAGGCCCCTGAACTTCAGGCCCAGCTCGTCCGCCGTCGACCGGGCATCGGTCTTGATCCGCCAGGAGTGCACCAGCTTGTCGCCGTCGAAGGTCGCCAGCACGGTGTTGGTGTTTCCGATGTCGATGCAGAGCAGCACGCACGCAGCCTAGACAACGACGGGCGGCCGGTTCACTCGGTGCGCAGGTCCATGGCGATGTCGAGGATCGGCGAGGAGTGGGTCAACGCGCCCACCGACAGGAAGTCGACGCCCGTCGCCGCGTACCGCGCCGCGACGTCGAGGGTCAACCCGCCGGTCGCCTCCAGCTCGGCCCGGTCCCCCACCGAGGCGACCACCTCGGTCAGCGTCTCCGGGGTCATGTTGTCCAGCAGCAGGAAGTCCGCGCCGGCCTCGACCGCCTCGACCGCCTCGGCCACGGTGTCCACCTCGACCTGCACGGGCACGTCCGGGAAGGTCTCCCGGACCCGGCGGAAGGCCGCCGTGATTCCGCCCGCGGCCAGCTTGTGGTTGTCCTTGATCATCGCGACGTCGTGCAGGCCCATCCGCTTGTTCGTGCCGCCGCCGGCGCGGACCGCGTACTTCTCCAGGGCGCGCAGGCCCGGGGTGGTCTTGCGGGTGTCGAGCACCATCGCCTTCGTGCCGGCCAGCGCGTCCGCCCAGGCCCGGGTGTGGGTGGCCACGCCGGACATCCGGCAGAGCAGGTTGAGCGCGGTGCGCTCGGCGGTGAGCAGCAGCCGGGTCGGGCCGGTCACCGTGGCCAGCACGTCGCCGCGCGCCACCCGCGCGCCGTCGTGGGCCAGCACCGACACCTCGACCGTACGGCCCGCGCCGGTCGCCTCGCCGACCAGCTCGAACACGGCCGCCGCCACGGCCAGCCCGGCCACCACCCCGTCGGCGCGGGCCACCAGGTCGGCCGTGTCGGTCTGCCCCGCCGGGATGGTGGCGACGCTCGTGACGTCCAGGAAGTCCGGTCCCAGGTCCTCGGCGAGCGCGTTCTCGATCACCCGCCGCACCTGCGCCGGGTCCAGGCCGGCGTCCCGCAACGCCCGTTCCGTCGACTCCGTCATCGGATCCCCTCCCACTGAGACGTCAACCGGCCCTGCGCCCCGACCGCGCCGACGAGGTGGCCGTGCCACCGCTCGTCGGCCGTCGGGAAGTCCTCCCGCCAGTGGCAGCCCCGGGTCTCCCGGCGGGCGTACGCGGCGGCGACCAGCGCCGACGCCACGGTGATCAGGTTCGTCGCCTCCCAGTCGGCCGTCCGGGGCCGGCCCCGGCCCTCGCCCAGCCCGATCAGGACGCCCGCGGTCCCCACGAGGGTCTCCGCCGACCGGAGCACGCCCGCGCCCCGGGTCATCGCCCGTTGCAGGGTCGGCGTCGCCTCGGCCGGGACCACCCAGCCCTCGCCGCCGACCCAGGCCCCGGTCGACGCCGGCTGGGCCTGCTCCGGCAGCCCCACCGCGATGTCCTCGGCGATCCGCCGGGAGAAGACCAGCCCCTCCAGCAGCGAGTTGCTGGCCAGCCGGTTCGCGCCGTGCACGCCCGTGCAGGCGACCTCGCCGCAGGCGTACAGGCCCGGGATCGACGTGCGGCCGCGCAGGTCGGTGCGGACCCCGCCGGAGGCGTAGTGGGCAGCCGGGGCGACCGGGATCAGGTCGGTCGCCGGGTCGACGCCGATGGCCAGGCAGGACGCGACGATGGTCGGGAAGCGCCGGGCCAGGAAGTCGCCGCCCAGGTGCCGGGCGTCGAGGAAGACGTGGTCCGCGCCGGTGGCCAGCAGCACCCGGTGGATGCCCTTGGCGACCACGTCCCGGGGCGCCAGCTCCGCCAGCTCGTGCTGCCCGAGCATGAACCGCTTGCCGTCGCCGTCGACCAGGTGGGCGCCCTCGCCGCGCAGCGCCTCGGAGACCAAAGGCTGCTGGGCGTGCCCGGCGCCCGGCACGCCGGCGCCGGCCGGGGCGATCAGCGCGGTCGGGTGGAACTGGACGAACTCCACGTCGGTGACCGCCGCGCCGGCCCGCATCGCGAGGGCCACCCCGTCCCCGGTCGACACGGCCGGGTTGGTGGTGGCCGCGTAGATCTGGCCCATCCCGCCGGTGGCCAGGACGACCGCCCGGGCCAGGATGGCGCCCACGCCGTCCTCGCTGCCCTCGCCGAGCACGTGCAGGGTGATGCCGCAGGCCGGGCCGAGCCCGCCCGGGCCGTCGCCGGGCGCGCGCAACAGGTCGAGCACCAGGGCGTGCTCCACCAGCCGGATCCACGGGTCGCGCCGGACGGCGGCGTGCAGGGCCCGCTGCACCTCGGCGCCGGTGGCGTCGCCGCCGGCGTGCACGATGCGGTCCGCCCGGTGCCCGCCCTCGCGGGTGAGCATCAGCGAGCCGTCCGGGTGGCGGTCGAACTCCGCCCCGATCCGCATCAGCTCGCGCAGCCGGGTCGGGCCCTCCTCGACCAGCACCCGCACCGCCGCCGGGTCGCAGAGCCCGACGCCGGCGATCTCGGTGTCCGAGGCGTGCGCGGCCGGGGTGTCGTGCGGGTCGAGCACGGCGGCGATGCCGCCCTGCGCCCAGCGTGTCGAGCCCTCGTCGATGTTGACCTTCGTGACCACGGTGACGTGCAGGCCCGCCTCGCGCAGGTGCAGCGCGGCGGTGAGCCCCGCCACCCCGGAGCCGACCACGATCACGTCGGTGGTCTCCACCCAGCCGGGCGCGGGGGCGGCCAGCAGTCGGGGCAGGGCCGGCAGGTCGACGGTCGGAAGGTCCATGCCCACAGTCAACCCGAAGGGCCCTCGCGGGGGGCGGCGGGGGCGCGACGAGTGGTTTGGGCCATCGCGTCCGGAGCGAGGGCTACTCCGTGCGGACGGGGAGGGCGGCCGGGCCGGCGCCCTTGAGGGACCCGGTGACCGTACGGTGGTCGAGCCAGAGGTAGCAGCGGACCCCGCGGTCGCCGACGCGCCACCGCCCGGCCCCCGGCGGGCGCACCACCACCCCGCTGCGGAAGCGCAGGTCCGCGTCGTCCGGCACCCCGACGTAGCGGCTGAGCACTGAGCGGCAGCCGGCGTAGAGCGGCACCCAGTCGGCGGCCCGGGTCGGGTACGGACCCTCCGGCGACCGCCACACCCCGACGAACTCCGCGTCGTGCCGGGTGGCGCAGTCGACCGGGAACAGGGTCCGCACCGCGCCGCCGCCGGCCCGCGTCTGCTGGCAGCCCAGCCGCAGCGGCGACGGGCCACGCAGCGCGTCCCGCACGCTGCCGGAGCGGGTCACCACCGTGGCGGCGGCCTCGACGGTGCTCACCTCGGTCAGGTCGCAGCGGTACCACCGGGAGCCCGCCGCCCAGCCGGGCCCGGAGGGCAGGGCCACCGCCAGCCGGAGCCGGCCGGCCCGCCAGTCGTCGCCGACGTGCGCGGTGGCGCGGGCGTCGCAGTCGGCGAACGCGCCCCGCAGCTCCGCCGAGCCACCGGGCGGCGGGGTGGCCCGCTCGGCCGGGAAGACGCCCACGTGCACGGTCTCGACCCGGTGCGGCGCCGCGCAGTCCACCGGCGCGTACGCCGCCAGGGTCACCACGTCGGTGAAGTCGGCGGCCTGGCAGACGCCGGCGGCCGGGGTGAACGGGCCGGGCGCGGGCAGGGCGGCCCAGTCGTCGGCCAGGTCACCGTCCAGCCCGGCGGGGCCGGCGCAACCCACCAGGAGAACCGCCGCCGTCACGGCGGCGAGCAGGGTGGTCATCGAACGGCGCATCGCGGCCTCCCCCAGCCACCGCGTCTCTTCGACGGGTGCCCAGACTACCCACCGACGCCGTTTCGTGACAGACCGCGCGCACCCCCACCGGCCCCATCCCGCCCTCCGCCCCACCCCCGTCCCGCGACCTTGCGGTTACTGCCCCGACAAAGGGGACTTGTCGCAGCAGAACAGGGGCCGAAAGTGCAAGATCGCGGGGGTGGGGCGGGGGGCGTGGGTGGGGTGGGTCAGACGGCGGCGAGGGGGTTGGGGACGGGGGCGCCGGCGGTGCCCGGGGCGGCGGTGGTGGGGTCGGTGTTCAGGTCGACGACCCGGTTGTCGGCGTCGACGTGCACCACCCGCGGCCGGTACGCCCGGGCCTCGGCGTCGTCCATCTGCCCGTACGAGATGAGGATGACCAGGTCGCCCGGGTGCACCAGGTGGGCGGCGGCGCCGTTGATGCCGATCACGCCGCTGCCCCGCCGGCCCGGGATCACGTACGTCTCCAGCCGGGCCCCGTTGGTGATGTCCACGATCGCCACCTGCTCGCCCGGGATCAGGTCGGCGGCGTCGAGCAGGTCCTCGTCGACGGTCACCGAGCCGACGTAGTGCAGGTCGGCCTGGGTCACCGTGGCGCGGTGGATCTTCGACTTGAGCATGGTGCGCAGCATCGCGGTGCCTTTCGCGGAAGGTGGTGGGGGTCGGGTCAGGAACGGGGGGCGAGCCGGATCGCCGCGTTGTCGATCAGCCTGGTGCCGCCGACCCAAGCGGCGACGAGCAGCCGCGCCGGACCGGACACCGGCCCCGGCTCCAGGTCGGGATCGGTGAGCACCAGGTAGTCGAGCCGCGCGCCCGGCGTACCGGCGCCGAAGGCGGCGTGCGCGGCGGCGAGCACGGCCCCCGCGTCACCGCCCGCGTCGGCGACCTCGGCACCGGCGCGCAGCGCGGCCGACAGGCTCAGCGCGACCTCCCGCTCGGCCGGGGCGAGGTAGCGGTTGCGGCTGGACAGGGCCAGCCCGTCCGGCTCCCGCACGGTGGGCACCCCGACCACCTCGACCGGCACGTCGAGATCCCGGGTCATCCGCCGCACCAGGGTGAGCTGCTGGTAGTCCTTCTCACCGAAGAACGCCAGGTCCGGGCGGGTGAGCTGGAGCAGCTTCAGCACCACCGTGAGCACCCCGTGGAAGAACCCGGGGCGGCTCTGCCCCTCCAGGTCCTCACCGAGCGGTCCCGGGTTGACCCGGACGCGGGGCTGGCCGTCCGGGTACATGTCCGCCACCGAGGGGGCGAAGACCACGTCCGCGCCGGCCCGCCGGCAGATCTCCAGATCGGCGTCGAGGGTGCGCGGGTAGCGGTCGAAGTCCTCGTTCGGCCCGAACTGGAGCGGGTTGACGAAGATCGTGACGATCACGTGGTCGGCCCGCTCCCGGGCCGCCCGCAGCAGCGTCTCGTGCCCGGAGTGCAGCGCGCCCATGGTCATCACGACGCCGACGGTGCCCTTGAGCCCCTCGCGCGCCGCGGCCAACTCGGCGCGGGTGTGCACCAGTTCGGTCACGCGGTCACCTCCACCGGCCGTCGAGCCGTTCACGCGGCCACCTCCCGTCGGGTCCCGGCCAGCACGCCGAGCAGCGACTCCGCGTCGACCGGGCGGAGCCGGCCGGCGGCGATGGCCCGGTCGGCCGTACGCCGGGCCAGGGCCAGATAGGGCGCGACCGACTCGGGCGCGGTGGCGGCGAGCCGGGCCAGGTGGCGCTCCACCGTGCCGGCGTCGCCCCGGGAGACCGGGCCGGTCAACGCGTCGTCGCCGAGGCGCAGCGCGTTCTCCAGGGCGGCCCGCAGCAGCGGGGCGAGCACCTTCTCCGGCTGCGCCACCCCGGCGTCGCGCAGCCGGTCGGCCGCCTCGTTGACCAGGGTCACCAGGTGGTTGGCGCCGTGCGCCAGCGCCGCGTGGTAGAGCGGCCGGTCCGCCTCGCCGACCCACTCCGGCACGCCGCCGAGGTCGGCGACCAGCCGGGCGGCCAGGGGGCGCAGCTCCGCCGGGGCCGTCACCCCGTACGAGATGCCGGCCAGCCGGGCGAGGTCGTCCGGCGTACCGGTGAAGGTCATCGCGGGGTGCAGGGCGAGCGGCCGGGCGCCGGCCGCGGCGGCGGGGGCGAGCACGGCCAGCCCGTGCGCGCCCGAGACGTGTGCGACCACCTGGCCGGGACGCAGCGCGCCGCTGTCGGCCAGGGCGGCGACCACCCCGGCGAGCGCGTCGTCCGGCACGGCGATCAGCAGCAGGTCGGTGGCCGCGCGGGCCACGGCGGCGGCGGAGCGGTGTGGCACCCGGGGAAGCAGCAGCGCCATCCGGGCTCGGGAGGCGCCGGAGCCACCCGTGGCGGCGACCACCCGGTGGCCGGCGGCGGCGAGCGCGGCGCCCAGCACGGCGCCGACGCGGCCGGCGCCGACGACACCGACGGTGAGGGTGCGGGGGAAGGAGAGCGGGGCGCCGGATGTGGCGCCGCCCGACGGTACGGCGGCCGCACGCGGGGCTGCCGCGCGCGGGCGCAGCGGTGCGCTCATGGCAACGATCCAGTCCTCGAAGGGGGTACCGGTCGATCGCAAGTATGCGCCGCGCTGACGGAGCCGAAACAAGGGTCTGTGAAAACCTTCACCGGCCGGTGCGTGGGGCCGTTCCCGGCGGCGCGGGCGGGCCGGCGCGGCTACAGTGCCGCCTGTGACGCAGCGGGTCGTGGTGGACGATGTCGGGATCCGGACGGAGGACGACCGGCACGCCTTCTGCTGGCCCTGGTCGGAGATCCAGCACGTCTCCGTCGCCGTGCTGCCCCTGCCGAAGCACCGGCACCTGTACTTCGAGGTGACCCACGTGTCGGGCGAGTTCACGGAGCTCGGCGAGGCGGTCGACGGCTTCCGGGAGGCGGTGCGGGACATCGCCGCCCGCGCCGGGCGACCGGCCCCCGACCTCGACGCGCTCCGGCCGACCGACGCCGTACTGGAGATCTGGCCCTCCCCCGAGGCCGGCGGGTGACCCGGCCGGGGGATCCGATGCCCTGGCGGGCCGCCATGGACCGGGCGCTCTACGGGCCCGGCGGCTTCTTCGTCTCCGGCTCCGGCCCGGCCGACCACTTCCGCACCAGCGTGCACGCGTCCCCCGCCTTCGCCGCCGCGCTGCTGCGGCTCGTCGAGCAGGTCGACGCCGCCCTCGGCCACCCCGCTGTCCTCTCCGTCGTCGACGTGGGCGCGGGCCGGGGTGAGTTGCTGCGCGCCCTCTCCGCCGCGCTGGGGGTTGCCGGGGAGCCCGCCCGCTCCGGGCGGTCAGGCTTGATCCCTCCGCGGACGGGCTCCCCGGCAACCCCGACCTCCCCGGCCGCCGCCCGGCCCTCGCCCTCGCCCGGCCCGCCGTCCGCCGGTCCCGCGCCCTCCGCGCCGGTTCCGCTCGCCCATCGGGTACGCCTCACCGCCGTCGAGAAGGCTCCCCGGCCGGCCGCCCTGCCCGCCGACATCGAGTGGCTGGACGGGATCCCCGACGGGATCACCGGACTGCTGGTCGCCACCGAGTGGCTGGACAACGTGCCGCTCGACGTGGCGGTGCACACCGCCGGCGGCTGGCGCTACCTGCTGGTCGACCCGGCCACCGGCGCGGAGACCGTCGGCGACCCGGTCGACCCCGCCGACGCGGACTGGCTGGCCCGGTGGTGGCCGGCGTCGGTGGCCGGGGCGGACGGGACCGGCCCGACCGGGTCGGGGTGCCGGGCGGCCCGACCCGCGGCGGGATCAGGCCTGACCGCCCGGAGCGGGTCGGGTGCCCCGGAACCCCCCACCGGGATACGAGCAGAGATCGGCCGGACCCGCGACGACGCCTGGGCCGCGGCGGTGGGCAACCTCGACCGGGGGCTGGCGTTGGCCGTGGACTACGGGCACCTGCGCGACGGCCGGCCCGGGACCGGGACGCTGACCGGGTACCGGGGCGGGCGGCAGGTGCCGCCGGTGCCGGACGGGAGCTGCGACGTCACAGCGCACGTCGCCGTCGACTCGGTCGCCTCCGCCGGTGAGCGGGTCGCCGGGTGCGCGTACGACCTGGTGTCGCAGCGGGAGGCGCTGCGGGCGCTCGGGGCCGACGGCGGGCGACCACCGCTGAGCCTGGCCGCCACGGACCCGGCCGGGTACGTGCGGGCGCTCGCCGCCGCGTCGGCGGCGGCGGAGCTGACCGACCCGGCCGGGCTGGGCGGGCACTGGTGGCTACGGCAACCGGTCGGCGTCGACCCCGAGCGGTTCATGGCACGATGACGGGCATGACCACGGACGCCGGCGACCTCCGCGAGCTGACCGTCGGCACCGGGGCCGGCCTGGTGGCGGGCACCGGCGGGGAGCAGCTCGGCACCGACATGGTGCTCAACATCGGGCCGCAGCACCCCTCCACCCACGGCGTGCTCCGGCTGAAGCTCGTGCTCGACGGCGAGCGGGTGGTGGCCTGCGAGCCGATCGTCGGCTACATGCACCGGGGCGCGGAGAAGCTCTTCGAGGTCCGCGACTACCGGCAGATCATCGTGCTGGCCAACCGGCACGACTGGCTCTCGGCGTTCTCCAACGAGCTGGGCGTGGTGCTCGCCGTGGAGCGGCTGATGGGCATGGAGGTGCCGGAGCGGGCCACCTGGCTGCGGATGGCCCTCGCGGAGCTGAACCGGGTGCTCAACCACCTGATGTTCCTCGGCTCCTACCCGCTGGAGATCGGCGCGATCACGCCGATGTTCTACGCGTTCCGCGAGCGGGAGACCATCCAGGCGGTCATGGAGGAGGTCTCCGGCGGTCGCATCCACTACATGTTCAACCGGGTGGGCGGGCTCAAGGAGGAGGTGCCCTCCGGCTGGACGGGCCGGGCCCGGGCCGCCATCGCGGAGGTCCGCCGGCGCATGCCGGACCTGGACAACCTCATCCGCCGCAACGAGATCTTCCTGGCCCGTACCGTCGGCGTCGGGGTGCTCACCGCGGCGGACGCCGCCGCGTTCGGCGCGTCGGGGCCGGTCGCCCGCGCCTCCGGCCTCGATCTGGATCTGCGCCGCGACGAGCCCTACCTGGCCTACGACCAGCTGGACGTGCCGGTGGTGACCCGCACCACCGGGGACTGCCACGCCCGCTTCGAGGTGCTGCTCGACCAGGTGTACGCCTCGCTCGACCTCGCCGAGCAGTGCCTGGGCCGGGTGGACCGGCTCACCGGGCCGGTGAACACCCGGCTGCCGAAGGTGCTCAAGGCGCCCGAGGGACACACCTACGCCTGGACCGAGAATCCGCTCGGCATCAACGGCTACTACCTGGTGTCCCGGGGCGAGAAGACGCCGTGGCGGCTCAAGCTGCGCACCGCGTCGTACGCGAACGTGCAGGCGCTGGCCACCCTGCTCCCCGGCTGCCTGGTGTCGGACCTGATCGCCATCCTCGGCTCGATGTTCTTCGTGGTCGGCGACATGGACAAGTGACCCGGGGGCGGGCCCCTCGGGCCCTCGTCGCGCCGGGTGCCGGTCGTGCGTCGTACGCCGGTGGGCGCGATCAGCGCCAGCGGTCGGCGGAGCGGGCGCCGCCCGCCCGGGGCGCGTCCTCCTGCGGCGGATAGCCGTAGCGCTCCTCCTGCCGCCGGCCGTACCGCTGCGGCTCGGGCTCCGGCTGGTGGGCGCGGTACGCCTCGGGCTGGTGCCCCCGCTGGCGGGGCGGGCGCCACTCGTCGGGCACCGGCACCCCGCCGGCCGGCAGGGCCGGTGCCTCCTCCGGCTCCGCCCGGCCGCCCCGCCATTCGCCGTCCGACCGGCGCGGCTCGTCCCGGCGGACCGTCGCCCACCGGTCCGCGACGCGGTACTCGGTGCCGGTGCCGTCCGCGTGCACCTCGGCGCGCCGCTCCCCGACCCGCAGTTCCCGGCCCCGGTCGTCGTCCCGCACGGCGGCCCACCGGTCACCGGCGCGCAGCTCCGACCAGTACTCGCCGCTCTCGGGCCCCGCCCCGTCGGGCTGGTACGGCCGGCCCGGCGCGGGCTGCTCAACCCACGCCGCCGGCCCGCCCGCGGCGTCCCGGCCCCGGTCGTCCCACTGCTGTCCCGGCTCCGGCCGCTGCCCGCGTTCGTCGTGCCGGCCCGACCACCCCCGGTCGTCCCCCTGGCCGGGCCACCCGCGCCCGTCGCGCGACCAGGCCCGGTCGTCCCGGGGTACGCCGGGCGTCGCCCACGACCGGTCGTCGCTCCGCCGGGAGCGGTCGTCCTCGCGGTGGGACCGGTCCTCCTCGCCGTAGCCCGCCCAGGGCCGGTCGTCCGAACCGCCGTGGCCGGCGCGCGACCGGTCGTCCGACCCGCCGGACCACGGCTGCTCCTCCGGCCCGGTGGACCAGCGACCCGCGTACCCGCCGCCGTACCGGGTGCCGGCGTCGCCGGGCACGGGTGCGGCGCCGTCCACGATGGTGTGCCGCGTGGTCACGTGCACGGTCTCGGTGTGCCGCACCACGCCGAGCGGGCGGGCGGCGGGCTGGCTGTCGGGCTCCGCCGGCCGGGCCGCCCCGTACACCCCGGCCGATCCGCTGGTTGGCCGCTCCGCGCCGGGCACCGCGGCCGACCCGGAGGTGGGCCGGTCCCCGCCGTACCCGCCGGCCGGCGCGGCCGCGGGCCGCTCGGCGCGTGGGCCCGGCTGGGGCCGGCGGACGGGCTCCTCGTCGTCCCGGTCGGCATGTCCCCAGCGGGACGCCGCCTCGTCCTGGCCCGGCGCCCGCCCCCGACCGGAGAGCCCGTCGCCGGCGGCCCCCCGGGCCGGTCCGGCACCGGCCTGATCGTCGATCCCGGCCAGCGCGGCGCTGCTGGCGTCCAACCGCCGGCGCAGCGCGGCGACCGACTCCTGCGCCCGCTGGGCCTCGTCGAGCGCCTGGTTGCCGCGCTGGGCGGCGGCGACGATCTCGCCACGCAGCTCGCGGCGGAGCTGCTCGATCTCGTCCAGCAGCTCCTCGGTCCGGGCCGGGGCCGTGCCGTCGGCGCGCAGGGCGATCGACAGGCCGATCAGGACCACGGCCAGGATGGCGAGCACGGCGGCGAAGCGCAGCGGACCGTTGCCGTCGGCGACGAGCAGGATCAGCGCCGCCACCGGCGCCAGCGCGACGCCGATCCAGAACAGCACGGTCAGCAGCGGTGGATTGCGCTTGTCGGCGGGGGCGACCGGGGCTGGCATGGGTCCGCAGCCTACCGAGAGTTCCTCCGCCTGGGAACGGCTGGAGCGTTCCCAGGCGGGGCACCAGGGCCGGTCGCCGGCGGCGCGGGGGCCGCCGGCGACCGGCCGGCGATCAGCCGGTGGCCAGCGCGCCGTCCGAGGAGAAGACCAGGCCGACGCTCGCGGCACCGGTCTTCAGGGCGTTCTTGGTCTGTGGGCCGCCCTGGTCCAGCGAGCTGAACGAGCCGGCCCTGAAGTCGTAGACCTGGCCCAACCCGGCCTGGCACTTCGGCCGCTGCGGGCACTCCGGCGGCCCGGCCAGCACGGTGGCCTGACCGGAGCACTTGGCCGCCAGCTCGGAGAGGGTGCGCACGCCGTACTTGTCGGCGAACGCCTTGGTCACGGCGAAGGCGTTCTGGTCCTGCGCCGCGGCGGGCGTGCCGAAGACGATGCCCGCCCTGTCGCCGGCCGCCTTGAGCGCGGCGACGGTCTTGTCCAGCTCCGGCGAGGACACCGGCTGGGCGTCCTTGCCGTTGGTCTTGGTGTTCAGGAACTCGGCCATGGTCGCCGCGTACTCCGGGACGACCTGGATCTCACCCTTCTCCAGGGCCGGCTCGTAGAGCTCGCGGTTGCCGATCTGCTGCACCTTGGCCTCGTAGCCGGCGGCGGTCAGCGCGATCTTGTAGAGCTCGGCGAGGATCTGGTTCTCCGTGAAGTTGGCCGCGCCGATCACGATCCGCCCGCCGGGCCCCTTCGCGATGCCCGCGGTGACGTTGTTGGCCGCCGCGAACTCCTCGGCCGCCTTCTCCGCGGTCTTGCGGTCCACGTCGACGGCCTTGTTGAGCTGGATCAGCTTCGGCGTGTCGAGCGCCGCCGACACCTTGTCCAGCGCCGCGATCAGCTGCGGGTTGGCGGCCTTGGCGTTGACCGCCGGAATGACGTTGTCGGTGTTCTGGAGCTTCTTGTCGTCGTTGAGGACGACGAGCTGGTCACCGGCGACCGGGGCGCAGCCGGCCCCCGAGGCCGCCGGTGCCGGGCCCTCCGTGCCGGAGGAGCCGGCGTCGCCGCAGCCGGTCAGCAGCCCCGCCGCGGCGAGGGCTCCCACCGCACCGACCGCCAGGCGTGTACGTGCGCGCATCAGTGCCCGCCTTCCGTGTCCCGGCGCGACCCTTCCGGGCCGGCCGCGTGTCCGACGGGCGATCCGCTGTCCGGTCGCCCGTTGTGTCCCGCGAGCGATCCGCTGTCCGGCCGCCCGCGATCTTCCACCCAACATCCTCCACGTGGGTCCGACAACCCGGGGAGGGCTTTGTCACCGGATCGTCACCGGCCATCAGCCGCCCCGGCGCGTTCCCGGCAGCGGACGGCGCCAGCCGGGACGAACGGCGTCAGCCCCCGGCCAGCGCGTCCGCCGCCCGTCTGCGGGCCCGGCGCCGGGTGACGCGCAGCGGGCGCGGGGTGACCAGCCGCTCGACCAGCGCCAGCACCAGCTCGACCAGGATGGCCAGCCCGGCCACCAGGACGCCGCCCGCGAGGATCTGGCCGCCGCCGGCGGCGATGTCCAGCCCGAAGCCGGCGCGGATGATCTGGCCGAGGCCGCCGCCGTTGACGAAGGAGGCCAGCGCGGCGGTGGCCACCACCTGCACCGCCGCGGTCCGGAACCCGGCCGCCAGGTAGGGCACCGCCAGCGGCAGCTCGACCCGGCGCAGCAGTTGCCACCCGGAGAAGCCCATCCCGCGGGCCGCGTCGCGGGCCTCCGGATCGGCCTGCCGCACCCCCGTGTACGCGTTGGCCAGCAGCGGCGGCACCGCGAAGACCGCCAGCGCGACCACCACCGACGGCCGGCCGAAGCCGAGGAAGGTCAGCGGCAGGATGGTGAGCAGGGCCAGCGTCGGCACCGCGAGCGTGACGTTCGACACCAGCACCACCAGGCCGCCGCCCCGACCCGTGTGCCCGAGCCAGAGCCCGATCGGCCAGGCGACCAGGCAGCCCAGCGCCACCGCCGCCGCCGACATCGACAGGTGCTCGCCGAGCCGGTCCAGGATCCCGCCCGGGTTGGTCCAGTTCAGCGGGTCGTTGAGCCAGACCAGCGCCGCCTCGACGGGGTTCATCGGGCTCGCCTTCCGTTCGCCACCGCGCCACTCCGCCGCGCCGCATCCCTCACGCTCACGCCGTCCTTCTCCGCAGCCACGGGGTCAACAGCCGGCCCACGCCGGCCAGGATCAGGTCGAGCACCAGGGCGAGCAGGACGCAGAGCAGGGTCCCCGTCATGATCTGCGCCTTGTAGAAGTTGTTCTGGAAACCGGCGAAGATCAGCTGCCCGAGCCCGCCCCGCCCGATCACCACACCCACGGTCACCAGGGCCACCGTGGAGACCGTGGCCAGCCGCAGCCCGGTGAGGATGCCCGGCAGCGCCAGCGGCAGCTCGACCCGGAACAGCCGGCCCCAGCGGCCGTACCCCATTCCCTCGGCCGCCTCGCGGACCTCGGGGGGCACCTGGTTGAGCCCGGCGACGGCGTTGCGGACGATCACCAGCAGCGCGTAGAGGACCACCACGCTGAGCACCGTCACGGCGCCGATGCCCAGGTAGGGCGCGATGAACGCGAACAGCGCCAGCGACGGGACCGTGTAGAGCACGCCGGTGAGGGCCAGCACCGGCCCGGCCAGCGAGCGGAACCAGTACGCGGCCACGGCCAGCGGCAGGGCGATCAGGGCGGCGATCAGCACCGCGCGCACCGTCAGCGAGGCGTGCTCCCGCACGGCGGCGAGGATCGTGTCAGAGTTGTCCCGCACGTACTGCCAGGAGAACCACGGGTTACCCGGGTCGGCCCGGTAGCTCAGGCGGAAGGACATGGGTGGACGTTACCCCGGCAACCACGGGTCACGACGGGCCGCGCGCGGCGTCGATCGCACTGGAGGGCATCCACAAGCGCTATCCGGACGGCACCGAGGCCGTACGCGAGCTGAGCCTGGACATCAAGGCGGGCGAGCTGGTGGTGCTCATCGGACCGTCGGGCTGCGGCAAGTCCACGGTGCTGCGGATGGTCAACCGGCTGATCGAGCCGACCGGCGGGCGCATCCTGCTCGACGGCGAGGACGTCACCCGCGTGGACCCCGTACGCCTGCGCCGCCGGATCGGCTACGTGATCCAGAACGTCGGGCTCTTTCCGCACCAGACGGTCAGCGTCAACGTCGCCACCGTGCCCCGGCTGCTCGGCTGGCCCCGCGAGCGCAGCCGCCGCCGCGTCGAGGAGCTGCTGGAGCTGGTGGGGCTCGACCCGGCGACGTTCGGCCGCCGCTACCCGCACGAACTCTCCGGTGGGCAGCGGCAGCGGGTCGGGGTGGCCCGGGCCCTCGCCGCCGACCCGGTGGTGCTGTTGATGGACGAGCCGTTCTCGGCCGTCGACCCGATCGCCCGGACCCGGCTGCAGGAGGAGTTCCTCCGGCTGCAGGCCGAGGTGCGCAAGACGATCGTGCTGGTCACCCACGACCTGGACGAGGCGGTGCGGCTGGGCGACCGGATCGCGGTGCTCTCCCAGGGTGGCCGCCTGGAGCAGTACGACACCCCGGCCGCCGTGCTCGGCGCGCCGGCCACGCCCTTCGTCCGCGAGTTCGTCGGCGCCGACCGGGGCATCCGCCGGCTGGCGGTCACCCCGCTCGCCGGTGAGGCCGTCGAACCGCTGCCCGCGACCGGGGTGGCGGACCTGCCGACGGTGCCGCTGGGCGGTTCGGCGTACGACGCCCTGGGGGCGCTGCTGACCTCGGCCGCGGACCGGGTGGTGGTGACCGACGAGGGGCGGCCGGTGGGCGTGCTCAGCCGGACGCGGCTGCTCGAACTCGGCCGGCCCGACAGCTGACCGCGACGGCCGCGTCGCCGACCGGGTCGGCCGGCGTCGGCGGGTTCAGGTCACCGGCGAGGGCCCGGCCGGGAACCTCGCGGGGCGGGCGGCGTCACGCGCGGCCGCCGAGGCTGGCCGTGCCGATGATCCAGCCGGAGAGGAAGCCGTACGTCGCGCCGGCGCCGGCCGACTGGACGGCGGTGAGCAGCGCCGGGTCGGGGCCGAGGAAGGCGGCGAGCAGCGAGGCGAAGCCGCTGGCCAGCACGTACGCGGCCCAGCCGGAGAAGAACTGGCTCGCCGACCCCTGCACCCGCGCCACCTGCGAGGCGGGCAGCAGGTAGAGGAAGACCGCCGCGAGGATCACCAGCAGGACGGCTCGCAGGTTCGAGGTGAGCAGGCCACCGGCCGCCCCGTCGCCGTCGAGTCGCCAGGCCGGCCAGGCGAGCAGCTGCAGGAACCAGCCGCCGGCGGAGTTGGGGTCGGTGCCCGCGGCCCAGCCGACGTACGCCGGGCTGCCGCAGACCGCGACCAGCAGGAGCGCGGCGAGCGCGCCCGTGCCCGCCGCCGTCCCGTAACGGCCGCCGGCACGCGGCGGGTTGGTGAGCGCCATGATCGGATCAGTTCCCGGCGGACCTCGGGGGGCAAACCTGCCCGGAGCCGCCGGTCGCCGTCACCTCCGCGGGTGCTTCGTCAGGTAGTCGATGAAGGCGGCCCGCAGCAGCGGCGCCGACTCCTCGTAGCCGTGCCCGGTCAGCTCCCGCCACAGCGCCGCGGCCTCGTCGATCGTCGGCCCGACCGAGTTGGGCGCGCCGTCCAGGGCGGCGGCCTCGTCCGCGTTCGGCAGGTGCCGCAGCACCGACCAGAAGAAGCCCACGTCGCGGCGCTCCCGGGCGACCGCGAAGGCCCGCTCCCGCAGCTCCTCTGTGGAGAGCGCGTCGAGCTCGTCGAACGACGGGCCGGCGGAGCTCGATGGTGTGTCGGTCATGCCGCCGAGCCTAACCGGCGAGATCACTCCCGGCCGGGTGGACGCGGCACCCCGCCACCCGGCTGCGGTCGCGCCGGCTCACCGGTCGCCGCTGTCCCACCGGCGTGGCCCCGTCTCCCACTGCGGCACGTTCCACGGGTCCACCGGGCTCTCGGTGGACTGCGCCGGCAGGGCGGGCGGCCAGTCGCCGACCGGGTCGGGCCGGGGCGCCGTCCAGCCCGCGCCGATCCGGCTGTCGCCGACGGGGACCGGTTCCGCCGCCGCCCCGGCCGTCGGCCGCCCGTACGCCTCGACCAGGCGGGTGGCCAGCAACCCGACGCCGAGCGCCGCCGCCCCGACCGCCCACCGGCTCACCGTCCAGCCCCGGGCCTGCGCGTACGCGAGGAGGACCGCGACCAGGCAGACCGCCAGCAGGGTGCCGAACACGCCGGCCCGCCGACCGTACGCACTGGTGCCGGCGAGCAGCGCCATGCCGACCGCCAGCACCGTCCAGTCCAGCCCGGCGTCGGGCGCGACCGGCCCGGTGGCGCGGGAGGCGGTGAGCATACCGGCGAGCGCGGCGAGCACCGTGGAGCCGACGAGCGCGCCCGAGGTGACCACGGCCGCCACGACGCCGCGGCGGCGGGCCGGGTCGGCCACCGGGCGGAACCGACCGAGCAGCCGGCGGATCGCCCGCACCGCCCCGAACAACCCGCCGAGCACGGCGACCGCCGCGAACCCGGCGAAGAGGTGCAGCGCGCCGCGTCCGGGGTCGTAGTCGCCCTGCGGCAGGACCGGCGCGGAGCGCTGCTCCACGTACACGACCACCCCCGCCGCGCCGGCGAGGCTGGCGGCCCAGCCGGGGACGTGCAGCACCACCACGGCCAGCGCCAGGGCCAGCCCGCCCAGCGCGGCGACCGCGACGGCCGGCCCGGCGGCCGCCGTGACGCCCCGGTCGCCCTGCTCGGCGACGTGCAGCGCGGCGGCGACCGCCACGGGGCCGACCGCCAGGTTCACCGCGGCGGTGCGCAGGCTCAACCCGGCGGCCAGCGCCAGCAGCCCGAGCACGACCGCGTCGAGCAGCAGCGAGCGCAGCCCGGCCCCGCGCAGCGCGTCCGGGCTCTCCCGCCAGAGCAGGAACGTCCCGACGGCCAGCGCGGTGAGGAGCAGCAACTCCCAGACGACGTGGACGGCGAACCGGTCCCGGCCGGGTTCCCCGTGCGCCGGGTCGTCGAAGACGTTCTCCAGGACGGCTGCGGGGATGCCGGACGAGGGCTCGGCGGAGGAGTCGCGCCCCGGTTCGTCGTACCCCATAACCGCCGCCTCCCACATGGCCGCTCGTCCAGGTCCGACGCGCCGGCGGGCCGGGGCGGCCGTTGCTCTCCGGTCGCAGGCACCGTACCCGTGCGGGAGGCCGGGCGTAACCCCCGGCGTCAGCGCGGGCCGGGGCGGTTCTCCCGGTCGCCGGGCTCGCGGTCCTCGTCGTCCTCCTGCTCCGGTACGCGGCAGGAGCGCTCCAGCCAGAGCGCCGCCGCCACCAGGGCCAACCCGGCGAGCAGGCCGGCGCCGGCGATCGGCCGGTCGTCCATGGCGGCGTCCGTGCGCTCGACGAAGAGCCAGCCGGTCAGCCCGGCGTAGAAGCCGGCGAAGATGGCACCGGCCAGCGACGACGCCTTGGCCAGCACCACGAAGCGGGCGACCAGCAGCGGGTTGACCGGTTCGCGGCCCGGTCGGCGCTCGATCCGCCCCCGGGTGTTGACCGCGGCGTACGCCTCCAGCACGGCGAGCGTCGCCAGGGTCACCACCGGCAGCCAGGGCAGGTCGGGCAGGTAGTCGTAGTAGAGGATGCTGATCAGCAGCCAGGCCACCGCGGCGGCGGCGAGGCCGGCCACCACCAGGGTGGAGATCCGGGTCGGGCCCATCCGGGACCGGTCGGGACCCGTCCCGCCCGGGCGTGGGGATCGCGCCTGCGTCATGCCGGCCGGCTCCACTGGGTCATGCCGTCGACTCTATCGCCAGATCCGGCCGGGGGCGCAGATCCAGGGCGTCGGCGGCCGCCGGGCCGGTGTTGAGCAGGTCGGTCAGCCAACCGTGCCCGGGCAGCCGGCCGTACGGCTGGATGTCGATCCACGGCCGCAGCACGAAGGCCCGCAGGTGCGCCCGGGGGTGCGGCAGGGTGAGCTCCGGGTCGTCGCTGAGCACCGGCTCGTCGTCGGACCAGACGGCGATGACGTCGACGTCCAGGGTGCGCGGCCCGAAGCGGCGCTCCGGGTCGCGGGTCCGTCCGGCGGCGCGCTCCGCGGCCCGGGCACGCTCCAGCCAGTCGCGCGGCGTCGCGGCCGGGTCCTCGGCGAGCAGCACCGCGTTGAGGTACGCCGGCTGGTCCGCGTCCCCCCACGGTGGAGTCTCGTAGACGCCGGAGACCAGGAGCACGTCGTCGCCGAACGCCGACACGGCCGAGCGCAGGTGCGCCAGCCGGTCGCCGAGATTGCTGCCGAGGGAGAGGACGGCGCGGGTCACCGGTCCCGCCGCCGGGTCATGGTGACGGCCACGTCGGTGAAGGTGTGCGGGACGGGCGCCTCCGGCTTGTGCACGGTGACCGTGGCGGCCTCGACCCGGGGGTCGGCCAGGCAGACGGCCAGCAGCCGGTCGGCGAGCGTCTCGATCAGGTTGACCGGTTCGCCGGTGACGACGGCGACCAGGCGCTCGGCCAACTCGCCGTAGTGGACGGTGTCGGTCACCTCGTCGGAGCGCGCCGCCGGGCCCAGGTCCATCTCCAGGACGGCGTCGACGACGAAGTCCTGGCCCTGGGCGCGTTCGAAGTCGTACACCCCGTGCCGGCCGTGCGCCCGCAGGCCGGTCAGCTCGATGCGGTCGGTCATCGGTCTCCTCCGTGGTCGGCGGTGCTGTCCGCCCGGCCGGTGCCCGCGTGGGCCGCGCCGGTGGTCGCGGGCGCCAGGCGGGGCGCGCCCGTCGCCCGCCAGACGGCGAGGGCGTCGACGGTGGCGCGCACATCGTGCACGCGCACGCCCCAGGCGCCGGCGGCCACCGCGAGCAGGCTGGTGGCGACGGTGGCCACGTCCCGGCCGTCCGTCGGCCGGGGGCCGCCGTCGGGGCCGGCCAGCAGCCTGCCCAGGTACGCCTTGCGGCTGGACGCGAAGAGCAGCGGGAAGCCGAGGTCCAGCAGCTCGGGCAGGCGGGCGCTCAGCTCCCAGTTGTGCGCGGCCGTCTTCGCGAAGCCGAGCCCGGGGTCGATCACGATCCGGTCGGCGGCGACCCCGGCCCGCAGCGCCTCGTCGATGCGCCGGCCCAGCTCGGCGCGGACGTCGGCGACCACGTCGGTGTAGCGGGCCAGCTCGCCCATCTCGCGGGCGTGGCCCCGCCAGTGCATGAGCACCCAGGGGCAGCCGGCGTCCCGGACCACGCGGGCCATGTCGGGGTCGGCGAGGCCACCGGAGACGTCGTTGACCACGGCCGCCCCGGCGGCGAGGGCCGCCTCGGCGACCCGCGCGCGGGTGGTGTCGATGCTGACCGGCACGCCGGCGGCGGCCAGCTCCCGGACGACCGGCAGCACCCGGGCCGTCTCGGTGTCCGCGTCGACCCGGTCGGAGCCGGGCCGGGTGGACTCGCCGCCGACGTCCACCAGGTGCGCGCCGTCGGCCCGCAGGCGCACGCCGTGTCCGACGGCGGCGTCGAGGTCGGCGTACCGTCCGCCGTCGGAGAAGGAGTCGGGCGTGACGTTGAGGACGCCCATCACCACCGGAGCCGCGGCCCGTACCAGATCGGTCACGACTAGACGGTACCGGTCGCCCGGAGCGCCCCGGAGGGGCCGGGTCGAGGGCGGTGACATGCGCATTCGAACGGGTGTACGATCGGTCGTCCGGGCCGGATCGGGCAGACTCTTCGCGGCTTGTCGCAAAGAGTGCCTGCCCGTACGCTTTGGAATTGCCCGGCATCGAGATGGCGAAGCCTGGAGGGAGGGCCGAAGCGGGAAAATCCGCCCAAAGCTCACCACCCTCCGTGGTGGGTAACGAACGCAGGGTCGCCGACGCTACGCCCAGTGACCAGCATTCCCGCCAGGCATGCCTACTGCACCACCGCGGCACCGCCGGCCGCGACTTGGGGAGGTTCCAGTGATCGCCATCGAGCTGATGGAGACGGTGACGTCCGCCGCCGCCCACACGCTCTCCACCCTGGCGTCGACTCCACTCGCCGAGCCGGCGCCGAAGGGCATCGACACCGAGGGTGTCGTCACGTTCTTCGCCAGCAAGATCGCCCCGATCCTGCTGGCCGTGCTGGGGGTCATCTTCATCGGCCGGGCCAGCCGGGGCGAGATCTCGAAGGTGCTGACCAGCTCGGCCATCGCGATCGTCGGGCTCGCCTTCATCGCCGGAGCCGCCACGCTCTTCTTCATCGGCGACTACCTGATCGACCTGATCTTCGAATAGGCGCGGGCACGAGATGCGGCTGCGCACCGACGACGACATCTACCGGGCTCGCCTGGTCTACCTCGGGCCGCCCGGCTACACCCTTCCGGTCCACCTGCCCTACGCCCAGTACGGGCTGTTCATGCTGCTCGTCCCCCTCTACATGTTCATCCACTGGTTGTTCACGTTGCAGGTCGAGCTCTTCCCGGCCTGGGAGATCGCGCTCGCCATCGTGACCACCTCGTTCATCTTCCGGTACGTCGACCCGGACCGGCCGGCGCGCATGGTGATCCGCACCGCGCTGACCGACTGGCGACGGACCCGGGAGCCGGCCGCCGAGCAGCGGGACCCCCGCCTGGTCGGCAGGCGGATCAGGATCCGGGAGGAACTGGCATGACCGGGCGTACGCCGATCAGGCAGTCGAACGACGCGGGTGAGGCGGTCGCATGAGTCGCTCTTCCACGCCGGGTTCCCCGGCCGGGCGCCCGGCCGCCCCGCACGGTAACCGTGCGCGGTCGTTCGACTACGCAGAAGCCCCCGAGGTGGACGAGGTCGTCCACGACCAGGCCCTCGTGGCCACCCCCGGGCACGGCGGGGTCGGCGTCTTCCAGGCGCCCCGCCCGGTGCAGCGCCGGGCGCCGCAGGCCGACCCGGGGCCGGTCACCGACACCGCCGACATCGACTCGCCCTTCCTCGACCTGTTCGCCGGGACGCGCCCCGGCGCCCGGCCGCCGCAACAGGTCACCGGGCGGGAGCACCCGGCCATCCCGCAGCAGCCGGTCGCCCCGCCCCCGCCGGGCCCCGCCCTGCCGCCCGCCGGCCGGTCCGTCGGCCGGTCCGTCGGCACGGTCGACCGGGTGCCCACGGTGGTCCCCCCGCCGGCCGACGTCGACGACGAACCCCCCGCCGTGCCGTACGAGCCGCCGGCCCCGTCGCACGAGCCCCCGGCCGTCGCGTACGAGCCGCCGGCCCCGTCGCACGAGCCCTCGGCCGTCACGTACGAGCCGCCGGCGCCGTCGCACGAGCCGCCGACGGTCGCGTACGAGCCGCCCGCCCGGTCGGCCCGGGTGCCGCACCAGGCCGGGGACCGGCTGCCGACGCTCCGCCCGCCGGCGGACGAGCCCGCGGCCGGGGTGATCCCGCCGCCACCGGCACCACTCGCTCCGCCGCCCGCGGAGCAACCGTCCCGGCACGCCGGGGAGCGGCTGCCGGAGCGCACCGGTCGGGAGGTGACGCCGCCGCGGCAGCGCTCCGCCGGCCGGCGCAACCAGCCGACCAAGCCGGTCCGGGTCAAGCCACCGAAAATCAAGTTCGGCGACCGGGACCCGGCGGTCGAACTGGCCATCACCGAGATCGCCGGCCACCTCACCTTCACCCCGAACACCGTCACCGCCTGGTACTGGCTGCCGGAGGTGCGCTGGGCGTTCCGACCGGACGCGGAGCGGGAGGCGCTGCTCTCGGCGATCTCCGAGCAGTACGCCGGTCTGGCCGGCTTCCGGCTGCACCTGCGGCGCACCACCCGGCCCTTCCCGGCCGACGAGTGGGCCCGCACCATCGACGCGCACACCCCCGCCCCGCTGCCCGACGTCCCCGGCACCGCCGGCTGGGCCGACCACCTGGTGGCCGCGCAACGGCACCTGCTCTCGGTCAACCACGCCGAGGGGCAGACCTACCTCGGTGTCACCTTCGCCCGCCGGTCCCTCGGCGACTCGCTCACCGAGCGGCTGCTGCGCACCTTCGGCCGCGGCGTGGCCGAGGGCGAACGCCGCAAGCTCGGGCGCACCGTCGAGCAGTTCGACGAGGTGCTCGGTGCGTTCGGGATGCGCGGGCGGCGGGTCACCGCGCAGGAACTGGAGTGGCTGCTCTACCGCTCGGTGGCGCTCTGCATGGCGCCGCCCGGCCGGCTCTCCCCGATCACCGACGGGCGATGGGAACGCGGCGACCTGCTCGCCCTCACCGAGCAGGTGGAGCGCTACCGCACCCCGTACGGCTCCACGGTCAAGCTCGTCAACCGGATGACCGGCGAGGAGCGGCACGTCGCCGTGCTGGCGGTGGGCCGGATGGAGCCGCTGGAGATCCCCGAGCGGCACGAGCCCTGGCTGCACTTCCACGAGCGGCTGCCCTGGCCGATGGAGCTCTCCACCCGGGTCGACATCCTGGGCTCCGGCGACTCCTTCCGCAACCTCGAACACCGGCTGCGGATGATCCGGTCCCAGCAGCTCGACTACGCCGAGCACGGCATCGACGCCCCGCCCGAGCTGGAGCGACTGGCCAAGCGGGCCCTGGTGATCGGCGACGAGATGACCACCGGCCTGCCGGTCGACTCCGCCCGCGCACACGGCTGGCACCGCATCGCCGTCGGCGGGCGGACCCGCGAGGAGTGCCTGGAGCGGGCCCGGCGGCTGATCCAGCTCTACTCACGCGAGCTGCGCATCTCCCTGCAACACCCGAAGAACCAGGACTGGCTGGCCCGCGAGTTCATCCCCGGGGAGCCCATCGCCAACACCGGCTACGTCCGGCGGATGCCGGTCAACCTGCTCGCCGCCGCGCTCCCGCAGGCGGCCTCCACGGTCGGCGACCGGCGCGGCGACCTGATCGGGCGGACGGCCGGCACCTGCCGCCGGCCCGTCTTCCTCGACCTGCACTTCCCCATGGAAGTACGCGAACGCTCCGGCCTCGCCGTCTTCGTCGCCGAGCCGGGCGGTGGCAAGTCCACCCTGCTCGGCGCCCTGGGTTACCTGGCGGCCCGGCGCGGCGTCCAGGTGACGCTGCTCGACCCGTCCGGCCCGCTGGCCCGGCTCTGCGCCATGCCCGAGCTGCGGCCGTACGCGCGGGTGCTGAACCTGACCGGCTCCGAGCACGGCACCCTGGCGCCGTACTCGCTCATCCCGACGCCGCTGCGCAGCGAGTTCGGCAGCGGGGCGGCGGGCGACCGGGAGTTCGAGATCGCCGTCTCCAACGCCCGCGCCGAGCGGCGCATGCTCGTGCAGGACATCTGCATGATGCTGGTGCCCCCGCAGGTGGCCCGGGAGGCGTCCACCGCCACCCTCTTCCGGCACGCCGTACGCCAGGTGCCGGCGGAGGAGACCTCCACCCTGGACGACGTGGTCGCCTGCCTCAGCCAACTCGACGACGACGCCGGCAAGGAACTGGCCAACCTGCTGCTGGACACCGCCGAGATGCCACTGGCCATGCTCTTCTTCGGCCGGCCGCCCGAGGGGCTGCTCGGCGCGGACGCGGCGCTCACCGTGATCACCATGGCCGGGCTGCGGCTGCCCGACCTGAAGATCGAGCGGGAATACTGGTCGGCCGAGGAGGCGCTCGCGCTGCCGATGCTGCACACCGCGCACCGGCTGGCGGTACGCCGCTGCTACGGCGGGTCGATGTCGTCCCGCAAGCTCGTCGGCCTGGACGAGGCGCACTTCATGGAGGGGTGGCGCTCCGGCCGGTCCTTCCTGGTCCGGCTCGCCCGCGACTCCCGCAAGTGGAACCTGGCGGCGCTGGTGGCCTCGCAGAACCCGAAGGACATCCTCGGCCTCGACGTGCAGAACCTCGTCTCCACCGTCTTCGTCGGCCGGATCGCCGAGGACGCGGAGATCGCCTCCGAGGCGCTGCGCCTGCTGCGGGTCCCGGTCAACGACGGCTACGAGGCCACCCTGGCCTCGCTCTCCACCGCGGACGCGACCTCGGCCGCCCGGCTCGGCTTCCGTGAGTTCGTGATGCGGGACGTCGACGGGCGGGTGCAGAAGGTCCGGGTCGACGTCTCGTACGTCGACGGACTGCTCGACCACCTCGACACCACTCCCGCCGCGATCGCCGCGGCCGCCGGGGTCCTGCCGGCCGTCCTGCCGAACCTGGAGGCGTGACATGGCGCGGGTCCGGGCACGGCTGGCGGCGTTCCTGCTCACGCTCGGCGTACTCGCCGGGGCCACGATCGGCTGGCCGGCCCTCGGCGCCACGCCGGCCTCCGCCGCGCTACCGACGGCCCAGGCGGCAGCGAGTGACCTCTGCACCACGCAGGAGTGGCAGGCCGACTTCCGCGCGTGCGTCGCCAAGCTCAAGGAGGTGGCCGACGAGCAAGTCAAGTGCCGGAACGCCCCGACTCCCGGCGCCCCGGACTCCGGGCTGGCCGGCTGGTTCGCCTCACGGCCGGAGTCGGCCACGAAGCCGGGCCCGAAGGGTTTCTACAGCGACTACGGATACGCCGGTTACAGCTACTCGACGTACGACATCGACAGTGGCTGCGCGACCGCGGTGCTGCACCCCGACTACAAGTTCACCAACACCGTGGCCAACGGCGAGTTCATGATGGCCACGGCCATCGTCGGCGCCTCGAACGCGCTGCGGGAGCGCGCCTGGGACCCGCGCTCGATGTGGGGCTGGGCGGACCCGCTGGTGGACCAGGCGACCAAGGCCGTCTACCAGAAGGTGTTCAGCGTCTTCGGCATCGTCACGCTCTGCGTGGTCGGCCTCTACCTGCTCTGGCGCTCCCGCCAATCGGACATGAGCAACGCGATGACCACGGCGGGTTGGGCGCTGCTGGTGATGGTGGCCGTGACCGCCCTGGCGGCCTGGCCGGTCAAGTCGGCCAACATCGCCGACGGCACCCTCGTCACCACACTCGGGGTGGTTCACGACGCCGTTGGCCCGGCTTCGAAGGACATCCCCACCGACAAATGCGCCCTGCCGAATCCGGACGCCTGCGTCGACAAGCGACCGCCCGCCGTCCGGGCCAGTGACACGGCGACCGAGGCCATGCTCTACCGCAACTGGCTGCGGGGGGTGCTCGGCTCGGCGGACAGCGAGACCGCCAAGAAGTACGGCCCGGCCCTCTACGACGCGAAGTCGCTCTCCTGGGAGGAGGCGGCGAAGCTCCGGTCGAATCCCGCCACCCGCGACGCCACCATCAAGGCGAAGCAGCAGCAGTGGGCCCGGGTCGCGCAGCAGATCGAGACGGAGGACCCGGAGGCGTACGAGTACCTCCAGGGCGTCCGGGACATGGACCGGATCGGCGCCGGATTCATCGCGGTGCTGGCCGCCGTGCTCTTCGCGATGTTCGACCTGACCGCCTCGCTGCTGGTGCTGCTGGGGTTCCTGATCTTCCGCTGGGCGGTGATCGCCGCGCCCATCCTCGGTACGGTGGGCCTGTTGCGACCGGCCAGCGCGGGGCTGCGGCGGCTGGGGAACGCGGTGGTCGCCGCAGTCTTCAACATCGCCATCTTCGGCACGGGTGCCGCCATCTACCTCTTCGCGGTCGACCTCATCATGAGCACGCCGACGCTGCCGGGCTGGCTGCAGGTAGTGCTGGTCTGGCTCTGCGGCGTGGTGGGCTGGCTCCTCCTGCGTCCCTACCGGCGGATCACCCAACTCGGCGGCAAGGACAGCAGCGAGGCGGTCAGCTCGGCCGGCTCGTGGCACCGACGGTTCTTCCGGGACATGCGCACGGCCGCCCGGCTGGATGTGGCGGAGCCGGGTGGCACGGCCGAGCCGGCGAAGGGTCGGCGTCGCGGCGCCGTGGCCGAGAGGAGCACCCTGCGGCCGGAAGCCCGGCGGGAGGACCCGTCGCACGCCTCCACCGGCGGTGGTCAGGAGCGGCAGCGGCCCGACGGCCGCGAAAAGGCCACCGAGGCGCCGGAAACCACGGAGCGGGAACCCTCGCGCCCGGTCGCGCCCCGGCCCCGTCGACGGCAACCGGCCACCTGGACGGAGCCCGACGTGCCCGACGAGAGCCCGTCGTTCGTCATCTACCGTCCGGGCTCGGCCGACCGTGAGCCGGAACGGCCCACTCCGCGGATCCGCTCCGAGGCGCGGTGAGTGCGGTGCGTCGGGCGGTTGAATTCCTCGTCACCCGGTTGCTCCGGTCCCGGCTGGGCATCGCGCTCGCCCTCGCGGTCGTGGTGTTCGGGGTCATCGGGGCGGCCCGGCTGGTCTCCGGTCCCGGTGATCCGACGGACGGGCTCAGCAACCGCCCGAGCCGACCCATCACCACGGTCGCCCCGACCGCCGGTGACGACGGGGCCTTCTCGACGGGCGCTCCCCCCTCCCCGATCACCCGTGCGGGCGAGCCCACGCCGGAGGAAGTCGCCGAGCGGTTCGTCGCCGCGTGGTTGGGCAAGCCGGGCGTCACGGCGGACCAGTGGCAGGAAGGGCTGCGTCCGCTGTCGACCCCGTCGCTGACCGAGAAGCTGGCGGGCGCCGACCCCGCGGGGGTTCCGGCCGCGCAGGTGGCCGGTGAGGCCACGCTCCAACCCCGAACCGAGAACTTCGTCGAGGTGCTGGTCCCGCTCGACGCGGGACGGCTCCGCCTCGAACTGGTGGCGCCTGACGGGCGGTGGCTGGTGGACGCGGTGGACTGGGAGCAGGAATGAGCGACGAGACCCGATCCCGCCCTCGGCAGCTCCGGCTCGGCGCCCTGGCGGCCGCGCTGGCCGCGACGTTCGCCCTGCTCTGCTGCACCGGCGGCGCCGGCGCCTTCTTCCTCACGGAATTGGGCGGCGACGCCGGCGACCGGATGACGCCGGCGAGCATGGACTGCACGGAGGACTTCCGGGTCGACATCCGGGGCAGCATGCCCCGGATGTCCCAGTACGGCGAGGTCGAGCTGCGCAACGCCGCTCGGATCATCAAGGTGGGGCAGGAGATGAAGGTGCCGCCACGCGGGTGGGTGATCGCCGTGGCGACGGCCATGCAGGAGTCCCGGCTGCGCAACCTGGCGAACCGAACCGTCGCCGAGTCCGGGAACCTGCCCAACGAGGGCGTCGGAGCCGACCACGACTCCGTCGGCCTCTTCCAGCAGCGGGCGAGCTGGGGCAGCGTCGCTCAGCGGATGACGCCCGAGTACGCCGCCCGGAAGTTCTACGAAAAGCTGGTCAAGCTGCCCGGCTGGGAGCGTATGCCGCTGACGCGGGCCGCCCAGGCCGTGCAGATCAGCGCTTTCCCGGACGCCTACGCCAAACACGAGGAGAAGGCCGCCCAGATCGTGAACGCCCTGGCCGGCGGGGCGGCCCGTACCGTACTGGTCGGCGGGAGGCAGGCGTGCGACCGGGCTGCCGGGGGAGAGATCGCCGCCTCGGGCTGGACGGCCCCCATCCCGGGCGGCGTGGGGTCGGGCTTCCGCACGGCGAGCCGGCCGGGGCACAACGGGGTCGACATCGCGGCCCCGAAGGGCACCCTGATCCGGGTCGCCGCCACCGGTCGCGTCCTGGTCTCCCGCTGTGACCCGGACAATCGCGGCCGGCTCAGCTGCGATGTCGACGGCTGGCCGGACAAGGGCGGCTGCGGCTGGTTCGTCGACGTCCTGCACGCCGGTGGCTTCATCACCCGCTACTGCCACATGGTGAGCAAGCCCCGGGTTTCCGTCGGCCAGACCGTCGAGGCCGGCGAGGTCATCGGCGAGGTGGGCAGCAGCGGCAACTCCTCCGGCCCGCACCTGCACTTCGAGGTGCACGAGGACGAGGACCGCAGCAGCCGGGGCGCGATCGACCCGGTGCCGTTCATGCGCTCGCGGGGCGCGCCGCTCAAGGGCGCCGGATGAGGCGCTCGGCGTCATGAACGAGCCGCTTCCCGACCCGTTCGCCGACCAACCGGACTGGGCCCCCCGGCCACCCCGACCGATAGAGATCGTGCCGGCCACCGGCCGGGTGGAGTTGCGTGGGCGGCGGGTGCTGGTCGGCCTGCCCGGGCTGGGCTGGCGCGGCGACCTGCGGGCCGACGAGCGGGTGGTGCAGGGCAGTCGGACCTACGTACCGGTCATCCCCGAACACGAGTGGTACCGGGCGGAGTCCGACCAGGTGGAGGTCTTCGCACCGCTGGTCCCGGTCGAGCGGGTCTGGGTGGAGACGGTGGGAGCCCGGCCGTCGGATACGTCGGTGAACCGCGAGGCGGGTGTCCGTCTCGTCTCCCTCGACGCCCCGGCACACCGCGCACCGACCCCGGTCTTCGAGGTGGACGCCGTGACCGGCCGCCGGGTGGTACACGTCGTGGAGTCCGTCGAGCACCGGGACCTGCGGGCCGTCACCGAGACCTACTCGGGCGCCGACGGGGACATCTGCGTGCGGGTCACGCCGGAGATGGAGTGGTACCGCTGGGCCTGGCGGGGCCAGTCACCGACCACACTGGAGGTGCCGGTCCACCTGCTCTGGATCGAGTGACGGGTCAGGCCAGCCTGGATCCCGCACAAACCCGCCAATCGTCATCGAGACGGGTGGTGAACCGCCAGGGTTGTCTGTCGCTTTGCGAGATCCCGTCCACGTAGGCGGAGATCATCAGGTTCACCTGCACCTCGGCGCTATTGCCCTGCTCCTCGACCTGCAGGCTGCCCCAACTGATCGTGAAAGTGGTGGCGAACCGCTTCTCGCGTGCGACCAGATCGTCGCGCAGCGCCCTCAACTGCCCGAGTTCACCGGTGCCCTGGCAGGTGTAGAGGTCGGCGCGGGTGTCGTTGCGGTCGACGAGGAAGGCCCGGAGGTAGTTGTCCACCACCACGTCGGGCGCGCTGCGGTCGGGCGCGGCGGCTCGGTTGTAGAGGACGAATCCGGCGGCGACGCCGCCGAGGCAGAGCGCCGCGAGCACGCTTGCGACGACCGTGAGCACAGTGCGCGTCCGCCGCTTCGGCCGCTCCGGCGCCGGGGCCGGAGCCGGCGGCGCCAGGTGGTCGGAGGGGGGCCGTTGCGCCGGTACGCGGGAGACCTGGGAACCGGCGGGGGGCTGCACTGATTCCACCCTCTGAGGCTAACGGCTGGGCGCCGGAGACCCAATGCCCCAGATGCAGCGGATCGTGACGGACCACTCCCCAATGGTGAGATCCACGACAACACCGGCGCAGCGCCGCCGCGCATCCCGGACGAGCCGCTCCGCCTGGGTTACCGTCTCTGCGCGGGGAGGGGTTGCCAACCTCGGGCAGAGGGGGTGGACGCGGTGACCGGTCCGAAGGCACGTACGAACCGCGCCGCCGCCCTGCACCGGCGGGCCGCCGCCACCGCGACCGCCGCCGCCGGCATCCTCGACGACACCCGTCCCGTCCCCGCCGACCAGCACCGCCAGTACGAGCTCGCCGACCGGCTCCGGTCCGCGGCGGCGGCGCTCGCCCCGGGTTGGGCGGGTGACACCCTGGAGACGCTCGCTCCGACCGCACCGGCCGGCGAGGGGCCGCCACCCTTCGTCCGGGTCGGCACGGCGGCGCCGCTGGACGACGCGCGCTTCCCCGCACTGGTGCCGCTGCTCGGCACGGGGCATCTCGCGGTGGACGTCGACGCCCGGGATCCACGGGTGGCGGGGCTGCTGCGGGCCGTACTGTTGCGGGTGTTGGCGGCGACGCCGGCCGGGGCGCTGCTGGTCCGCGCGGTGGACGCGACGGGTGCGACGCTGGCGCCGTTCGCGGCGCTCGGGGACGCGGGTCTGCTGCCGCCCCCGGCGGTGGACGTCGCGGGCCTGCGGGCCGTGCTCACCGAGGCCGAGCAGTGGGTGGCCCCGGGGGCGAGCGGGCGTCGCCGGCACGACCGGACGCTGCTGCTGGTGATCGCCGCGCTGCCCGAGCAGACCGGCCCCACCGACCTGGCCCGGGTCGAGGCGCTGGCCGAGCAGGGCCGGTCCGCCGGGCTGCACCTGATCGTGGCCGGTTGGCCCCCGGCGGGCCCGTACGCCGACCGGGCGCCGCTGCCGCAGGCGACGACGCTGGCGGTCCGCAACGCGTACGCGCTGCTGGGTGACCCGCCGGGCGGGTCGTTCGCGGGTCCCGGCGCCGACCCTCCGGGCGGGCTGAACTCGCCGGTCTTCATCGAGGCGGATCCGCCCGCCGAGCTCGTCGACGCGGTCTGCCGCCGATTGGCCGCGCAGGTGGAGGCGGGTTCCCGGCTGGCCCTGACCGACCTGTTGCCCGCGCCCGACGAGGAGCTGTGGACGGCGACCGCCGTGGACGGGCTCGCGACGACCGTCGGTGACGCGGGCGGCCGACAGGTGTCCCTCGGGTTCACGGAGCTGACCCCGCACTGGCTGGTCAGCGGCCGTTCCGGCGCGGGCCGGTCCACGTTCCTCACCACGGCGCTGCTGGGGCTGGCCGCCCGGTACGGCCCCGACGAGCTGCTCCTCTACCTGGTGGACCTCGCCGACGCCGAGTCCTTCGTGGAGTTCCTCCAGACCGAGCGGGACCGCTCGTGGATCCCGCAGGTCCGGGCCGCCGCGATGGCCGCCGACCGGGAGTACGTGCTGAGCCTGCTCGACGAGCTGGCGGCGGAGGTGCGCCGCCGGGAGGAGGCGGGCAGCCGGGCGGGCGGGCAGCGCTTCGCCGAGCTGCGGCAGCACCGGGCCATGCCCCGGATCGTCTGCGTGCTGGACAATCTCCCGCTGCTCTTCGCCGAGCGGGACCGGCTTGCCGCGGACGTCGCCACCCGGCTGGACGTGCTGGCCCGCACCGGGCGCGCGTACGGGGTGCACCTGGTGCTGGCCGGCGAGGGCGACCTGGGGCTGGGCTCGCGTACCGACCGCGACTCGGTGCTGGGGCAGTTCCCGGTGCGGGTGGCGCTGCCCGGCGGCGGCGCGGTGCTGGAACCGACCAACGACTCCGCTGCGGGGCTACCGGTGGGCAGCGCGGTGGTGAACACGGCGGGCGGGCTCGGCGGCCCTCGGGGCGCCATCCGGGGGCACGAGCGGATGGTCCGCTTCCCGGACCCGCAGGACCATCCCGACACGGTCGAGGAGCTGCGGCACCGGCTCTGGTCGGCGCGACCGGAGGGGGCCACCCCGCCGGTGGTCTTCGCCGGCTACGCCCGCCCGCTGCTGCGCAACGACCCCCGGCACCGGGCGGCGCTGGCCGGGCGGGCGCCCGGTCCCGCCGCGCTGCTGGGCCGGGCGGTGGATGTGGCCCGGACCACGGTCGCGGTGCCGCTCGGGCCGGCGCCGGGGCGCAACCTGGCCGTGCTCGGTCCCGGCCCGGAGGCGGCCCGGCTCCTGGTCACCGCGGCCCGCAGCACCGCCGCCCACCACGCGCCGGGGACCGTCCGCTTCGTGCTCGCCGCGCCGGACGCCGACTGCCGGCCGCTGGCCGACGCGCTGGCGGCCGAGTTGGCCGCCCGTCACCCGGTCGAGACGGTGGACGCCGCCGGCCTGCCCGCCGCCGTGGACTCCGCCGAGCCGGCCTACCTGGTGGTCTTCGGCCTGGACGTGCCGTCACCGGAGCAGTTGCCCCCGGAGCGGCTGCGCGCGCTGCTGCGCGAGGGGCCGCCCACCGGCCGGCACCTGCTCGGCCGCTGGCGCACGGCGCCGTCCTTCGCGGCGCTGCTGGAGCCGGACGGCGAGGTGGACAAGCTCGCGGCGGTGGCCGTGGTGGATCTGCCCGGCGCCCAGCTCACGTCGGTCTTCGGCCGGCCGGTGGAGTGGCGGCCCCGACCCGGCCGGGCGGTGCTCTGGGACTCACCGGGCGAGCAGGGCACCGTACTGGTCCCCTTCGCCGGCGAGGAGGGTGAGCCGACATGAGCCGCAGCGGGGCACGGAGCAGGGCCGCGCACGCCGGCCCGGGACGTCAGCGATCGGCCGCCGGGCCGCCGTCGGGCCGGCCCGACGGCGCGGCGTCGGAGGCCGTGGCGGGCGGCGACCCGGCGCCCGCCGCGTGGACCGAATACCTCGCCGCCGCCCGGCAGCTCGACGGGGTACGCCGCGACGCGGCCACCGCCGCCGGGGAGCAGGCCCGCTCGGTGCAGGCTGCCCGGGAGGAGCTGACGGCCGTCCGCGCCCGGCTGGCGTCGCAGGAGACCCGGCTGCGCGAGTTGGGCGTACCGCCGATCTCGCTGGTCCCGACGCCGCCGGAGCTGACGGAGGCGGCCCGGTCGATGGCGGGCGGGCCGGCCGCGGTGCTGGCCGCGCTCCGCGCCGCCCGGGGCCGCGCGGACGCCGCGGACGCCGCGTTGACCGCGCGCGGCCTGCCCCGCCTGGCCGCCTGGCCGGCGCGCCCCCGCAACCTGCTGCTGTACGGGCCGCTGGCGCTGCTGGTGCCGCTGCTCCAGGTGGCGCTGTTCGTGACGACCGGCACCGGGGCGGCGAGCGTGGCCGCGTTGCTCTGCGGGCTGCCGATGCCGGCGATGGCGTTCGCGGCGGGCTGGCTCGGCGTCGGGCGGCTCTTCCCGCCTGCGGAGGGTGGCCGGGTCGACCGCACGGCCCGGCTCGGCGCGCTGGTGTGCCTGGTCCCGGCCGTGCTCGTCAGCGCGGGCCTGCTGCTCGCGATGCTGGCCGGCTGAGCGGAACCGCCGCCGGGCGTCGCGCACACCCGCGCGGCTGTGCCGGTGCCGCCCCTCGACACGCGACGGCCGGCCGACCCCGGTGCGGATCGGCCGGCCGGTCGGTTGGTCGGTCAGCGGGGGATGATCAGCGCCATCGCCTCGGCGCGCGACTTGGCGTCGTGCTGGAGCGTGCCCCGCACGGCCGAGGTGATCGTCTGGGCGCCCGACTTCTGGATGCCGCGCATCGCCATGCACATGTGCTCGCACTCGAGCACCACCACCACGCCGCGCGGCGCGAGCCGCTCCATCAGCAGGTCGGCGATCTGCGAGGTGAGCCGCTCCTGGACCTGCGGCCGGCGGGCGAAGACCTCGACCAGCCGGGCCAGCTTGGACAGGCCGGTGATGCGGCCGTCCGGCCCCGGGATGTAGCCGATGTGGGCGCTGCCCCGGAACGGCAGCAGGTGGTGCTCGCAGAGGCTCATCACGTCGATGTCCCGGACGAGCACCAGCTCCTGGTGGTTGGCCTCGAACGTGGTGCTGAGCACCTGGGCCGGGTCGACGCGCAGTCCGGCGAAGAGTTCGGCGTACGCGCGGGCCACCCGGGCCGGGGTCTGCTGGAGCCCGTCGCGGTCCGGGTCCTCCCCGACGGCGACGAGGATCTCCCGAACGGCCTTCTCGATCCGGCCGAGGTCCACGGTGTCCTCGACGCGCCGGCCGGTGAGCTTGCCGCTGACCAGGCGCGCGGCGACGTAGTCGAGGCCGTCTTCGTCGGGTTCGGTCGCGGAGACGGCCAGCTCCCGGTCGTCCCGGGAGCTGGCCGTCGGGTCGGTGCTCAGTGCGTACCGTCCGAGTTGTTCGAGGAGCTGCCACCGACTGTCGCCTGCGCCCCGTCGGCCTGGGCCTGCACCTTCAGCGCGTCCTTCTCCGCCGGCGTGAGCACCGGCGGCTCGGTGGAGGGCTGACGCTTGCCGAAGCCGTTGTACGGTGCCATGGGCGGTCGCTTGGCCACCCGGGCGCAGATCCGGGCCATGTCGGCGGTGGAGAGGGTCTCCTTCTCCATCAGCTCGAGCACGATGTTGTCCAGGACGTCCCGGTATTCCACCAGGATCTCCCATGCCTCGTCGTGGGCCAGCTCGATCAGCGCCCGCATCTCGCCGTCGATCTCGGCGGCGACGGCGTCGGAGTAGTCCCGCTCGTGGCCCATGTTGCGGCCCAGGAACGGCTCGTCGCCGCTGGTGCCGTACTTGACCGCGCCGAGCTTGGAGCTCATGCCGTACTGCGTGATCATCGCGCGGGCCAGCTGGGTGGCCTTCTCGATGTCGTTGCCGGCGCCGGTTGTCGGCTCGTGGAAGACCAGTTCCTCGGCGGCCCGGCCGCCCAGCGCGTACGCCAGGGTGTCGATCATCTCGGCGCGGGTCTGGGTGTACTTGTCCTCCGTGGGGAGCACCAGGGTGTGGCCCAGCGACCGGCCGCGGGACAGGATCGTCACCTTGTGCACCGGCGCCGCGTGCGGCAGCGCCCAGGCGACCAGCGCGTGCCCACCCTCGTGGTACGCGGTGATCTTCTTCTCCTGGTCGCTCATCACGCGGGTCCGCCGCTGCGGCCCGGCGATCACCCGGTCGATCGACTCCTCCAGGGAGTCGTTGTTGATCGCCCGCTGCTCCTTGCGGGCGGTGAGCAGCGCGGCCTCGTTGATCACGTTGGCCAGGTCGGCGCCGCTGAAGCCCGGGGTGCGCCGGGCCACCGAGTCGAGGTCGACATCGGGGGTGAACGGCTTGCCCTTCGCGTGCACCCGCAGGATCGCCTTGCGGCCCTCCATGTCGGGGGCGTCCACCGGGATCTGCCGGTCGAAGCGGCCCGGGCGCAGCAGCGCCGGGTCGAGGATGTCCGGCCGGTTGGTGGCGGCGATCAGGATGACCCCGCCCTTGGTGTCGAAGCCGTCCATCTCGACGAGCAGCTGGTTCAGCGTCTGCTCGCGCTCGTCGTGGCCGCCGCCCATGCCGGCGCCGCGGTGCCGGCCGACGGCGTCGATCTCGTCGACGAAGACGATCGCCGGGGCGTTCGCCTTGGCCTGCTCGAAGAGGTCGCGGACCCGGCTGGCGCCGACACCGACGAACATCTCGACGAAGTCCGAGCCGGAGATCGAGTAGAAGGGGACCCCGGCCTCGCCGGCGACCGCGCGGGCCAGCAGCGTCTTACCGGTTCCGGGCGGGCCGAAGAGCAGCACGCCCTTCGGGATCTTGGCGCCCAGCGCCTGGTACTTCGCCGGGTTCTGCAGGAAGTCCTTGATCTCGTGCAGCTCCTCGACGGCCTCCTCCGCGCCGGCCACGTCCGCGAAGGTGGTCTTCGGCGTGTCCTTGGTGATCATCTTCGCCTTGGACTTGCCGAAGTTGAGCACCCGGGAGCCGCCGCCCTGCATCTGCGACATGAAGAAGAGCAGCAGGAGCACCAGCAGGACGATCGGGAGCAGGTTGACCAGCAGGCTCACCCAGATGCTGTCGGACGACACCTTGGCGTCGGCCGGACCGGTGACCCGGTTGTTGGCCTTGGCCTCGAGGACCTCGTTCCAGACCTCGTCGCCGACCTCGTAGGGGAACTGCGCCTCGATCCGGTCGGTGGTGGTGTCACCGAACTTGGTCTTCTCGGCCAGGTCGAGCTGGATCGTCTGTTCCTTGTCCTGGAAGACGACCTTCTTGATCGAGGGCTTGCCGGTGTTGAGCTGGTCGAGCGCAACGGAAGTGTCCACCCGGTGGTAGCTGGGACCAGCGGTGAACAGTTGACTGAGCACAACGGCGCCGAGGATGACCAGGATGATCCAGACCACCGGTCGGCGGAAGAAACGCGTACGTTCCATGCTGTTGTCGAGCGCCGAGGCGCCCGCATCCTCCTGATCGACGTCCTGACCGTCTGATGGTGTCGCCGCCTGCGCGGCGGCCGGAGCCGCCGTGCGGGCCGGCTCGACCCCGAGGCGCGAAACTGCCGCGCCGCGGTCATTCGACGGTACACCGTGAGCGCGAGGAGTGAGCTTGCGAGCCCCGCAGTCGCGCACGAACGGAACATCGTGCGCGAGGAGCAAGCTCGCGAGCCTGACGCCTGCGCGTCGGCGAACCGGGTCCAGCCGACGTGACGGGAGCTCCCCACCCGGCCACCCGACCGCCCGGTCCCGCGGTTCGAGGGGTCGGGCGTGGAGGGTGCCTCCACGCCACCGACCTATACCGTAGTCCGACTGGCTGAGAGCCCGCTGAACGTCCGCTCGATGGACGCCGATGCGAGGAGGGCTCAGGCCCGCGCGTAGACCTCGGGCTTGAGCACGCCGACGTACGGCAGCTCGCGGTAGCGCTCGCCGAAGTCGAGGCCGTAGCCGACGACGAACTCGGTGGGGATGTCGAAGCCGACGTACTTCACCGGCACCGGCACCTTGACCGCGTCCGGCTTGCGGAACAGCGCGACGACCTCGACGCTGGCCGCGGAGCGGGACTCCAGGTAGCGCAGCAGCCAGGAGAGGGTCAGGCCGGAGTCGACGATGTCCTCGACCACGACCACGTGCCGGCCGGCGATGTCCCGGTCCAGGTCCTTGAGGATGCGGACCACGCCGGAGGAGGTGGTGCCCTGGCCGTAGGAGGAGATGGCCATGAAGTCCAGTTCGGCGGGCGGCCCGTTGCGGCCGAGCGCACGGGCGAAGTCGGCCATGAACATCACCGCGCCCTTGAGCACGCAGACCAGCAGGAGCCCGTCATCGACGTCGGCGTAGTCCGCCGAGACCTGCTTGGCGAGTTCCGCGGTCTTCTCACGGATCTGCGCCTCGGAGATGATCACGTGGTCGATGTCGGCGTCGTACCAGGAGCCGTCAGCCATGACTCCTAGCCTGCCGTACGCCGGATGGCGTTCGTCGGCGGGGCCGCCCCTTTTGGCGCGGTCCCGCCCCGGATGAACAACGCGAAGAGGGCTAATCACCTCAGCTGGTGCGCGACCGCCAGCGGCGGCCGTCGTCGGTCGCCTTCCAGTCGGCGGAGTCCCGGCTGTCGGCGGTGAGGCCGGCAGCCGAGGCCACCGCGAGGAGGACGAAGAAGAACAGGAAGAACAGGAACTCCATGGCGGCGCTCGCTTTCACACGGTTGATGTCGATTTCGCCGCCGGTGCGCACCGGACTGGAACCAGTCTGCGCCGGGTGCGCCGGGCCGGACAGTGGCAGAGATGCCACTCCCCCTCGATTTCCTGCCAGTCGTGCGGTTACCCTCGTCACATGCTCCGATCAGTCGCCGTCATCGTCATGGAAGGCGTCGCCGCGTTCGAGCTGGGCGTCCTCGCGGAGGTCTTCGGCACCGACCGCACCGCCGACGGATTCCCCGCCTACCGGTTCGACCTGTGCAGCCCCGACGGCGCGCCGGTCCGCACCAAGTCGGGCTTCCACCTGACCCCGCACGACGGCCTCGGCCCCGTCGAGGAGGCGGACCTGGTCGCCGTGCCGGCCCACCAGCACGGCGCCACCGTTCCGGCCCAGGTGCTCGACGCGCTGCGCCGGGCCGCCGACCGGGGGGCGTACGTGCTGAGCGTCTGTTCCGGGGCGTTCCTGCTGGGCGAGGCCGGCCTGCTCGACGGCCGGGAGTGCACCACCCACTGGATGTACGTCGACGAGCTGCAACGCCGTCACCCCACCGCGAAGGTCCGGTGCAACTCGCTCTACGTGCAGGACGGCCGCCTGCTCACCAGCGCCGGCACGGCGGCCGGCATCGACGCCTGCCTGCACCTGGTCCGCCAGGAGCACGGCTCGGCGACGGCCACCCGCCTGGCCCGCCGGATGGTGGTCCCCCCGCACCGCGACGGCGGGCAGTCCCAGTACGTCGAGGCGCCCATCCCGAAGACCCCCGAGGCGCCCACCCTGGAGCCGGTGCTGGAGTGGCTGATGGGGCACCTCGACCGGCCGGTGACCGTCGACGAGCTGGCCGTCCGGGCCGGGATGGCCCCACGCACGTTCGCCCGGCGGTTCCGGGCCGAGACGGGCACCACGCCGCACGACTGGCTGACCAACCAGCGGGTGCTGCTGGCCCGGCGGCTGCTGGAGGAGACCCCGCTCAGCGTGGAGGCCGTCGCCGACCGGGCCGGCTTCGGCGACGCGGCGGCGCTGCGGCACCACTTCGCCCGCCGGGTCGGTGCCACGCCACAGACCTACCGGACCACCTTCCGCGACCGGGTCGGGGTCTGAACCCCACCACCAGCCGCCCGCCGGCCGGACCGGGGCCGGTCACCAGCCGCCCATGCCGCCGTCCACCCGCGACTCCGAGCCGCCGACGTAGCCGCCGTCCGGCAGCCGCCAGATCGCCTGCCCGTACCCGAAGACCGCCGGCTCCCCGGCGACGGCGATCTCGTGGCCGCGGGCCCGCAGCTCGGCGACCGCGGCCCGGCCCTCGGCGGTGTCGACCAGCTCCGGCTCGACCAGCACCGACCGCCCGGCGTGCCAGTACCAGCGCGGCGCGTCCAGCGCCGCCTGCGGGTCGAGCCCACCGTCGAGAGTCGCCGAGACGAGCTGCACGTGCCCCTGCGGCTGCATGTGCCCGCCCATCACCCCGAACGGCCCCACCGGCCGGCCGTCGCGGGTCAGGAAGCCGGGGATGATGGTGTGGAACGGCCGCTTCCCCGGCGCCACCGCGTTCGGATGCGCGGGGTCGAGGCGGAACCCGAGCCCCCGGTTCTGCAGGGCGAAACCGTGCCCGGGCAGCACCACGTGCGAGCCGAAGGCCAGGTAGGTCGACTGGATGAGGCTGACCATCATGCCGCCGGCGTCGGCCGTGCACAGGTAGACGGTGCCCCCACGCTCCGGGTCGCCGGCGGCCGGCTCCCCGGCCCGGTCGGTGATCAACGCCCGGCGGGACGCGGCGTAGCCGGACGAGAGCAGCGCCCGCGTCGGCACCGGCACCCGCTCCGGGTCGGCGACGTGGGCGTGCGCGTCGGCGAAGCCGAGCTTCACCGCCTCGATCTGCCGGTGCAGCCGCTCGGCGAGCGGCAGCGCGGCCAGGTCCGACCCGTCCAGGATGTGCAGGGCCAGCAGCGCCGCCAGGCCCTGCCCGTTCGGCGGCAGCTCCCAGACGTCGTGCCCCCGGTAGCGCGCGGAGACCGGGGTCACCCAGGTCGAGGTGTGCCGGGCCAGGTCGTCGCCGGTGAGGAAGCCGCCGGTGCGGGCCGCGTGCGCGTCGAGCGCCTCGGCGATGCCGCCGGAGTAGAAGTCCTCCGCCCCGCTGGCGGCGATCCGCCGCAGGGTCCGCGCCGCGTCGGGGTTGCGCCACCGCTCCCCCGGCCGGGGCGCCCGGCCGCCGGGCGCGAACACCCGGCCGAACTCGGCGTACTCCTCGCCGGTCAGGCCGGCGCGCGCCGCCAGCGCGCGGGACCAGGTCGCCGCCACGCCCGTGGAGACGGGGTGGCCGTGCTCGGCGTACCCGATCGCGTCCGCGAAGAGCTCCGCGAAGGGCAGCGAGCCGAAGCGGTCGTGCAGGTCCCGCCAGCCGGCCGGCGCGCCGGGCACGGTCACCGGCAGCCAGCCCCTGGCCGGCATCGCCGGCCCCGCCGACTGGGCGCCGCCGAGCGCCTCGACCGGGGCCGCGCCGCGCCCGCCGGTGGCGGCGAGGACCAGCTCGCGGGTCAGCGCCGCCGGGGACCGGCCGGAGGCGTTGAGGCCGTGCAGCCGCTCGCCGTCCCAGACGATCGCGAACAGGTCGCCGCCGATGTCGTTGGACGGGGGCTGCACCACGGTGAGGGTGATCGCGGTGGCCAGCGCGGCGTCGACGGCGTTGCCGCCGCGCCGCAGCACCGCCAGGCCGGCCGCCGCGGCCAGCGGCTGGCTCGTCGCCACCGCGCCGTGCGGCGCGAAGAGCGGCTGTCGGGGGTACGCCATCCGCCATGTCTACCGCCTCCCGGCGGCTCCCGCGGCCCCGCGCGCGGCGTCCGCCGTCCGCACGCCGTCGCCCGTGCGCCGGCGACCGGCCCCGCCGGGTCTGCCGACCCGCCGCCACACTCCCCGGCCCGCCCGGCGGCGACCCGCCGCGCCGGATCTCGCGAACCGCCGGAAGCGGGACCGCGGGACCTGCGCGGGCGCGTGGTCACCGAATCCGCCGCACGTCGGCGGGGGCGGTCGGGCAGGGGTCAGCGGGGGACGACGATGGCGAGGCGGCCGTCGCGGCGGAGCACCCGCAGCCCGCCCGGCAGGTGCGCCGCGCCCTGCCCCCGCCAGCCGGTGACCAGCGTGTCCAGCGCGGTCACGTGCCGGTGCGACAGGGCGGTGGGCGGGGCACCCAGCTCCCGGGCCCAGGCGTGCAGCACCCGGCCGCGCACCGCGGGCGACAGGGCGGCCAGCGCCCGCACCGAGAGCCCGCCCTCGGGGTGACGGACGTCGGCCAGCGCGTGGACGGCCAGCCCGTCGAGGACGGCGTTGTCCGCCGCCACCAGCCGGGCCGTCCGGGCCAGGTTGTCCAGCACCCCCGGCCCGAGCGCGCGGACCAGGGCGGGCAGCACGTCGGCCCGGACGCGGGACCGCGCGTACGAGGGGTCGGCGTTGTGCGGGTCGTCCCACGGGCTCAGCCCGAGCACTGCGCACGCCGTGCGGGTCTGCTCCCGGCCGATCTCCAGCAGCGGGCGCAGCAGGGGCACCCCGTCGAGGTCCCGCCGGGCGGGCATCCCGGCCAGGCCGCGCGGGCCGGCGCCCCGGGCGAGTGCGAGCAGCACGGTCTCCGCCTGGTCGTCGCGGGTGTGCCCGGTGAGCAGCGCCGCCGCCCCGCACCGGCGGGCCACGTCGGCGAGCGCCCGGTAGCGGGCCTCGCGGGCGGCCGCCTCGGGCCCGCCGGGCCGCCCGGCCACGTCGACCCGCACCGACTCGACCGGCGCCAGACCGGTCTCGCGGGCCCACGCCACCACGGCGGCGGCGCGCTGCGCGGAGCCCTCCTGGAGGCCGTGGTCGACCGTCACCAGGCCGGCGGCCCGACCCAGCCGGGGCGCCACGAACGCGGTGGCGGCGGCCAGCGCGAGCGAGTCCGCCCCGCCCGAGCAGGCGACCAGCACCGGACCCCCGGGCGGCAGGTCGGCCAGCGCGCGGCGGACCGCCACCCGGATCGCGGCCACCGGCGGGGCGAGCGCGGGCACGGGCCTGCGGTCAGCCGACGGCCGGCGCCGGACCGACCGGCCCGTGCACCCGCGCCACCCAGGCGTCCGGGTCGCCGAGCTCCTCCAGCCGGGGCAGGGTCAGCGGCGAACCGAAGATCTTGTTGAAGCCGTCCATGCCGACCCGGTCGACCACCCCGTGCACGAACTTGCGGCCCTCGGCGTACTGGCGCATCTTGACCTCCACGCCGAGCAGCCGGCGGATGGCCTTCTCCAGGGGGTTACCGGCCTCCCGGCGCCGGTTGAAGGCCGCCCGGATCCGCTCGACGCTCGGGATCACCGTCGGGCCGACGCCGTCCATGACGAACTCGGCGTGCCCCTCGAGCAGGGTCATCAGCGCGGTGAGCCGGTCCAGCACGGCCCGCTGTGCCGGGGTCTGCACGATGTCCAGCACGCTGGTGCGGCTCTCCGGGTCCTTCACCGCGTCGGAGAGGGTGGCCACGCCCCGGCGCAGCCGCTCCAGCAGGTGCTCGCCGCCGCTCGACGACGCGTCCACGAACGCCTGCACCTCGCTGAGGAAGTACGCCCGCATCCAGGGCACGGCGGTGAACTGGGTGCGGTGGGTCACCTCGTGCAGGCAGACCCAGAGCCGGAAGTCGCGGGGGTCGGCCTCCAGCTTCCGCTCCACCTCGACGATGTTCGGCGCGACCAGCAGCAACTGCCCCGGGTCGGCGGAGAACACCTCGTACTGGCCGAGGACCCGGCCGGAGAGGTAGGCCAGCACGGTGCCGGCCTGCACGCCGGTCAGCCGGGAGCCGATCGCCTCGGTCAGCGGGCCGGGCTGCTTGTCCTTCGTGAGCCGGCCGACCAGCGGGGTGATCACCTCCCGCAGCCCGGCGATGTTGGTGGCCGCCCAGTCGCGCCGGTCCACCACCCGCACCGGCGGGTGCGACACCTGCGAGCGCAGGCCCGTGTAGTCCGCGACGTGCCCCGCCGCCTCGTCGGTCAACCGCCGCAGGTCACTGACCACGTCGGTGGCCTCGGCGTACGACACCCGGGGGCCCGACTTGCCCAGCGCCCCCGCGGTAGCGGCGGCCAGATCCCAGTCCACGAACTGCGCCATGCACCCACCGTACCCGCGCCGGGACACCCCGGCCGGGCGCGCGGGAGCCGCCCTTTCCCGGCCGCAGCCGCGAACGCCCGGCCGGGCGGGCCGCTGGCGGGCCTGCGGAGCCACCCTTTCCCGGCCGCAGCCGCCGACGCCGGGCCCGGCGGGCCGCTGGCGGGTCAGCGGCAGCCGCAGGCGGCCAGCGCGGCGACGACCCGGTCGAGGGCCTGGCGGGGAATGTCGGTGTCGACGGCCGGCACCCGGTCGGTGAGCACCGCGAAGCTGAGCAGCCGGCCGTCGGCGGTGGTGACCACGCCGGCGAGGGCGTGCACCCCGGTCAGGGTGCCCGTCTTGGCGCGCACCACACCGGCACCGGCCTTCGCCGCCGTGTCGTACCGGTCGGCCAGGGTGCCGGACCAACCGGCCACGGGCAGCCCGCCGAACATGACGGCGAGTTCCGGTCGGCTGCCGTTGCCGGCGAGGACGATCAGGTCGGTCAGCAGGGACGGGCTGATCCGGTTGTCCCGGGAGAGCCCGCTGGCGTCGGCGAGGTCGATCTCGTCGGCGGGCAGCCCGAGCTCGGCGACCACCGCGTCCATGGCGGCGGCCCCGCCCTTGAACGAGGCCGGCTTGTTGCGGGCCAGCGCCACCTGTCGGGCCAGTGCCTCGGCGACGATGTTGTCGCTGTCGCTGATCATGATGTCGACCATCCGGTTCAGGGGCAGCGACTCCACCTTGCCCAGCTCGGCGCCCGGCCCGGGTGCGCCCCCGGTGGCGTCGGCCGCGGCGGGGGCGGTGCCGCGCTTCACCGCGTCGGTCGGCACGCCCAGCAGCCGGGCGAACGAGCGGCCCGCCGCGAGGTCGGGCTCCCGGGCCCGCTGGGCCGCGTGGTTGCCGTTCGCGTCGTCGCGCTTGGCGCGCGGCACGTCGGTGCGGGCGGCGTCGGTCATCAGCGCGGTGATCGCGCTGCCGTAGCCGTTGAAGGGGATGTCCTCGTCCCAGCCCGGCTCGTGGACCGGCCCCGAGTAGAGCGACCCGTCGACGGTCACCTTCGTCGGCTTCGTGCCGCCGAGCGCCTTGCGCACCTGGGCGGCTAGGTCGTCCAGGCGCGCGGCCCCCGGATAGAAGCCCTGCTTGTCGACTGCCAGGGTGGGGTCGCCACCGCCGACGATCACCACTTCACCCGGACTCGCGCCGGCGACCGCCCGGGTCGGGATGCGGTACGTGGGGCCGCGCGCCGCCAGCACCGTCACCGCGGTCACCAGTTTGGTCACCGAGGCGGGCACGGTGGGGTCGTCCCCGCCCCGCGTGTAGAGGGGGTCGCCGGTGTTGACGTCGACCACCGAGATGTTCACCCGGCTGCCGAGGACCTCCTGCCCCAACAACGGTTCGAGCGCGGCGCGTACCCCCTCGGGGGTGGGCCGTGGGGCGTTCGGGTCCGCGCCCGCCAGCACCGCCACGGGCGCAGGCTCCGCCGCCCGCGCGGCCGTCCGGTCGGCGGGCTCGTCGCCCAGCCAGTCGGCGACGGGGCCCGGCCGGACCACGGCGATCCCGACGGCGGCCAGCACGAGCACGAGGACCGCCGCCAGCGCGACGGGCAGGACCCGGCGGCGACGCGGGCCGGGCGCGGGGGATGCGGCCGGGGGCGGAGCAACCCGGTCGGGCGGCCCGCCGGCGGGGCGGGCCGCGACCGCGGCCCAGAGGTCGGTCCCCTCGGCGCGCGGCGCCTGACCGGCCGGGCCCGGACCGCCGTGGCCCGTCAGGCCCGGACCGCCGTGGCCGGGTGCGGATCCGTGGCCGGGCCCGAAGCCGGGGTGGCCGCCGTGGCCGGGCGGGGACCCGTGGCCGGGCCCGAAGCCGGGGTGGCCGCCGTGGCCCGGCGGAGCGGCGTGGCCGGCGGCGCTCGGCGGGCGCCAGGGCGGCGGGGCGTCCCGGTGGGCGGCGGAGCGCTCGGGGTGCGAGCCGTACCCGTGGCCGGGGTCGCCGGCCGACGCGGGTGTGCGGGGTGGGTGGGCGTCGGGCACCGGGAAGCGCCCGCTGGCGCCGCCCGATGCGGATCGCCCGGTACCCCGCCCGGCACCGGCTTCCGGGCGGTAGTGTGAATCTTCCCTCCCCACGACCCCCTCCTCCCCCCGCGAAATCTGCTTGGGTGACACTACTTCGGTCCGAACACTATGCGGCGGCCGGAGCCGGCGGGTGGGCATTCACCCCCGCGGGGGCGGCGTGCCGCTGGTTTCCGTTAGCCAGCGTGGGCAAACGAGGGAGCGTGCAGATGGATTTCGACGTGACGGTTGAGATCCCCAAGGGTCACCGCAACAAGTACGAGGTCGACCACGCGACCGGCCGGATCCGGCTGGACCGCACGCTCTTCACCTCCACGCAGTACCCGGCGGACTACGGCTTCATCGAGGGCACCCTGGGCGAGGACGGCGACCCGCTGGACGCGCTCGTGCTGGTCCCCGAGCCGACCTTCCCCGGCTGCCTGATCCGGTGCCGCACCATCGGCATGTTCCGGATGACGGACGAGAAGGGCGGCGACGACAAGGTCCTCTGCGTGCCCTACGAGGACCCGCGCCAGGAGCACCTGCGCGACATCCACCACCTCGGCGAGTTCGACCGGCTGGAGATCCAGCACTTCTTCGAGGTCTACAAGGACCTCGAGCCGGGCAAGTCGGTCGAGGGCGCCACCTGGGTCGGCCGGCAGGAGGCCGAGGCGGAGATCGCGGCGTCGTACCGGCGCGCCAAGGAGGCCGAGGAGCGCGGCGAGTCCACGCACTGACCCGGCACCGAACGTCGACGGGCCCGGGGGCCGCTCAGCCGAGCAGCCCCCGGGCCCGTTCGTACAGGTCGAGCACCGCGCAGGTGACCGGGACCACGGAGACCACCAGGGCGGTGTCCGCCAGGTCGGCGACCCGGCCGACGTACGGGGAGACCGGTCGGCGGGCGTACGTGGTGCCGGCGGCCACCGCCAGCAGGGCCAGCGCCAGCCCTCCGGCGACCAGCGCGAGCCGGCCGGCCGGGCCGGAGCGGTCGACGAGCACGGCGCCCAGCACCGCGTACCCGGCGAGGCCGGCGACCACGGTCGGCACCCGGTGGCGCAGGGCGACGAACAGCCGGGAGCGCAGCAGCAGCACGGCCGCGGCGACCGCCACCAGCAGCCGGCCGGCGACCCCGCCGGAGAGGCCGAGGACCAGCGTGGCGGCGACCGCCAGCACGGCGTGCCCGAGCAGCATCCCGGTGAGCATCTCCTCGGTGCGGGCCACCGCCGCGTAGACGCGGTCCCGGTCGGGCAGGTCCCGGACCCGGTCGGCGTCCCCCGGCTCGCCGGTCGGCAGGGTGATCGGGGGCAGCGGCACCTTGCCGAGCCGGATGGCCAGCAGCGGAACCGCCCCCACGGCGAAGACCAGCACGCAGAGCAGGACCGCCGCCGTCTGGTCCGGGCTGAGCAGCAGACCGCCGAGCGCCGTCAGCGCGCCGGCCGACCCGACGGTGACGCCGGCCACGAAGACCCGGAGCCGGGTGGCGACGCCCACCAGGCCGAGCACCGACACCAGCAGCAGCGCCACCGAGCCGGCCAGCAGCTCGGGCGCGCCGACCCAGCGCAGGCCGGCGACCGGGCCGACCGGGTCGCCGGAGCTGACCGCCAGGGCGCCCGCCACGGCCGCGTACGGCAGGGCGTAGCCGCCGAGGGCCGCGCCGGTCGGCCCGTCCCCGTGGGCGCGGGACGCCACCACCCCGGCGAGGGTGAGCAGCAGCGCGATCACGGCGGCGGCCGGCCAGCCGGCGCGCTGCCCCGGCCCGCCGGCCGCCACGGCGAGCAGCCCGACGGCCAGCGGCACGGCGGCCCCGGCCAGGGCGGCGGCCCGGGTGGCGGCCGGCGACCACGCGCCGCCGCGCCGCCGCGCCCCGTCGGCGATCGCCTCGACCACGTCGTCGTACTCCAGCTCGGGCCACTGCGCGCGGGCCGGAACCAGGTGCAGGACCTCCCCGTCGCGGACGCCCTGCGGCAGCAGCGCCTGTGCGGTGGCCAGGACGGCGCCGTCGGTGCGCCGCAGCACCCAGCCGCCGTGTCGTTCACCGTCGTCGGCCAGCCCCTCGCCGGCGTGCCGCAGCACCTCCGGCAGCAGCTCGGCCAGGGGAACCTGCTCGGGCAGCGCGACGTCCACCCGCCGTTGGGGGGCGCTGATGGTGACCCGGGCCAGCCCGATTGTCATCGACGGATCTCCATATCGAGCGGGGTTGGTGGCTGCGCGGACGACAGGACTTTACCTACCATGAGCCAGGCTCGGGTTACCGAGCGCTGTCAGGAGGTCGAGTGTCCACTGTCGTCATCAAGCGGCCACCCCGACGCCCGGCGCCGGAGATCCCGGTCGGCGAGCTGCCGGTGGACGCGCCGCCGGAGATCCCCGCCGTCGCCGGCGGGCGCTGGCAGCAGCTGCTCATGGTGCTGCCCATGCTCGGCGGCACGGTGGCGATGGCGATGATGTTCGGCCGTGGCGGCGGGGCCTACTCGTACGTGGTCGGCGGAATGTTCGGGCTCTCCTCGCTGGCCATGCTGGTGACCTCGTGGGGCAGCGCCTCCGGCACGCCGAGGAAGTCGGAGATGATGGCCGCCCGGCGGGACTACCTGCGGCACCTGACCGCGCTGCGCCGCCGGGTCCGGCACACCGCCGGGCAGCAGCGCGCCGGGCTCTACTACCGGCACCCGGATCCCGGCCGGCTCTGGTCGACCGTCGACAGCCACCGGGTCTGGGAACGGCGCCCCGCCGACCCGGACTTCGCGGTGGTCCGGGTCGCCGTCGGCCCGCAGACCCTCGCGACCCCGCTGGTCCCCCCGGTCACCCGCCCGCTGGAGGAGCTGGAGCCGATGACGGCGGGCGCGCTGCGCCGCTTCCTGGACGCGTACTCCGTGGTGCCCGACCTGCCGGTGGCGCTCTCGCTGCGCAGCTTCGCCCGGGTGTTCGTGCGCGACGCCACCGGCGGTCCGGGCGACGGGTCGGCCGGCCAGGCGCTGGCCCGGGCGATGCTCGCCCAGCTCGCGGTCTTCCACGCCCCGGACGAGCTGCTCGTCGCCGTCTGCGCGGGGCCGGAGCGGCGGGCCGCCTGGGAGTGGGTCAAGTGGCTGCCGCACGCCCACCACCCCACCCGCACCGACGCCCTCGGGCCGGTCCGGCTGGTCGCCAGCGCGGCGGCCGAGCTGGAACGGCTGCTGGACGAGGTGCTGGCCAGCCGGTCCCGGTTCAGCCCGGCCGGTCCCGCCACCGACGGCCCGCACGTGGTGGTGGTGCTCGACGGCGGCGACCTGACCGGGGCCACCGACCTGACCGGGGACGGTGGCATCGACGCCGTGACGATCATCGACCTGGACACCCCGCCGCCGCGCCTGCTGGACCGGTTCGCGCTGCTGCTGGAGCTGCGCCACGGCCGGCTGCACTCCCACTCGGCCGAGGGGCACGCCGAGGTGGGCACGGCGGACCGGCTCGACCTGGTCGACGCCGAGGCGATCGCCCGGCGGCTCGCCCCGCTGCGGCTGGCCACCGCCGTACGCGGCCCGGACGCCCCGCCCGGCGCCGAGCCGGGCCTGCCCGAGCTGCTCGGTCTGGGCGACCCGGAGGGCTTCACCGCCGAGCAGGGGTGGGCGCCCCGCTCCGCCCGCGAGCGGCTGCGGGTGCCGATCGGGGTGGGCACCGACGGCGGCGCCATCGAGCTGGACCTGAAGGAGTCGGCGCAGGACGGGATGGGTCCGCACGGCCTGCTGATCGGGGCGACCGGCTCCGGCAAGTCGGAGCTGCTGCGCACGCTGGTGCTCGGGCTGGCCGCCACGCACAGCTCCGAGCAGCTCAACTTCGTGCTGATCGACTTCAAGGGCGGCGCCACCTTCGCCTCCTTCGACCGGCTGCCGCACACCGCCGCGGTGATCACCAACCTGGCCGACGCGCTGCCGCTCGTCGACCGGATGGTCGACGCGATCAACGGCGAGCTGGTCCGCCGCCAGGAGCTGCTGCGCCGGGCCGGCAACTTCGCCAGCCTGCGTGACTACGAACGGGCCCGCGCCGCCGGCACGCCGCTCGCCCCGCTGCCGTCGCTGCTGCTGATCTGCGACGAGTTCTCCGAGCTGCTCTCGGCCAAGCCCGACTTCATCGACCTGTTCGTACAGATCGGCCGGCTGGGCCGGTCGCTCGGCGTGCACCTGCTGCTGGCCTCGCAGCGGCTGGAGGAGGGGCGGCTGCGCGGGCTGGACACCCATCTGTCGTACCGGATCGGGTTGCGTACCTTTTCCGCGCTGGAGTCGCGGACGGTGCTCGGGGTGCCGGACGCGCACGAGCTGCCCCGCTCCCCGGGCCACGGGTACCTGCGCTTCGGCACCGAGCCGCTGGTGCGGTTCAAGGCCGCGTACGTCTCCGGGGCGCTGCGCCGGCGCGGCGCGGCGCCGGGCGCCGGCGGCGCGGGAGCCCTCCGCCTGCTCGCCTTCTCCACGCACTTCGTGCCCAAGCCGGAGCCGGTCGGACCGCCAGCCCTGCCCGCCGCGGCCGACGAGAGCGGCACCGAAAGCCTGTTGGAGCTGATGGTCGACCGGCTGGCCGGCCAGGGCCCGCCCGCGCACCAGGTCTGGCTCCCCCCGCTCGGCCGGGCGCCGGCGCTGGACGAGCTGCTCGGGCCGGTCGCCGCCGACCCGAAGCGCGGCCTCGCCTTCGGCAATCCGGACCTGCACGGCGCGTTGCAGGTGCCGGTGGCGGTGGTCGACAAGCCCTTCGAGCAGCGCCGCGACCTGCTCTGGCTCTCGCTGGACGGCGCCGCCGGGCACGTCGCGGTCGTCGGCGGGCCGCAGAGCGGCAAGTCGACCGCGCTGCGCACGCTGATCTGCGCGCTTGCGCTCACCCACACCCCGGCCGAGGTGCAGGTCTACTGCCTCGACTTCGGCGGCGGCGCGCTGGCCGCGCTGCGCGACCTGCCGCACGTCGGTGGCGTCACCGGCCGCGCCGACCCGACGGCCGTCCGGCGCACGGTCGGCGAGATCGCCACGCTGCTTATCGACCGGGAACGGCGCTTCGCCGAGCTGGGCGTGGAGTCGATGGCCGCCTGGCGGCAGCGACGGGCCGCGCTGGCCGGCACCGGCCCGCCGGGCGCCGACCCGTTCGGCGACGTGTTCCTGGTGGTGGACGGCTGGGCCACCCTGCGCGGCGAGTACGACGACCTGGAGCCGCTGATCACCGACCTGGCCACCCGCGGCCTGTCGTACGGGGTGCACGTGGTGGCGACGGCGGTGCGCTGGCTGGACTTCCGGCCGGCGATCCGGGACCTCTTCGGCTCCCGGCTGGAGCTGCGCCTCGGCGACCCGTCCGACTCGCTGGTGGCCCGCCGGGCGGCGGCGAACGTGCCCGAGCAGACGGCGGGCCGGGGCATCACCGCGGAGAGCCTGCACTTCCTCACCGCGCTGCCGCAGCTGGCCGCCTGCGGCGGCGACACCACCGACCTGGTCAAGCAGGTCGCCGGGAGCTGGGCGGGGCCGGTGGCTCCCCCGGTGCGGCTGCTCCCGCCGGTGCTCCCGTACGCCGAGCTGGACCTGACCGCGACCACCGGCCTGCGCATCCCGGTCGGGATCGCCGAGGCCGACCTGCGCCCGGTGGAACTGGACTTCGCCACCGAGCCGCACTTCGTGGTCTTCGGCGACGCCGAGTGCGGCAAGTCGTCGTTCCTGCGCGCGCTGGCCAACTCGATCATCACCCGTTTCACCCCCGAGCAGGCCCGCGTGATCCTGGTCGACTACCGGCGCAGCCTGGCGGACCTCACCGAGGCCCCGCACCTGATCGGGTACGGCTCCGCCGCGGCGCACACCACCGACCTGATCGAGTCGGCCGCGGGCTACATGCACGCGCGGGCGCCCGGGCCCGAGGTCACCCCCGCGCAGCTGCGGGAGCGGTCGTGGTGGTCCGGGCCCGAGCTGTTCGTGCTGGTCGACGACTACGATCTGGTCGCCGGCGGGCCGGCCAACCCGCTGCGCGCGTTGGAGGAGCACCTGCCGCACGCCCGCGACGTCGGGCTGCACCTGGTGCTCGTCCGGCGCTCGGGCGGCGCCGGGCGGGCCCAGTACGAGCCGATCGTGCAGCGCCTGCGCGAGCTGTCCACCGCCGGGCTGGTGATGGCGGGCAGCCCGGAGGAGGGGGCGCTGGTCGGCCCGGTCCGGCCCGGGCCGCTGCCGCCGGGGCGCGGGCGGCTGGTCACCCGGCGGGAGGGCGTGCGGCTGGTCCAGCTGGCGTATCTGCCGTCGCCGTGACGGGTGTCCCCGGATCGCCCCGCAAGGCGCCGAGGAACCGGTAATCTCCGATCGTCATGTTTGCGTCTGGGATGAACGGTCTGAGGATGTGACCAGGGTGCGGCACAGCTGTCCGCCGGGTCGGCGGATCGCCGGGCGCGCGTTGCTCGGGTTGGCGGCCACCGTCGCGTCGGTCGCCGGCCCGGTCGCCCCGGCCGCCGCCGCCCCACGGCCGCCCGCCGCCGCCCGGGTCGCCGCCGTACCGCTGCCGCTCGCGCCGCCGGACACCCAGGGCCGCCCCGACCAGATCCGCGACGATCAGTGGCAGCTCGACGCGTTGCAGGCCAGGACGGCCTGGCGCAGCTCGACCGGGCGCGGGGTCACCGTCGCGGTGATCGACTCCGGGGTGGACGCGGCCCATCCCGACCTGGCCGGCCAGGTGCTGCCCGGCCTCGACCTGGTGGATCCCGAGGGTTCCGCCGACGCGGCCGACCCAGTCGGCCACGGCACCACCGTGGCCGGGCTGATCGCCGGCCGGAACGACGACCGGCGCGGCGCGGTGGGTCTCGCGCCGGACGCCCGGATCCTTCCGGTCCGCGTCCTCGACGCCGAGAACCGCTACGACGACGCCATGATCGTCGCCAAGGGGGTGCGCTGGGCGGTGGACAACGGCGCCCGCGTGATCAACCTGTCCCTCGGCGGGAGCGGCGACAGCGCCGCCCTGGCCGCCGCGCTCGACTACGCCTTCGCCCGGGACGTGGTCGTGGTCGCCTGCACCGGCAACGTGGCGGCCTCGTCCAGCTCGAAGGTCTGGTACCCGGCGCGCGAGCCGGGCGTGATCGCGGTCTCCGGGCTGGACCGCGACAGCCACAACCTCTGGTCCGGCTCGATCACCGGGCGGGCCACGGTGCTCGCCGCCCCCGCCACCGGTCTGGTCGGGGCCCGCCCCGGCGGCTACTGGCGCGTGCAGGGCACGAGCTTCGCGGCGCCGCTGGTCGCCGCCACCGCCGCGCTGGTGCGGGCCCGCTACCCGCAGATGTCCGCCGGCGACGTGGTGAACCGGCTGTTGAGCACCGCCCGCGACATCGGTTCGACCGGCCGGGACGACCGCTTCGGCTACGGCCTGGTCGACCCGGTCGCCGCGCTGAACGCCGAGGTGACCCCGGTGGGCCGCAACCCGCTGGACGACGATGCCTCGCCGGGCGTGGTCGGCTTCGGGCCGGCGCCGGGCTCCGCGCGGGCCGACGTCGCGGCGGCCGGCAGCGACCCGCTGGGCTTCGCCGCGCCGCGTCGGCAGACCCGCTGGACGGCGCAGCCGGCCGGTACGCACGAGGAGGCCACGCCGGAACGGCTCTGGACCGGGGCCGCGTTCTTCGTCGCCCTGCTCACCGGCGCGGCGCTGATGGTGCGCCGGTTCCGCCAGTGGACGCCGCTGGCCGCCCCGCGTCGCCCGGTCCGGCCGGGGCGCCGCCCGTCGGCGGGCTGAGCCGCGGCCCGACCCGCGGGCGCGCCCGGCGGCCCGCTCGGGGTCTGACCGGGCGGCGTCCGGGGTAGAACTGATGTCATGAGCACGCCCGGCCCGCGTACCCTCGCCGCGCCGCCCCGACCGTCGTGGCGCAGCCGCCGCCTGCACCCCGACGACTCCCGGGGGCTGCGGCTGACCCTCGCCGCGGGGGCCGCGTTCCTGGTGGTGGTGCCGTTCACGCTGCTGGCGTTCCTGGTGCTGGGGGACTGGCCCCCGCTGCGCCGGCTGGACACGGCGGTGACCGACGCGCTGGTCGGCTACGCCGCCGACCACCCGGCATGGGTACGCCTGATGACCCTCTGGACCGACGTGTTCGCCCCGATGCCGTTGCGGGCCGCCGCGCTGCTCCTGGTGGTCTGGCTGGTGCGGCGGGGGGCCCGGCAGTTGGCGGTCTGGGTCGCCGTCACCATGGCGGTGGGCGGCCTGCTCGGCCCGCTGTTCAAGCTGCTCTTCGGCCGGCCCCGGCCCGACCTGCCCGACCCGGTGGCCCAGGCGCCCGGCCTGGCCTTCCCGTCGGGGCACGCGCTCAACGCCGCCCTGGCCGCCGGGGTGCTGCTGGTGGTGTTCCTCCCGCACGCCGGGCCGGCCGCCCGCCGGGTGGTGGGCGCGGCCGCGCTGCTGCTCGCCCTGGTGACCGGCTTCAGCCGGGTCGCGCTGGGCGTGCACTGGACCAGCGACGTGCTGGCCGGCTGGCTCCTCGGCGCGGCCGTGGTGGCCGCGACCGCCGCCGCCCTCACCGTCTGGCGGGCCACCCCGCCCGGCCGCCCGGCACCGCCCGGGCCGGGCGGTGCCCCGCCGGGGTCGTCCGGGCCCGGGTCGGCGGCTGGCGCGGGCAGCCCGCCGCGAGGCTGACCGGTCAGGTGCACTCGCCGGTGCCGACGGCGCGGGTGCGCTCGGCACCGGCCAGGGCGACCGGGCGGGCCTCGGCCGCCGTCACCGCGAACCCGGTGTTGGGGTCGTCGGCCGCCGCCGCGAAGATCACCCCGAGCACCAGCCCGTTCGACGAGACCAACGGGCCGCCGGAGTTGCCGCTCTGCACGAGCGCCCGGATCGTGTAGATCTCCCGGGTCACGTTCCCGGCGGAGTAGATGTCCGGCCCGGTGATGCGGTCGACGTCCCGGACCCGCGCCGACTGGGCGTTGTACGGCCCGTCGAGCGGGAAGCCCAGCACGATCGCGTCCGCGCCGCTGCCCGCGTTGCCGGCGGCGAAGCGCATCGACGGGCCGGGCAGCCCGGGCACGTGCAGCACGGCCAGGTCCCGGTCGGGGTCGTAGACGACCACCTTGCTGTCGTACCGGTCGCCGTTCAGCTCGACGACCGTCGAGCGGGTGCCGGCGACGACGTGGGCGTTGGTCATCACCCGGTCGTCGGCGTAGACGAAGCCGGAGCCCTCGATCCGGCGCGAGCAGCTCGGGGCGGAGCCGAGCACCTTGACCACCGAACGCTGGCTGTTGACCACCACCTGCGAGCCGGCGAGCGCCGGGTCGGGCGGGGAGACCTGCCGGGCGCGGGTCGGCGCCAGGTCACCGAAGACGTCCGGGAAGCCGTTGGTGTCGACGGTGTCCCGCAGCGCCGTGGAGAGCTGCTGCGCCTGGTCCGGCAGGACCCGGTCCACCACGGTGAGCAGGGCGCTGTTGCGCACCGAGGAGGCCAGCCAGGGCAGCGACGACGAGCCCAACGGCACCGCGACGAGCCAGGCGACCAGCAGCACGGCGAAGAGCGAGACGAACGCCCCGCCGATGTCGTCGGCCCGCCTGCCCACGTCGCTGGTGATCGTCTTGCGCAGGTGGGAGCCGACCCAGCCGGCGAGCGCCTGGCCGACCACCGCCAGCCCGAAGACCGCCACCAGGGAGATCAGCACCCGGGTGCCGCTGTCGACGAACTGCTGCGCCAGCAGCGGCCCGAGCTGGAGGCCCACCAGCGCGCCCAGGAAGAAGCCGGAGAACGACAGCACCCCGATGACGAAGCCCTGGCGGTATCCGCTGATCGCGAACACGAGCATGAGCAGCAGCAGTACGAGATCCACGGCGGACACGCGTCAAGCGTACGGGCACCCGGCCCGCGAAATGACCATCGCGTGCGGAAGGTGACCGTCCGTTCAGCGCACCGGGGTCTCGTCCACCGCGTCGGTGCCGGCCGAGGGCGCCGGGGTGGCCCCGGTCGGCGGCAGGTCGACGACCCGGTCGCGCGGCCACGGCCGGGCCCATCCGCCCATCTCCAGCAGGGCGGCCAGGACGCCGGCGGTGAAGCCCCAGATCAGCATCCCGCGCGCCGAGAACGCCGGGCCGATCCAGCCGCTCGGGTGGCGTACCCGCATCCGGTTCTCGGGGTCGACCAGCTCGGTGATGGGCAGCCGGGCCACGTGCGCCACCTCGGCCGGCTCCCGGGGGTGCACCGGGTGCGGCGTGTGCCACCAGGCGAGCACGGGAGTGACCACGAAGTCGCTGACCGGGATCCAGAGCTTCGGCAGCTCGGCCAGGACCGTGACGCTGGCCGGGTCGAGCCCGACCTCCTCGTTGGCCTCGCGCAGCGCGGTCGCCGGGGCGTCGGCGTCCTCCGGGTCGGCCGCGCCGCCGGGGAAGGCCGGCTGACCGGCGTGGTTGCGCAGGGTGGCGGCCCGCTGGAGGATCAGCACGTCCGGGCCGGCGCCGGGCTCCTCGCCGAGCAGCACCAGCACGGCGCTCTCCCGCCCCCCGGTCTCGGGGGTGACCAGCCGGGTGAAGTCCTCGCTGCGCGCGGTGCCGAGCCTGGTGAGCAGCGGGTCGAGCCAGCCCGGCGGACGGCGGCTCACGCCGGCACCCCCGCGCCGTACCGCGCCCGCCGGCGGCTCACGCCGGCGTTCCCCGCGCCCCACCGTGTCCGTCGCCGGCTCATGCCGGCACCGCCACGCCGAGGTGTTGCCGGACCAGGGCGCCGAGACGGGCGTCGTCGAGCGCGCCGGAGGAGTCGACGTGCCGGACGCGGCCCTGCCCGTCGACGAAGACGGTCAGGGGGATGGCCTTGCGGTTCAGCTCCCGCTTCAGGCTCTCCCCCTGGTCCACCAGCACCGGGAAGCGGATGCCGAAGTCCTCGCCGATGGACTGGGCCGCGTCCCGGCTGTCCTGGCTGTTCACCCCGAGGACCGTGAGCCGGCCGGCGGCCCGCTCGCTGAGCCGCTGGAAGGCGGGCAGCTCCTTGCGGCAGGGCGGGCACCAGGACGCCCAGACGTTGACCACGGCCGGCCCGCGCAGGTCCCGCAGGGCGACCGGGGCGCCGCCGGTGAAGCAGTTCAGGGTCAACTCGGGCAACGCCGGGGCGTCGGCGGGCGCGGCCGGGAGGTCGGCGGGCGCGGCGGACGCGGGCGGGGCGCCGAGCGCCGAGCAGTCCTGGAACGGCGACGGCCGGTTGGCGGCGGCCTGCTGCCGGCCGGAGGGACCGCTCTCCTTCTCCTCGGCGCCGGCGGTGCACCCGGCGGCGGCCAGCAGCACGGGTACGAGCAGGAGGGCGAGGCCTTGTCGCCGGCCCGGAGGGCGCTGACCGGCGGCGACGGCAGGGGTGTTTCGGCGGTTCACGGCGCCTCCGCCACGACGGCCTGGACGGGCACCAGCTCCGGGTCGACCCCGGCCGCCACCGCCAGGTCGCGGGCGCGGGGACCCTTGAGCAGCTTCGCCGCCGCCGCGGGCTCGGTCGGGCCGGTGCCGTACGACGGGCAGAGCTTCGCGAGCGTGCACGCGCCGCAGGCCGGCTTGCGGGCGTGGCAGACCCGCCGGCCGTGGAAGATCACCCGGTGCGACAGCATGGTCCAGTCGCGCTTGGGGAAGAGCGCCCCGATCGCGTGCTCGATCTTCACCGGGTCGGTCTCGGCGGTGAGCCGCCAGCGCTGCACCAGCCGCCCGAAGTGGGTGTCGACGGTGATGCCGGGCACGCCGAAGGCGTTGCCGAGGATGACGTTGGCGGTCTTGCGCCCGATGCCGGGCAGCGTCACCAGGTCGGCGAGCTTGCCGGGGACCCGGCCGTCGTACCGCTCGACGAGGGCCTGGCCGAGCTTGATCAGGGAGTCGGTCTTGTTGCGGTAGAAGCCGGTGGGCCGGATCAGTTCCTCCAGCTCCGTCCGGTCCGCTCCCGCGTAGTCGGCGGCGGTCGGGTACCGGGCGAAGAGCTTCGGGGTGACCTCGTTGACCTTCTTGTCCGTGCACTGCGCGGAGAGGATCGTCGCGACGGCCAGCTCCAGCGGGCTGGAGTGGTCGAGTTCACAGTGGGCGTCGGGGTGGGTCTCGGTCAGGACCCGGCCGATCCGCCGCGCGCGGCGCGTACGCCCGAGGTCGGTCTCGGTGGAAACGGAGGAGCTGATGGTCACGCCGGCCAGCCTACGTCGCCGGGGTGACCGGCCGCCGGGGCCACGCGCCCGCGTCGACCGGGGTCAGCCGCCCTGCGGCGGGCTGATCGCGCCCGAGTCGTCGAACCGGGCGCCGGTGTCCGGGAAGTCGCTCCTGCTGAGCTGCTTCACGAGGCCCAGGCCGCGGTCGTCGCCGTCCATGGTCGGCTTGCCGGCGGAGTTCATGTACGTCGAGACGAACGAACCCCCGGCCCAGCCGCCGTCCGGCTTCAGCGACACCTTGAGCACCCCGCCCCAGCCGAGCCGGCCGGTGTTTTTCAGCGAGTTGCCCCCGCCGGCGAAGTTGCCCAGGCTGTACGCGATCAGCCGGCCCTTGTAGAACTCCATGCCGCGCAGCACGTGCGGGCCGTGCCCGACGATCAGGTCGGCGCCGGCGTCGATCATCGCCTTGGAGAACCTGACCGGGTCGCCCCGGTTCTCGCCGAGGTACATCTCGGTGCCGGGCCGCACCCGCGTCTTGTCGGCCCCCTCGCCGCCCATGTGCACCTGCACGACGACCAGGTCGGCCATCCCGGCGGCCTTGGTGATCACCCTCTTGGCCGCGGCGATGTCGACGAGGCTGTTGGACCAGACGTACGACGAGAAGCCGGCGACCGCGACCTTGACCCCCTTGACGTCGACCACGGTGATCTGGTCCGGCGCCCCGGTGTGCTCGAGTTCGTACTTCTCCAGCGCCTTCTGGGTGTTCTCGTAGCCCTTCGGGCCGTAGTCGTAGCCGTGGTTGTTGGCCTGGTTGAGCAGGTCGAAGCCGGCGTCGCGCAGGTGCGCCGCGTAGTCCGGCGGGGCGCGGAACTGGAAGCAGCGGGTCGAGTTCGGGCCGCACTTGCCGGTGCCGGTGTCGACGGTGAGCGGCTCCTCCAGGTTGCCCATCACCAGGTCGGCGGCGAGCGCCTTCTCGACCGAGTCGAAGAAGCCCTTCCCGCCGTTGGCGGGCAGCCGGTTCGGCGCGTTGCCCATGATGATGTCGCCGGTGGCGGAGAGCGAGATCGACTGCTCGGCGGGCGGGGCCGGCTCGCCGGACCGGACCGGGGCGCCGGTGCCGCCACCGCCCCTGCCGGGCTCCCAGACCGGGTCGCCCCCGGCGCCGGGCTCGCCGCAGCCGGCGGCGAGCAGGACGGCGAGCAGCGCGCCCAGGGCGAGCGCGAGCCGGCGGGGCGGAAGAAAGGCGGCAGCGTACATCGAGCGCGACCCTATCGGGTACGCATCGACGAAACGAGGGCCATTCGGACGAAGGTTCAGCCGGCCGGTCGTTCGGACCACGGGACGACGGTGCCGCGCCCGCCGGCCGTCACCGCGGCGTGCACGGCCCGGGCCAGCGGCGCGCCCCAGGTCGAGCGGGGTCCGCCGTACGCCGACTCCGGGCCGTCGACCGGGCAGAGCACGGCGACCGCGTCCGTCGGGGTGCCGGTGCCCGGCAGGCCCAGCTCCGCGATCGCCTGCGCCTTCGCCTCGGTGGCGGTGGCCACCGCGTTGACCAGGGCGGCGTCGCCGAGCCGGGCCGGGACGTACACCACGATGTTGACCGTGCCGACCCGCTGGGCGAGCACCGCCGGAGCGGGCTCGGCCGCCCGGACCGGGAGGCCGAGGCCGACGGTGGCCCAGACCCGCACGCCGGTGTCCGCCCGGGCGACCACCTCGGACACGTCCACCCCGGTCAGCAGGCCCACCCCGGGCCCGTCGAGGTCGAGCCCGTCGGCCAGCCCGGCCAGGTGGTCGGCGGGATCGTCCCGGTCGTACGACATGGGCACGGTCGCGTTGACGACCCAGTGCCGGACGCCGAGCCCACCGCCCAGCGGCGCGGAACTGACCGCGCGCAGCGGCCGGTCGGCGCGCCAGTACAGCAGCGGGACGTCCCGACCGTCCTCGCGACGGGCGGTCAGCACGGGTTCGCTCAGCACGTGGTGACCCTACGGCCCGGCGCCCCTCGACCCGCCGGCGCCCGTGCGGGCGGGCGATCCTACTGCTCGACCACGTCGCGGAGGTTACGCCCAACGATCAAGATTCCAGGGGTGCGCCTCTGATTCCAGCTCACGTGCGCCTAGACTGGCGACGCGCGAGGGATCAGCGGACGGCGGACCCGGCCGAGAAGACGGCACGCGCAGGTGGAGGTGCGCGATGGACGAGGTACTGGCCCGCAGCGGGATCTTCCAGGGCGTCGACCCGGAGGCTGCCGAGGCGCTCGCCAAGGAGATGGAGACGCTCGAGGTCCGCAAGGGCGAGATCGTCTTCAACGAGGGCGAGCCCGGCGACAGTCTCTACATCCTGCTGTCCGGCAAGATCAAGGTGGGCCGCCGGGCGGCCGACGGCCGACAGAACCTGATCGCCGTGATGGGCCCGTCGGACATGGTGGGCGAGCTGTCGCTCTTCGACCCCGGCCCGCGCACGGCGACGGCCACGGCGGTCACCGACACCCGCCTGGTGCGGCTGCGCAAGCAGGCCCTGCGCCCGTGGCTGAACAACCGGCCGGAGATCGCCGAGCAGCTGCTGCGGGTGCTGGCCCGCCGGCTGCGGCGGACGAACGACTCGCTGGCCGACCTGATCTTCACCGACGTGCCCGGTCGCGTCGCCAAGAACCTGCTCCAGATGGCCGGCCGCTTCGGCACCCGCGACGGCGGCGTGCTGCGGGTGACCCACGACCTCACCCAGGAGGAGATCGCCCAGCTCGTCGGCGCCTCCCGGGAGACCGTGAACAAGGCGCTGGCCGACTTCGCCTCGCGCGGCTGGCTGCGTCTGGACGGCAAGAGCATCATCATCCTCGACCCGGAGCGCCTGGCCCGCCGCGCCCGCGTCTGACGCCCGCCCCGGCCGGGTTTCCCCGGCCCGCTCGACGCCACCGGTCCGGACCGCACCCCTGCGGCCGGACCGGTTCGCGTTGGCGGCACGGCGGCACGGCGGCACGGCGGCACGGCGGCACGGCGGCACGGCGGCACGGCGGCACGGCGGCACGGCGGCACGGCGGCACGGCGGCAGCCAGAGGGTCCGTCTGCCTGGGGCAGAATCGCTGGACTCCGGCCCGGCGCGGCGGGCAGGGTGGAGCGATGCTGGAACGCGTCGCCGTACTCTCCGACATCCACGGGGCGCTGCCCGCCTTGGAGGCCGTGCTGGCCGAGCCGGACGTCGCCACCGCCGACCTGATCGTGCTCACCGGCGACATCGCGGCCGGCCCGCAACCGGTCGAGGTGCTGGACCTCCTCGCCGGCCTCGGCGACCGGGTCTGCTGGGTGCGCGGCAACGCCGACCGCGAGCTGGTGGAGGCCCGGGCCGGCCGCAAGTCCCCCGTCGACGTCTCGAACTGGGCCGCCGAGCAGCTCCGCGCCGACCAACTCGACCGGCTGGCGGCGCTGCCGCTGACGGTGACGCTGGAAGTCGCCGGCCTCGGTCAGGTGCTGTTCTGCCACGCCACGCCCCGCGACGACGAGGAGGTCGTGCTCATCGACTCCCGGACGGCACGCTGGGCGGAGGTGCTCGCCGGGGTGCCGGCCGAGGTGGGGACGGTGGTCTGCGGGCACACCCACATGCCGTTCACCCGGCTGGCCGACCGGCGGCTGGTCGTCAACCCGGGCAGCATCGGGATGCCCTACGGCGGCCCGGGCGCCTTCTGGGCGCTGCTCGGACCCGGGGTGCAGCTGCGCCGCACCGCGTTCGACGTGGACGCGGCCTGCGCCCGCGTGGCGGCCGAGTCGGGTTTCCCCGACGCCGCCGAGTGGGCCGACGAGTACCTGCGCTCCCGGCACAGCGACACCGACGCGCTCGCCGTGTTCGGCCCCCGCGACGGCCGCTGAGGGCGACCGGCCGGGGGACGCCGGCCTCCGCGACGGCCGCTGAGGGGCGACCGGCCGGGGGACGTCGGCGCCGCCCCTGTCGAGCTGAATCGTCTACGACATCAGTTCGACAGCGCGCGGCGGCCGGCCCGTCCGCTGGCCGAAGTGGCGGTCACGCACCCAGCAGCCCCGCCCCGTGAGAAAAAAGTCAGTCTTGACTGTTTGTTTCGGGGCCGGCACGCTGTCCCCGTGCCCGCCGCATCGACCCGCGTCCCTCAACAGGAGCGCAGCCGCGCCACCCAGGCCCGGCTGCTGGAGGCGACCGTCGAGTGCCTGGTCGAGCACGGCTGGGCCGGCACCACCACCACCGTCGTCGCGGCCCGGGCCGGCGTCTCGCGCGGCGCCCAGCTGCACCACTACCCCACGAAGGCCAAGCTGGTCACCGCCGCCGTCACGCACCTCACCGAACGGCGGGCGGAGGAGCTGCGCGCCGAGGCCGAGGCGCTGCCGCCCGGCCCGCAGCGGCTCGACCGGGTGATCGACCTGCTCGGCGCGGCCTTCACCGGCCCGCTCTTCGTCGCCGCCCTCGAACTGTGGGTCGCCGCGCGGACCGACCGGGAGCTGCGCGAGGCCCTGCTGCCGTTGGAGGCCCGGGTCGGCCGCGAGATGCACCGGCTCACCGTCTCCCTGCTCGACGTGGACGAGCGCCGCCCGGGCGTACGCGAGGCGGTGCAGGCGACCCTCGACCTGCTCCGCGGCCTCGGCGTGGCCAACCTGCTCAACGACGACTCGGCCCGTCGCACCGCCCTGCTCGCCACCTGGAAGCGCCAGCTCGCCACCCTGCTCACGCCCTGACCGGCCCGTCCCGCACCGGAGGCACCATGGTCGACCTCAAGGACCTGATCGCGGATCTGGCCGACGAGTCCGAGCAGCTGGACGGCCTGGTGAGCGGCCTGTCGCCGGGCGAGTGGACACGTCTGACCCCGGCGCCCGGCTGGAGCGTCGGGCACCAGGTCGCCCATCTCGCCTGGACGGACCAGGTGGCGCTGCTCGCCGCCACCGACCCCGAGGCGTTCTTCGCCTCCGTGGCGACCGCCCCCGACCCGACCCGGCTCGTCGACGCCGGCGCGGCGGAGTTCCTCGCCCCGCCGGCCGAGCTGCTGCCCCGCTGGCGTGCCGGGCGGGCCGCGCTCGCCGCCGCGCTGGTGGGCGTGCCCGAGGGCGGGAAGCTGCCCTGGTTCGGCACCCGGATGTCGCCCGCCTCGATGGCCACCGCCCGGATCATGGAGACCTGGGCGCACGGCGCGGACGTGGCCGACGCGCTCGGCGTCACCCGTCCCGCCACGGCGCGGCTGCGGCACGTCGCGCACCTCGGCGTCCGTACCCTCGGCCACAGCTTCGCCGCCCACGGCCGGCCGGTGCCGGCGGCGCCCGTGCGCGTCGAGCTGGCCGCGCCCGGCGGTGACACCTGGGCGTACGGCCCGGCCGACGCCGCCGACCGGGTCATTGGCCCGGCGCTCGACTTCTGCCTGCTGGTCACCCAGCGGCGGCACCGCGCCGACCTGGCCCTGGCGGCGACCGGCCCGGTCGCCGACGAGTGGCTGGACGTCGCGCAGGCGTTCGCCGGCCCGCCCGGCGCGGGCCGCGCGCCACGGACCGCCGACGCTGCCCCGAGAGACGACGCCGGCACGGGAGACGACGCAGGCACGGGAGACGACGCCGGCACGGGGAGCGCCGCATGAGCGGGGTGCTGCGGGTGGGCAACGCCTCCGGCTTCTACGGCGACCGCTTCACCGCCTGGCGGGAGATGCTCGACGGCGGCGAACTCGACGTGCTGACCGGCGACTACCTGGCCGAACTGACCATGCTGATCCTCGGCCGGGACCGGCTGCGCGACCCCGCCCTCGGCTATGCCCGGACCTTCCTGCGCCAGTTGGAGGGCTGCCTCGGCACCGCGCTGGACCGGGGCGTGCGGATCGTGACCAACGCCGGCGGGCTGAACCCGGCCGGGCTGGCCGCCGCGATCGGCGCGCTCGCCGAGCGACTCGGCCTGACCGTGCGCGTCGGCCACGTCGAGGGCGATGCGCTCCCCCGCCCGGACGCGCTGACGGCGAACGCCTACCTGGGGGCGTACGGCATCGCCGCCTGCCTGGACGGCGGGGCCGACGTGGTGGTCACCGGCCGGGTCACCGACGCGTCCCTGGTGGTCGGGCCGGCCATCGCCCGGTTCGGTTGGGGGCGCGACGACCTCGATGCGCTGGCCGGGGCGACCGTCGCCGGCCACCTCGTCGAGTGCGGGGCGCAGGTGACCGGGGGCAACTTCAGCTTCTTCACCGAGCTGCCCGACGGCGGTCACCGCCCCGGGTTCCCGATCGCCGAGCTGCGTGCGGACGGCTCCTGCCTGATCACCAAGCACCCCGGCACCGGCGGCGCGGTCACCGTGGAGACCGTCACCGCCCAACTGCTCTACGAGGTGGGCGGGCCGGCCTATGTCGGGCCGGACGTGGTGGCCCGGCTCGACACGGTCGAGCTGAGCGCCGACGGGCCGGACCGGGTGCGGGTGAGCGGCGTCCGCGGCACCCCGCCGCCGGGCACCCTCAAGGTGGGCGTGAACAACCTCGGCGGCTTCCGCAACTCCATGACCTTCGTCCTCTGTGGGCTCGACATCCCCGCCAAGGCGGCCCTGGTGCGGGGTCAGGTCGAGGAGGCGGTCGGCAAGGAGGGGCTGGAGTTCATCCTGGCCCGCACCGACCACCCCGACACCGGCGACACCGAGGCGGCGAGCGCCCTGCTGCACGTACACCTGCGGGACGGCGACCGGGCGCGGGCCGGGCGGGCCTTCTCGGCCGCCGCGGTGGAGCTGGCCCTGGCCTCCTACCCGGGCTGCACGCTGACCACCCTGCCCGGCGACGCGACGCCCTACGGGGTGTTCACCGCCGACGCCGTGCCGCAGGACGCGGTGTCGCACGTCGCCGTGCTGCCGTCCGGGGAGCGGGTGCCGATCGCGCCGCCGGTGCGCACCGCCGGCCCGCCCGACGAGCCGCCCGACGAGGCGGCGTCCGCCGCCGACCCTGCGCCGGACGAGCGCCCCACCCGGCGCGCGCCGCTCGGCGAGCTGGTCGGGGCCCGCTCCGGCGACAAGGGCGGCGACGCCAATCTCGGCGTCTGGGCCCGCACCGACGCCACGTGGTCGTGGCTGCGCGGCTGGCTCACCGTGGCCCGGCTGCGCGAGCTGCTGCCGGAGACCGCCCCGCTGACTGTGCAGCGGTACGAGCTGCCGAACCTGCGGGCGGTCAACTTCGTCGTCCGGGGGCTGCTCGGACAGGGAGTGGCCGCCTCCACCCGGTTCGACCCGCAGGCCAAGGCGCTCGGCGAACTGCTCCGCTCCCGCATCGTCGACCTGCCGGCGGACCTTCCGCCCGGCCCGGCCGCCGACACGACGCCCGGGGGGAACCGATGACCATCGTGGACACCCCCGAACGGCGGCAGCTGCGGGAACTCACCCGGGCCTTCGTGACCCGGGAGGTGCTGCCCTACCTCGACGGCTGGGAGCGGGCCGGCGAGATCCCCCGCGACCTGCACGCCACCGCGGCCAAGCTGGGCCTGCTGGGCATCGGCTTCCCGGAGGCGGTCGGCGGCAGCGGCGGTGACCTGCTCGACTCGATCATCGTCACCGAGGAGATCATCCGCTCGGGCGGCTCTTCCGGGCTGATCGCGGCGCTGTTCACGCACGGCATCGCACTCCCGCACATCGTCGCCTCCGGCGACGCGGAACTGATCGACCGGTACGTCCGGCCGACCCTCGCGGGCACGATGATCGGCGCGCTGGCGATCACCGAGCCCGACGGCGGCTCGGACGTGGCCGGCATCCGCACCACCGCCCGCCGCGACGGCGACCACTACACCGTCAACGGCTCGAAGACCTACATCACCAGCGGCATCCGAGCCGACTTCGTGACCACCGCGGTCTGCACCGACTTCCCGGGCAGCGGCTCGCTCACCCTGCTGGTGATCGACAAGGGCACGCCCGGGTTCACCGTCGGGCGGCGGCTGGAGAAGCTCGGCTGGCACTGCTCGGACACCGCCGAACTCTCCCTCGTGGACGTGCGGGTGCCGGTGGCCAACCGGATCGGCCCCGAGGACACCGGCTTCCTGGCGATCATGCAGAGCTTCGCCACGGAACGGCTCTCCCTCGCCACCCAGGCGTACGCGACCGCGCAGCGCTGCGTGGAGTTGGCGGTGCGCTGGTGCCGGGACCGGTCCACGTTCGGCCGTCCCCTGGCGAGCCGGCAACTGATCCGGCACCGGCTGGCCGAGATGCACACCCGCACGGAGGCGGCCCGGGCGTACGTGCATCAGGTGGCGGCGCGGGTGGCCGCCGGCGAGCCGGTGGTGACCGAGGTCGCGATGGCGAAGAACGTCGCCGTGGCCGCCTGCGCCGAGGTGGTCGACCAGGCGCTCCAGCTGCACGGCGGCTACGGATACCTGCGCGACGCCGAGGTGGAGCGGCACTACCGGGACGCCCGGATCCTCGGCATCGGCGGCGGCACCACCGAGATCATGAACGAGATCATCGCGAAGGGCATGGGCCTGTGACGACGCTGCGGAGCGCGATCGACCCGTCCGCGCCGGGGCACCGGGCCAACCGGGCGGCCATGCTGGAGCGCCTCGCCGAGCTGGAGGCGGCGCTCGACCGGGCCAGGGCCGGCGGCGGGGAGAAGTACGTGGCCCGCCACCACGGCCGGGGCAAGCTGCTCCCCCGGGAACGGATCGAGCTGCTGCTCGACCGGGACAGCCCGTTCCTGGAGCTGTCCCCGGTGGCGGCGTACGGCACCGACTTCCCCGTCGGGGCGAGCGTGGTGACCGGCATCGGCGTGGTCGAGGGCGTCGAGTGCCTGGTCGTCGCCAACGACCCGACGGTACGCGGCGGCGCGGTGAACCCGTGGTCGCTCGCGAAGACCCGCCGGGCGGGCGAGATCGCCCTGGCGAACCGGCTGCCGATGGTGAACCTGGTCGAGTCGGCCGGCGCGGACCTGCCCACCCAGGCGGAGATCTTCATCCCGGGCGGGCGGGTGTTCCGCGACCTGACCCGGCTCTCGGCCGCGAAGATCCCCACGGTCAGCGTGGTCTTCGGCAACGCCACCGCCGGGGGCGCGTACGTGCCGGGGATGTCCGATCAGGTGATCATGATCCGGGACCGGTCGCAGGTCTACCTGGCCGGGCCGCCGCTGGTGAGGATGGCCACCGGCGAGGCCACCGACGACGAGTCCCTCGGCGGGGCGGCGATGCACGCCACGACGTCCGGCCTGGCGGACTTCCTCGCCTCCGACGAGCGGCACGGCATCCGGCTGGCCCGGCAGTGCGTACGCCGGCTGAACTGGCGCAAGCAGGGCCCGCCGCCGCGCACCCCGGTCCCGGTCCCGCCGAGCTATGACCCGGAGGAGCTGCTCGGCGTCGTCCCGGCCGACCTGAAGGTGCCGTTCGACCCGCGCGAGGTGCTGGCCCGGGTCCTGGACGGTAGCGAGTTCGACGAGTTCAAGCCGGCCTACGGCACCGCCCTGGTGACCGGCTGGGGCGAGCTGCACGGCTATCCCGTCGGGGTGCTCGCCAACGCGCGGGGCGTGCTGTTCAGCGAGGAGGCGCAGAAGGCGGCCCAGTTCATCCAGCTCGCCAACGCCACCGACACCCCGCTGCTCTTCCTGCAGAACACCACCGGCTACATGGTCGGCACCGAGTACGAGCAGCGCGGCATCATCAAGCACGGCGCCCTGATGATCAACGCGGTGTCGAACTCGACCGTGCCGCACCTGACGGTCAACCTCGGCGCCTCCTACGGCGCCGGCAACTACGGCATGTGCGGCCGGGCGTACGAGCCCCGGTTCCTGTTCACCTGGCCGAACGCCAAGTCGGCGGTGATGGGCCCGGCGCAGCTCGCCGGCGTGCTCTCCATCGTGGCCCGGCAGGCCGCCGCCGCCCGGGGGCGCGACTACGACGAGGAGTCCGACGCCGCCATGCGGATGATGGTCGAGCAGCAGATCGAGTCCCAGTCCGGCGCGCTCTTCCTCTCCGGCCGGCTCTACGACGACGGGGTGATCGACCCCCGGGACACCCGTACCGTACTCGGGCTCTGTCTCTCGGCGATCCACAACGCACCAGTCAGGGGCGCCGACGGCTTCGGCGTCTTCCGGATGTGAGGGCGGCCATGATTCGGAAACTGCTCGTCGCGAACCGGGGCGAGATCGCCCGCCGGGTCTTCGCCACCTGCCGGGCGCTCGGTGTCGAGACGGTGGCCGTGCACGCCGACGCCGACGCCGACGCGCCGTTCGTCACGGAGGCCGACCACGCCGTCCGGCTGCCCGGGAACACGCCCGCCGAGACGTACCTGCGGGTCGACCTGATCCTCGACGCGGCCCGCAGGAGCGGGGCGGACGCCGTCCACCCCGGCTACGGCTTCCTCGCCGAGAACGCCGAGTTCGCCGCCGCGGTGACCGACGCCGGGCTGACCTGGATCGGCCCGCCAGCCAAGGCGATCGCCGCGATGGGCGACAAGGTGGCGGCGAAGGCCCTGCTCGCCGAGGCGGGCGTGCCGATGCTGCCCACCTGGACCGACGCCGACGAGATCACCGACTTTCCGGTGCTGGTGAAGGCGTCCGCCGGGGGCGGCGGGCGCGGCATGCGCGTCGTCCGGGACGCCGGCGGGCTGGCCGAGGCCGTCGCCTCCGCGCGCCGCGAGGCGGCCGCCGCGTTCGGCGACGGCACGGTCTTCGTCGAGCGGTACGTCGAGCGGGGCCGCCACGTCGAGGTGCAGATCTTCGGCGACACCCACGGCACGGTGGTCGCCCTCGGCGTACGGGACTGCTCGATCCAGCGCCGGCACCAGAAGCTCGTCGAGGAGGCCCCGGGAATCATTCCTGCCGAGGTGCGGGAGCGGCTGCACGAGGCGGCGGTCGCCGCCGCCCGGGCGGTCGACTACGTCGGCGCCGGCACGGTCGAGTTCCTGCTCGCGCCCGACGGGGAGATCTACTTCCTGGAGATGAACACCCGACTCCAGGTCGAGCACCCGGTCACCGAGCTGACCACCGGCCTGGACCTGGTCCGGCTGCAACTGCTCGTCGCCGAGGGCGAGCCGCTGCCGGTGGCGGCGACCCCGCCCGCACAGGGCTACGCGATCGAGGTACGCCTCTGCGCCGAGGAGCCCGCACACGGGTACCGGCCGGCGACGGGCACGCTGCACCGGTTCGCCCTGCCCGGCGTGGCGGCCGGGTTCGGGCCGCTGGCCGGGCCGGGCGTGCGGCTGGACTCGGGCGTGGTCGACGGCTCGGTGGTGGGTGTCCACTACGACTCGATGCTCGCCAAGGTCGTCGCCTGGGCGCCGAGCCGCGCCGAGGCGGCCCGGGCGCTGGCCGGCGCGCTGGCCCGCGCCGAGCTGCACGGGGTGGCCACCAACCGGGACCTGCTGGTCCGCGTCCTGCGCAGCACGGAGTTCGCCGCCGTCGACATCGACACCGGCTTCCTGGACCGGCACCCCGAGGTCTTCGCCCCGCTGCTGCCCGCCGACCAGCTCCCCCTGGTCGCGCTGGCGGCGGCCCTCGCCTCGGCCGCCGCCCGCCGCACCTCGGCGCCGGTGCTTGCCGGGCTCCCCTCGGGCTGGCGCAACGTGCCGGCGTTCCCGCAGGTCATCCGCTTCACCGGCCCGGCCGGCGAGGTGACGGTCGGCTACCGCCTGGACCGCTCAGGTGGTCTCGCCGAGTGGTCGGTGTCGCCGGGTATCGGCTCCACCGCCACCGCGGACGGGCCGGCTCCGGACGGGAAGGCCGCGTCGGTCGGCGAGCCGCCGCCGGCCGTGGCCCTGGTCGAGGCGCACCCCGACCGGGTGGCGCTCGACGTCGACGGGGTCCGGCGGACGTACCGCGTACACCGGGTGGGCTCGGAGGTCTTCGTGGACGGCCCGGACGGGGCGGCGGGCCTGACCGAGCTGCCGCGCTTCGGAGAACCCGCCGCGGAGCTGGCGGCGGGGTCGCTGGTCGCGCCGCTGCCGGGCACGGTGACCCGGGTGCACGTCGAGGCCGGCCAGCGGGTGGCGGCTGGCGACCTGCTGCTGACGCTGGAAGCGATGAAGCTGGAACATCCCGTGCTCGCCCCGGCCGGCGGTGTGGTCGCCGAGCTGCCGGTGCCGGCCGGCGGGCAGGTCGACACGGGCGCCGTGCTTGCCGTGGTCGACCCCGAGTGATCCTGGAGGCCCCGCGATGAACTTCGACCTCACCCCGGAACAGGACCAGCTCCGCGACGCGGTCCGCGCGCTGGGCCGGCGGTACGGCCACGACTACTTCGTCACCAAGGCCAAGGCCGGCGAGCACACCACCGAGCTGTGGAACGAGGCCGGCCGGCTGGGCTACCTGGGGGTCAACATCCCCACCGAGTACGGCGGCGGCGGGGGCGGCATCACCGAGTTGGCCATCGTCTGCGAGGAACTGGCGGCGGCCGGCTGCCCGCTGCTGCTGCTCGTGGTCTCCCCCGCCATCGCCGCCACCGTGATCACCAAGCACGGCACCGAGGAGCAGCGCAAGCGCTACCTGCCCGGCTTCGCCGACGGCTCACTGAAGGTGGTCTTCGCGATCACGGAGCCGGAGGCCGGGTCGAACTTCCACCGGCTGGGCACGGTGGCCCGCCGCGACGGCGACGACTGGCTGATCTCCGGGCGCAAGTGCTACATCTCCGGCGTCGACGAGGCGGCGTACGTGCTGGTCGTGGCGCGGGTCGCGGTCGAGGACGGCCAAGCCGGCGCGGGGGGTCAGGGTCCGCAGAAGCTGAAGCCGGCGCTGTTCGTCGTGCCGACCGACGCGCCGGGGCTGACCCGGTCAAAGCTGGACATGGAGATCGTGTCCCCGGAGAACCAGTTCCTGCTCTACCTCGACGACGTGCGGGTGCCCGCCGACGCGCTGGTCGGCGAGTCGCTGGACGCCGGCCTCCCGGCGCTCTTCGCCGGGCTCAACCCGGAGCGGATCACGGTCGCCGCGATGGGCGCCGGCACCGGCCGGTACGCCATCGCGCGGGCCTCGGAGTACACCGCCGCCCGCAGGGTCTGGGGCGGCCGGAGCATCGGCTCGCACCAGGGCGTCGCGCACCCGTTGGCGCACGCGGCCGTGCAGGTCGAGCTGGCTCGGCTGATGATCCACAAGGCGGCCACCCTCTACGACGCCGGCCGCGACCTGGAGGCCGGGGTGGCCGGCAACATGGCCAAGTACGCGGCCGGGGAGGCGGCGGCGCTGGCCGTCGACACCGCCGTCCAGGCGCACGGCGGGGCCGGGATGACCACCGAGTACGGAGTGGCGACGCTGCTCGGCGCGGTGCGCGCCGGCCGGATCGCCCCGGTCAGCCGGGAGATGATCCTCAATTTCGTCGCCCAGCACGTCCTCGGTCAGGACAAGTCGTACTGACCCTGGCATCGGGCCGGGCTACGCCGCGACCTCGGCGAGGAACTCGCGCAGCGCGTCAGCCACCAGGTCGGGGGCCGTCATCGTCGCGAAGTGCGACTGGCCCGGCCAGCTGACCCGGCGCGCCGCGGGAAGAGCCGCGGCCAGGGCATCCATCGTGGTGGGCATCGGCTCCCAGGTGTCGGCGCCCCGCATCAGCAGCGTCGGGACGGTGATCGACGACCAGCGGGCCGGGTCCGGGCTGTCGTCGGCCAGCGCCTCGAGGTCGTGCAGCCAGCCGATCGCCGAGCGCCGGGACTCGACCGGGTCGGGCCGTTGGTCGCCCGCCGCGGCCACGAACGCCGCGACGATCGGGGGCGGCACCCGGGTCACCTCGTTGAGCACCGCGAACATCTCGCCCGCGTCGTCCCGCGCGAAGGCCGCCTGGTAGCGGGCGAGCAGCGGCTCGATCGACTCACCGGCCGCGAACAGCGGCGGCTCGAAGACGGCCAGCGAGCGCAGCCGGCCCGGCTGGGCTGCCGCGGCGTGCAGCGCCAGCGTGGCGCCGTAGGAGCCGCCGACCAGGTGCACCGGCTGCCCCGCCGCCTCGATCACGGCCATCAGGTCGGCGACCTCGTCCTTGAACGACTTGCGGCTGGGCGGGACGTCGCTGGGGCCGTACCCGCGCCGGGCCGGCATCCACAGCTCGTACGACCCGGCGAGCCGCCCGGCGACCGGAGCCCAGGAGTGCAGGCCGCCGCCGGAGCCGTGCAGGAGGACCACGGGGTCGCCCACGCCCGCCCGCCGAACCACCAGCCGGGTGCCGTCCGCCGACCGGACTTCCTGGTCGTTGCTGTTCATGGCTGCTCTCCCTCGGTCGGGGGCCAGTTGTCGAGTGCCGTGTGGACGGCGTCGAGGACGCCGCGCCAGGACGCGTCGAGGTCGCGGGGATGCCCGAACCCCTCGGCCCGCTCGAGCGTCGCGAACCCGTGGAGCGTGCTGCGCACGAACCGGATCGCATCCGTCAGGGCGGGCTCCTCGAGCCCGTACCCGCGCAGCGTCGCGTAGCTCAGCTCGATCATGCGCAGGTGCCCGGCCGAGTTCCTGCCCACCTCGGGCGGGAGTGGGAGTTGGGTCGCGGCGTACTGGCCAGGGTGGGTCACGGCGAACGCCCGGTAGGCGTCGGCGAAGCCGATGAGTGCCTGGCGCCGGGAGCAGCCGGCCACCGCGAGCGCGAGACGGTCGGCGAACGCCGCCGCCGCCCGAACCGCGACCTGATGCAGCAGCGCCTCCCGGCTGCGGACGTGCCCGTAGATGCTGGCGTCGGCGACCCCGAAGTAACGGGCGACAGCGGCGACCGTGAGCCGCTCCAACCCCAGCGAGTCGGCGAGTTCGGCGGCGGCTGCCGAGACGCGCTCGGCGGTCAGACCCTGTCGCGGCACGGCAATCCTTGGGGGAGGCGCTTAAAACCTAGGAACCCTAGGATAACAGCCGACGCCCGACCGCGTCGGTGGCGACACCAGGTGGCCGCCGCACCGCGCCCCGGCCGCTCGCTCGGGTCGTCGAACCGCCCGGAAAGGCGTGCCGGCCGGCCGATCGGCCGTGGTAGCCTCGGCCCGACTTTGATGTGACACCGGATCGGTGGGAGAAAGGGGGGTGAGGTTGATGACCGCGAAGGCGGCTGCTGCCGCGTGCAGCGCCCGGACCAACCTCGCGTCCCGGGCCTCGGCCTGACCCAGCTGATTTCCCCGTTCGACGGGACGTTCGATCCCGACCGGGTTACGCCGGTGTCTGTCGGGGCCCCTCTTCCGAAGGGTCTCTTCCGTTGTCATCGTCATCTTCCGCGCCGATCCCGTCCTCGAACGTGCTGCGTTCGTACGGCTGGGACGACGCGTACGAACACGCTTTCGCCGAGCACCGGGCCGCCGGCCTGCGGCCCGCCCGCGTCGTGCTGGTCGACCGCGGCCAGGCCACGGTGGTCACCGCCACCGGCCCGGTGCGCGCCACCTGGTCGGCACACGCCGGCCCGGCACCGTCCCTGGTCCCGTGCACCGGGGACTGGGCCGCCGTCACCACCGCCGCGCAGCCGGAGTTGGCCGCGTTGCTGCCCCGCCGGACCGCCATCGTGCGGTCCACGGCGTCGCGGACCTCCCGCCCACAGGTCCTGGCCGCGAACGTCGACACGGTCGTCATCGCGGAATCCGTCGCCACCCCCATTCCCGCCGGCCGGATCGAGCGCATGCTCGCGCTCGCCTGGGACAGCGGGGCGCTCCCGGTCGTCGTCCTGACCAAAGCCGACCTCGCCGAGCGCGACCCCACCGAGGTACGCGAGGAGGTCGCCGCACTGGCGCTCGGTGTCGACGTCCTGGTCACGAGCGTCGCCACGGGCGAGGGCCTGGACACCCTCGCCGCGACGCTGACCGGGACGATCGTGCTGCTCGGGCCCTCCGGCGCCGGCAAGTCCTCGCTCGGCAACGCCCTGCTCGGCGCCGACCTGCTGGCCACCGGAGCGGTCCGCGCCGGTGACGGCAAGGGCCGGCACACCACCGTCCACCGCGAACTGCTTCCACTGCCGAACGGCGGCGTGCTCATCGACACCCCCGGCCTGCGCGCGGTTGGCCTGCACGACACCGAAGACGGCATCCAGCAGGTCTTCGCCGAGATCGAGGAACTCGCCCGCGACTGCCGGTTCACCGACTGCCGGCACGCGAGCGAACCCGGTTGTGCGGTACGTGCGGCCATCGATGCGGGCACCCTGTCGCCGCGTCGGCTGGACAGCTACCGCAGACTCCAGCGCGAATCCGCCTGGGCGGCCTCGCGGGATGACGCACGACTGCGCGCGGAACGGGAGAACCACCGCAAGGCGGTCACCCGCCACCTCCGCGCGACCTACAGCTTCCGGGAGCAGCAGTCGTGACCGCCCGGCACACCGGGTCGACCCCGCCGAACGCCTCGACCGGGCACGTCCCGCCCCCCGTCACCGAATCGCCGTCAACTCACCTCCACGAGGAGTCGTCCCCCGCCATGACCACCCGCAGCTGGCACACCCGACCGGAAGCCGGACCGGACGACCGCGCCGCGATCCGCCGGATCAACCTGTCCGCGTTCCCCGGCCCGCTCGAGGCCGATCTGGTCGACGCGCTGCGCGAGGACCGGCAGGCGTGGCTGCCGTGGTCCTCGTGGCTCGCCGAGGACCCCGACGGCACCCCCGCCGGTTTCGCCCTGCTGACTCGATGCCACGTGGACGACGTACCGGCCCTGGCCCTCGGCCCGTGCGCGGTGCTGCCCGAACAGCAGCGAACGGGCGCCGGATCGGCGGCGATTCGCGCCGCTCTCGACGCCGCCCGGGCGGCGGGCGAGCACCTCGTCCTCGTCCTCGGCCACGCGCCCTACTACCCCCGGTTCGGCTTCACGCCCGCCTCCGGGTACGGCATCCGGCCGCCGTTCGACGTGCCGGACGAGAACATGATGGCGCTGGTGCTCGACCCCGGTCGCCCTGTCCCGCGCGGAACCATCCGCTACGCGGCGGCCTTCGGCGTCTGATCCGCACCACCGTGTCAGGTGCGGGGTGGGCCAACCGCTCCGCACCTGACCCGGCCGGGTCGGCACGGGCCGGGGTACGGCGGACGCCCGATCGTCCGCCGCACCCCGGGTTCTCAGCGGACGGTCAGCGAGCCGACCGCCGGCAGCGGCGCGACCACCGGCGGGAGCCGCTTCGGCTCACCCCGGCCCGGCGCGCCCTCGGCCGCGAGGGCGCCCTTCGACGACTCCGCCCGTCGGGTGGCCGCCGGCTTTTCCGGCAGCTCGGCGAACGGCTGGATGTCGCCGGTGCAGACCGTGCCGTTCGCCGGCAGCGCGCCCCGGATCAGGTACGCGTCGACCGCCCCGGTCACGCAGGCCGAGGTCCCGTACGCGGTGTGCCCCCAGCTGTCGCTGCTCAGCAGGCGGCTGTTCGGCAGCAGCCTGGCCGCGCCCACCGCGCCCTGGTAGTTGGTCGACGGGTCCCAGTAGTTGCCGACCACCAGCACCGGGGCGGCGGTACGCCGGTTGAACGGGCCCGGGTAGGCGTCCTCGTCGCGCACCGTCCACGTCTGCCGGGCACAGGGCGAGGTGCCCCAGGTCCAGAGCCGGCCGAAGTACGGGTCGCGCTTGTCGGCCTGCGCCGCCAGCGCCGGGAACGAGGCGGCGTCCGCCGGGTGGTTCGCGTCGGTGCAGTCCACCCCGAGGAAGGTCTCCAGCCCGTTGTTGTACGGGAAGTCGTAGCGGCGGGCCTGCTCGCGGGCCTTGGCGGCGAGCCGGGCCACGCCGGCGCGCGCCCGCTGGCGGGCGGCCGTGCCCGACGCCGGGTCGGTGAGCACGAGCAGTTCGGCGGTGAGGCCGACGAGCTGGTCGTAGCCGAAGGGGCTGTAGAGCGCGCCCAGGGTCGCGGAGACGAAGTCGGCGTAGGTGACCCGGACCGAGCCGAGGTCCGGATCCTCGATCACCACCGGCTTGGCCGCAGCCGCTTCGCCACCAGCTCGAACGACGCGAGGGGGTCCCCCTCGGCCAGCGGGCAGACCTCGGCGCCCGCCTTGTCGCAACGCACGAGGATCTCCCGCAGCGCCTTGTACGCTCCCTGGGCGCTGCGCAGCCGGTCCTCCTGGGACAGCGAGCGCGTCTTGCCCCGGCCGACCCACGCGTCCGCGTTGAGTACCCCGTCGATCGCCAGGGCACGGACCCGGTCCGGGAACATGTTGGCGTAGTACTGGCCGAGCGCGCTGCCGTAGCTGAACCCGAGGAAGGTGAGCTTCGGGTCGCCGACGGCGCGGCGCAGCACGTCCATGTCGCGGGCGACCTCGGCGGTCGACATCGCGCCGGTGAGCGGCCGGCCCGTGGTGGAGCAGCCCTTGCCGACGGCCTGCGAGGAGGCGACGTACGCCTTCTCCTCGGCCTTCGTCCACGGGAACGCCACGTTGAGCCCGGCGTACGCCCGGGTCTGTTCCTTGACCGACGGGAAGCACTTGACCTGCTGGCTCGCGCCGACGCCGCGCGGATCCACACCGACGATGTCGAACCGGTCGAGCACCTCGTCACCGAGGAAGTACGGCGCGGCGAGCGCGACGTCGGTGCCGGAGCCGCCGGGGCCGCCCGGGTTCAGGAAGAGGCTGCCGATCCTCCGCTGCTGGTCGCGGGCCTTCACCCGCAGCACGGCGATCTCGGTCGTCGGGCCGTTCGGCTTGTCGTAGTCCAGCGGGAGCTGGACGGTGGCGCACTCGGCGTAGTCGTAGCAGGCGTACCAGTCGAGGTCGGGCGTGGGCACCCGGTCGACCCGGCGTGCCTCCTCCGGGCTGGTCCGGTCGGACGTGACCGGGCGACCCCAGCCGGCCAGGGTCGGTGTGGCGGCGGCAGCGGGCGCGACCGCCGATCCGGCGAGAATGACGCCGGCGATTCCCGCGGCGGCGAGGGACCGGGTTCGTCGTGGCATGTGGACCCTTCCGGTGGGCGACAGGACGGTCGGGGCGCAGCCCGACCCTTCGTCACTCTAGGGATCGCGGGCAATGAATACCGCCCGGCAGAGCGCCACATATCCGACAACCCGCCGCCCGGTGTAACGAATTTCCGATGCCTGACGCTGCTGATGCCCTGTCGCGGCGCCGGCGGCGGGCCCCGCCCGCTCCGACGGCCCGGCTACCCGAGGCCGGCCATCCAGGCGGGCGCCGACGCGTCCACGCCGTCCGGCGCGTAGTCGTCCACCACCCGCCAGCCGTCGGCTCCGCGCCGGAGCAGCAGGAAGCCGACGACCTCGCTGGCCGGGGCGCCCACGCCGTAGACCTCGCCGCCGTCCACGGTGGCCATCTTGATCGCGCAGACCGCGTCCGGGTCGGGTTTCGCCCGCTCGCAAGGCCCGACGTAGCGTGCCCCCGAGGCGTCCGCGAGGTGGCGGGCCACCGCCTGGTCGACGCTGGCGAAGCCGCCTCCGCCCGGGGACGAGGCGCCGACCGCGGACGGCGACGCCACGGGCGCGGACGTGGTCGCCACGGGCGGCGCGGGCGTGGTCGCCGCCTCCGTCGGGCCGTCCGACCCGCAGGCGGTCAGCGCGCCCGACACCAGCACCGCGGCGACGAGCCGGGTAGACCGGGACACCGGCGCTCCTCTCCTCACACGACTCTCCTCACACGACACGATCTCCGCAGAAGATCATCGCACCAGCGGCGGCGTCCCCGGTTGACAGCGGCCCCGGCGTGGACATGCTGGACGGGTGAGGTTTCCCAGGCCCGACGCGCGGACGAAGGCGGTCGTCGCGGCGCTGCTGGCGGTCTCGCTGCTGGTGACACTGGTCGTCCGGGGCCGCCAGGACTTCCTCGGCGTGGTCCTGGCACTGCTCTGCGTCCCGATGGTGATGATCGCGGCGGTGTCGGTGGCGGCCGCCCGGCAGGAGGACGGCCGGCGACCGGCGGCCACGCCGGCCGCCCCGGGGCAGCCGACGGACGGCCTGTACGGCATCGACGCCGACACGTTGGAGACGCTGGACCCCCGGGACGCGGTCCGCGTGATGCGGGAGCGCCACCGGGGGCGCGGGTCAGCGACCGGTGAGGGTGGGTGACGCGAGCGCGTCCAGCCCGCGCCCGGCCAGGCAGCGGTACGTCCGGTCGGCGTCGCCGCCGGCCGGGGGCAGCACCTCCAGGTTCCAGCCGTCGGCGTAGCTCATCCCGCTGGTGAGCCGGAAGGTGGTCTCGTTGCAGACGCGGCGTACCGCCGGGGCCTCGCTGACCCGGGTGTGGTCGGCGCCGACCAGGGTGTCGGGGAGCCGGCCCTCGGCGTAGCTCTCCCACGTGTGCTCGCCGTCGCAGGGCACCCGGGCAGCCCTGGCCCGAGCGCCGCGCACCTCCATCGGCCCGAAGCACTCCAGCTCGTCGGCGCAGCCCGCGCCGTCGGGCAGCCCGGCGGTCACGGCGCAGGCGGGCAGCACCCCGCTCGTCGCGGCCACGTCGGCCGTCGGGGACGGCGCCGGGGTGGCCGCCGCGCCGGCGAGCCAGGCGCCCGCGCTGGCCGAGGCGGCCAGCGCGACCATCCCGGCGCCGCCGAGGAACCAACGTCGCCGGCGCGGCCGGTCGGCGGTGGGCACCGTCGGGTGCATGTCCTCCACGGGCGGTCGCGGGGTGGGGCGGGCCGTGCGGCCGGCGTACGGGCCGGAGGCGGCGGGACCGCCGCTGACCGGGGAGCCCGACACCGGTGCGCCGCTGACCGGCGAGCCGGGCGGGTCGAGCGGCAGGCCGGCCAGCAGGTCGCGCAGCTCGACGGCCGACGGGCGCTCCCCCGGGTCGTTGGACATCCCGACCCGGAGCACGTCGATCAGCTCGTCCGGCACGCCGGGCAGGCCGGGGACCGGCTGGTGGAACATCTCCAGCACCGTCACCAGGCTGGGATTGCGCTCGGACTGCCAGCGGGGCGGCCGCCCGTGCATCACCGCGTAGAGGGTCGCGCAGAGGGCGTACACGTCGACGGCGGGCGACGGCGGGCTGTGGTTGAACATCTCCGGCGGCGCGTACGCCGGGGTGAGCACCTCCAGGGCGACCGAGGCGTCGCGCATCTCGGCCACCACGGCCAGCCCGAAATCGGCCAGCACCGCCGAGTTGAAGTGCGAGTAGAGGATGTTGGCCGGCTTGACGTCGCGGTGCAGCACGCCGGCCGCGTGCGAGTGGGCGATCGCGTCGGCGATCTTGACGCCGAGGTCGCGGGCCTCGGCCGGCCCGAGCGGCGACGTCCGCATCCGCTCCGCGTACGAGCCGTCGCAGAGTTCCATGATCAGGTAGGGGTGCTGGTCGACCGTGACCCCGACGTCGAAGAGGTCCACCACGTGCGGGTGGGACGACATCCTCCCGGCGGCCCGCGCCTCGCGCAGGAACCGGGCCTGGTCCCGCTCGCTGTCGAGGATGCGGTTCTCCACCTTTACCGCGACCTCGCGCCCCACCGAGATCTGGGTCGCCTTGTAGATGGTCGCGTAACCACCCCGGGCAAACACGTTCAAATCAGTCAGACCGGGCACGATGGGCAACGGCAGGGCGCCGGGCGGGGTCTCGGTCACAGTTCTAGAAAATACCCAACCGGACCGGCTGCTCAGTGAACCGCATCGGGGGCCGGGGCGGCACCAGCGGAAAGAACGCTCCCACCCTCGCCGGGCGCCCGGCCCGCGCGCCGGTCGTCCCACCAGAGCCCGACGGCGGTCGCCACCGCGCCGAGGCCCTCCCAGGCGGCCACCCCGAGGAACCGGCCGGGCGCGACGTCACCCAGCACCGCGATGCCGAAGACGGTGAACGTGACCAGCCGGAACAGCACCGTGAAGCGGTAGAACGGGCGCCACTCCGTCGCGGCGGCGAGCAGGTAGTAGACGCCCATGTTGAACGAGGCCATCGAGGACGCCGTCAGGAAGGTGCCGGTGTGGTCGCCGGGCGCGCGGGTTGCCGGCACCTCGAAGCCGAGCAGGCGCAGCAGCGCCTCCGGCCAGAGCAGCCCGACCGCGCCCATGAGCAGGGCCAGCACGCCGAAGACCGCGATCGTCCATCCCGCGGCCGAACGCGGCAACCTCATCCCGGACCCTCCCCAGACCCGGACGGTCGACAACGGACCGCCCCTCGGATCTGACACGCTATCGGCCACCCCCGACACGCCGCATCACCGGAACCGTCAGTACCTCGCCCGGGCCGGGCGCCCGGCGGTCAGCCGGTGGCGAGGCGGGCGCGGAGGGCGTCGGCGGCGGCGCGCTCGCTGCGCTGCTCGGTGGCGTACGCCAGGCGCACCGCCTCCTCCGCGCTGGCCAGCGCCTCCACCGGCCGGCCGCACTCGGCCAGCGCCTCGGCGAGCACCATCGCCCCGACCACCTGGCTGCGCACGTCCTCCGCCGGGGCCGCGACCGCCCGCCGGGCCCAGTCCAGCGCCTGCTCGCGCTGGCCGTGGGCGAGCAGCGCCCCGGCGTACCGGGCCATCGTCTGGCGGCGGGAGAAGAGCAGCGAGGGCACGGTGGCGGCGGCGGTGGCCACCGGGGCCAGCAGCCCGACCGCGGTGGCGGAGTCGCCCGCGGCCAACCGGGCGGTGGCCAGCAGCACCCGGGGCCCGACCTGGGCGGGCGCCTGCGGGTTGTGCGGCTCGACGGTGGTCAGCACCGAGCGGGCGGCCCGTTCGGCCGTGTCGTAGTCGCCCATGTCCAGCGCCACGAACCCGCGCAGCGTGCCGGCCATCCCGGTGAGCAGCGGGTGCGACGTCCGCTCGGCGTGCCACAGCGCGTCGGTGAGCAGGTCGGCGGCGTGTTCCGGCTCGCCCAGCCCGCGCGCCACCACCCCCCGGACGACCAGCGCGAAGCCCTGACCCCAGTCGTCGGAGGCGGCGGCGAAGTCCCGGTACGCCCGGCGGGCCCCCCGGTCCGCCTCGCCCAGCTCGCCCAGTTCGGCGGTGGCGTACGCCTCCACCGCGCGCAGCGTGCCCACCGCCCACGCCTCGCCGACCCGCTCGCCGAACGGCAGGAACACCCGCGCCATCCGGCACGCCTCCCGCAGCCGGCCGGCCAGCAGCCGGGCGAACGCGGTGGTGCCGCGCAGCCACGCCCGCCCGTACGGGTCCTTCAGCTCGGCGAAGAGCCGGGCGGCCCGGCCGAGCACCGCGTCGGTGCCGGCGAAGTCGCCCCGGGTGGTGGTGACCCAGGCGAGGTTCTGCAACGACCACGCCTGCCCCCGGCGGTCCTGCGCCTGGAGGCTGACCTGGTACGAGGCGGCGAGCCGGCTGCTCGCCTGCCCCAGCCGCCCGGCGACGAAGTCGGCCATGCCGAGGCGGCGCATCGCCGAGGCGCGCAGGGTCGGCAGGCCGCCCTCGGTGGCCACCTGCGACGCCTCCTGCCAGCACGCCACCGCCCGCGCCTGGTCGCCCATGGTCTGGTGGGCCTGCCCGGCGAGCAGCAGCGCGCTGGCCCGGACGGCCGACTCGTCGCCGGCGTTGGCCGCGATCTTCTCGGCGGAGGCGAGCGCGTCGGCGGGACGGCCGATCTGGAGCAGCGCCCGGGCGTGCACCACCCGGTCGGCCGCCGGCACGCCGTCGCGGGCCAGCTCGGCGGCGCGTTCGGCGTACTCCACGGCCAGCGCCGGCTCGCCCGCCTGCAGCGACCGGCGGGCGGCCCCGCCGAGCGCGTCGACGCCCAGCGGGACGACGGCGCGCGCCGGCGCGTCCGGCCGCAGCCCGACCGCGTCGGCCAGCGCGGCGGCCCGCTCCACGTGCTGGGCCACGAAGACGTCCCGGGCCGCCTCGGTGAAGCCGCCCGGCGCGCCCGCACCGACCGGTGGGTCGGTCGCGGCCCAGCGGGCCAGCGCCGCGTGCCGCTCGGCCAGCTCGGCCTTGCTCACCCCGGCGTACGCGGCCTCCCGCATCAGCGGGGTGGCCAAGGCGTACCCGGTGCGGGTGCGGTGCAGCATCCGGCGTTGCAGCAGCTCCTCGACGGCCCGCTCCAGCTCGACGGCGACCACCGCCGCCGGGCGGCCGTCGTGGCCGGCCCGCTGCTCGCGCAGCGCCTCCAGCGCCCCGGCCGGCACGGTGTCGCCGACCACGGCCGCGTCCCGCAGCACCGAACGGGCGTCGACGGGCAGCGCGTCGATGCGCGCGGCGAGCACCGCCGCCAGGTCCCGGGAGAGCAGGCGGCTGCCGAGCGAGCCGGGCGCCAGCCGCCAGCCGCCCGGGTTGGGGGCGGTCCGGTCGGCGACGGCCGTCAGCGCGCCCCGCTCCATCAGCAGGGTGACCAGCTCGGCCAGGTAGAACGGGTTGCCCTGGGCGGTGGCGAGCAGCCGGTCGGTGTCGGCCTGCGGCAGCTTGCCCCCGCCGAGATAGCTGGTGAGCAGCCGGGCCGCGTCGGCGCCGCGCAGCGGCGGCAGCGCGTGCACCTCGGCGTCCGCCACCCGGGTCAGCGCCCCGGCGGTGCGCACCAGCTCGGGGCGGCCGAGCAGCAGCACCAGCACCGGGCCGGTGAGCCGGGACAGGGTGACCCCGAGCGCCCGGATGGTCTCGGCGGTCGCGTCGTGCAGGTCGTCGACGACGACCGCCAGGGGCGCCTCCGCGGCGAGGGCGCTGAGCAGGTCCGCGACCGCGTTCGGCACGGCGTCGGCGTCGGCGGGCTGCTGGGCGGTGCTCCACTCGGCCTGGTCGGTCGGGCCGCCGGGCAGTTCGGCGTAGCCGAGCAGGGCCAGCAACTGCTCGGTCGCGACCGGGGACGGGTCGACGCCCGAGCGGCCGAGCCGCTGGCTGAGCCGGCGCAGCCGCTCCTCGACGGCCGGGCGGGTGAGCGCGGTGGCGGCGTCGTTGGGCAGGCCGACCGCCGCCCGGACCAGGTCGGCCAGGGGCGCGAGCCGGCGCCGCTCGCCGAACGCGGCGCAGCGCACCGACAGCACCCGGGCGCCGGTGTGCGCGGCGTACCGGCCGGCGCCCACGTCGTAGCCGGCGGCGAGGCGTTCCACCTCGGCGGCGAACCGGGACTTGCCCAGCCCGGCCTCGGCGGTCATCAGCAGCACCCGGGGTTCGCCCCGGTCGATCACCTCGGCCAACCGACCGGCGACCCGGCCGATCTCCGTCTCCCGGCCGACGAAGGGGGCCTCGTCGCCGAGGCCGGACCGGGTGCCCGGCGCGTCCAGGAGACCGAGCAGCTCGTATGCCTCGACCGGCTCGCGTTTGCCCTTGAGCCGCAGCGGTCGCAGCGCGCGCCAGGAGGCGACGTGCCGGGTGGCGGCGGAGGTCCGCGCCCCGGCGTAGACCGCGCCGACGGCGGCGGCGTCGGCCAGCCGGGCGGCGGTGTTCACGGTGTCGCCGATGACCGTGTACTCGATCGCGGCCTGGATGCCGGCGATGACGTCGCCGGTGTTCAACCCCACCCGCAGGCCGAGCGGCGCGCCGCCGCCCCGCTCGTCGTCGAGCACCCGGCGGACCGCCCGCTGCATGGACAGCGCGGCGCGGACCGCCCGCTCGGCGTCGTCCTCGTGCGCCACCGGCGCGCCGAAGACCGCCATGATCCCGTCGCCGGTGAGCTTGTCGACGTGACCGCCGAAGGTCTTGACCGCGCCGGCCAGGGCGGCCAGCACCCGGTCGGTGACCGCGCCGACCCGCTCCGGGTCGAGGTCCTCCGACCAGGAGGTGAAGTCCGACAGGTCGCCGAAGAGCACGGTGACCACCCGGCGCTCGGCCGCCGGCAGCGTCGCGGCGGCCGGCAGCGCGGCCCCGCAGTTGTGGCAGAACCGCGCGCCGGGAACGGCTACGGTTCCGCACACCGGGCAGGTCACGCTTGCTCCAACCCCGCGGCACCTCCGCCGGATTCCCGCCCGAGGTATTCCAGTTGGGCCCGCACCGACCACTCGGCCGCCCACCACAGCGACCGGTCGACGTCCGCGTAGACCCTCGCGACGACCTCGGCCGCGGTGCCGGCGCCCTCGGCGACCGCCGCCCGGACCTGCTCGAGCCGGGCCCGGCGGTGGGCGAGGTAGAACTCCGCGGCGGCGGCGCAGTCGGCCAGCGCCGGGCCGTGCCCCGGCAGCGCCGGAATCCCCCGGTACGTCGAGAGCAGCTCCAGGCTGGCCAGGTAGTCACCGAGGTGCCCGTCGGGGTGGGCGACCACGGTGGTGCCCCGACCCAGGATGGTGTCGCCGGTCAGCACGACCCGCTCGTCGCCGTGCTCGACGAGGAAGCAGACCGAGTCGCCGGTGTGCCCGGAGGTCGGCACGAGCCGGATGCTGAGGCCGTGGCCGTCGAGGCCGTCCCCGGGGATGGTCAGCGGCTCCCCGGCGAGGGTGTGCGCCGGGTCGGCCGCGCGCACGGGCACCCCGTCGAGCAGGTCGTGCAGGCGGCGGGAGCCGTCGGTGTGGTCCGGGTGGCCGTGGGTGATCAGCACCAGCCCGATCGGCCCCCGCGCGGCGATCGCCGCCAGGTGCTCCTCGTCGGCCGGGCCGGGGTCGACGACGACCGCGTGCTCCTGGCCGGGGGCGCGCAGCAGCCAGGTGTTGGTGCCGTCGAGCGTCATCGGGCCGGGGTTCGGGGCACGCAGCAGCGTCACCCAGCCCGGCAGCTCGTCGGCGAGCGCCGCCGCCGGCGCGGTGAAGTGCCCGGTCATGGCTGCGATCGTACGGCCCCCGCCGCCGCTCCCCGCGATCTTGCAGGTTCCGCCCGTGATACGTCCCGCTTCGCGGCTTTCGCCGGGCGGTCAGTGCAAGATCGCGGGGGCGGGCACGGGTCAGGCGACCTCGACGATGACGTCGACCTCGACGGGCGCGTCGAGGGGGAGTTCGGCGACGCCGACGGCGCTGCGCGCGTGGCGGCCGGCCTCACCGAAGACCGCGCCGAACAGGTCGGAGGCGCCGTTGATCACGCCGGGCACGGCGGTGAAGCCGGGGGCGGCGGCGACGAAGCCCGTCACCTTGACGACCTTGACGACGTTCTCCAGGCCGACCAGCGAGTCGATCGCGGCCAGGGCGTTGAGCGCGCACCGCTGGGCCAGGTCCTTGGCCTGCTCGGCGGAGACGCCGGCGCCGACCTTGCCGGTGGCGAGCAGCTTCCCCTCGGCCATCGGCAACTGCCCGGAGACGTAGACGTGCTGCCCCGACTGGACGGCCGGCACGTAGCTGGCCACTGGCGGGACCACCTCGGGCAGCGCGTGCCCGAGTTCGGCGAGCTTGGCGTGGGGACCGTTGGTCATGCCGCTCACGCCTTCGGCCGCTTGAGGTACGCGACGAGCTGCTCCGGGTTCGGGCCGGGAACCACGGAGACGAGTTCCCACCCGTCCTCGCCCCAGTTGTCGAGGATCTGCTTGGTCGCGTGGACCAGCAGCGGGACCGTGGCGTATTCCCACTTCTGCATCGGTGGAGGGCTCCCTTGGATGGAGTACGGCTCTTCGACGCACAGCCTACGGTCCGGCGGACGGTCGGGGCGCGGGACGCTGCTCCGGGGCGGTGGGCAGCTCCCCGCAGGGACCGCCGTGCTCGTACGGCTGCGGACAGCGGGACCGGTCCGGCAGCAGCAGGTCGCAGAAGACCCGGTGCCGGTTGTTCTGGTCGTCGGCGGTGGAGACGGTCGTCTCGCCGGCGTCCAGTTCGGGCAGGAAGCTCAGTGACGTGGCCACCGTGCCGGCCAGCGCGGTGGCCGCCGCCAGGTCGGCCACCCGGATCGGCAGGTGGATGACGTACCCGGGCTCCTCCTCGTCCCGGCCGCGCACGCCGGGCCGGCCGGCCGCGCGGAGCACCTCGACGGGTTCGGCGAACCGCCGGTACGACCGCTCGTTGATCGGCAGGCCGCCCGCCCCGCCCTCGGCGTCACCGGCCGAACCGGCCCCGGCCCGCCGCGCCCGGTCGCCCGCCGGGAACTGGCCTCGGGGGATGTTGTCCACGTCGCGCATGCCCTGCCTCCGGCCGTCGTACCTGGTCACGTCATCGCGTCGCGGGTCCGGCCACTCCGCCCGACCCCGTCCCCCCGCGCCGCTGCGAACGTAGGACCGGAGCGACAGTCCCGCCAACAGGACGCGCACGGCCGGTCACGCCGAGTCACATATGCGACACATGCCCCGCGCGGGACCGGACCGCACCCGCCGCCCCACCGAACCCACCGATCGACCGCTACCCTTCCGGTCGGACGGGCGCTCGCCGGCTCGCCGCCAGCTCGATCACGCTCGTCGCCACGGGAGGCGGCGGCGTCGCACCCCCGGGGGAAGAGATGACCCAACCGCCCAGCGGTGGCCCCGTCGGCTCGCCGGCCGGTCGACCGGACGTCCCGGCCGCTCCCGGCGCCGCCGCCGTCCCGCCCGGCCCGGCCGCCGCCCCGGGCCCGTCGATCCCGCCGCCCCCGGCCGGGTACCCGCCCCACCCGCCACCCGCCGCGCCGAAGAAGAGGCGCGGCGTGCTGATCGCCTCCATCGCCCTGGCCGTGATCCTGCTGCTCTGCGCCGCCGGCGGCGTCGTCACCTTCCTGACGCTGCGCAACGCCGAGAGCGGGGAGGGCGCCAAGGAGCCGGCGGTCGCGGTGGACGAGTTCCTCACCGCCGTCTACCAGGAGCGCGACGCGGACAAGGCCGCCGCCCTGGTCTGCTCGTCGTCCCGCGACGAGAAGCAGATCGCCGCCAAGGTGGCCGAGGTCGAGAAGTACGTCTCGGCCCACCAGAACCCGCGGTTCCGGTGGAGCAGCCCCAAGGTGGACAACCAGACCGGCGACCGCGCCACGGTCACCACCAGGGTCACCATGACCACCGCCGACGAGAAGGTCGCCGACCAGGACCTGCGGTTCACGGTGGTGAAGAAGACGGGTTGGTGGGTCTGCGAGGTCGCCTGAGACCGTCCGCTGGATAGGCTCGACGGGTGCGAGCAGCAGAGCGGGCGGCCGGCCCGGCCGGTACGGAGTGGCCGGCCCGCCTCCACGTCGTGACCGGCAAGGGCGGCACCGGCAAGACCAGCGTCGCGGCGGCCCTGGCCCTGGCGCTGGCCGCCGGCGGCCGCCGCACGCTGCTGGTCGAGGTCGAGGGACGGCAGGGCATCGCCCAGCTCTTCGGCACCGACCCGCTGCCCTACGAGGAGCGGCACCTGACCGACGCGCCGGGCGGCGGCGAGGTGCGGGCCCTGGCGGTGGACGCCGAGGAGGCCCTCCTCGAATACCTGGACATGTTCTACAAGCTCGGCGCGGCCGGCCGGGCACTGCGCAAGCTCGGGGCGATCGACTTCGCCACCACCATCGCCCCGGGCCTGCGGGACGTCCTGCTCACCGGCAAGGTGAAGGAGGCCACCACCCGCACGGCCGACCAGCGGCGCGCGTACGACGCCGTGGTGCTCGACGCCCCGCCGACCGGGCGGATCGGCCGTTTCCTCAACGTCACGGCCGAGACGGCGCGGTTGGCCAAGGTGGGCCCGATCAAGACCCAGAGCGAGGGGGTCGCCGCGTTGCTGCGCTCCCCGATCACCGCCGTGCACGTGGTCACCCTGCTCGAGGAGATGCCGGTCCAGGAGACGGTCGACGCGATCGCGGAGCTGACGACGTTCGGCTTCCCGGTGGGTCGGGTGATCGTCAACGGCACCCGGCCGCCGCTGCCCGCGGGTCACGCGGTGAGCCCGGCCGAGCTGGAGCGGGGGCTGCGCGCCGCCGGGCTGCCGGCGGACCGGGACACCGTCGCCGGGCTGGCCGCGGAGGCGCGCGACCAGGCGATCCGCCGCGAGCTGGAGGATTCGCTCCGCGCCGAGCTGGTGGAGCTGGGGCTGCCGCTGACCGAGCTGCCGCTGCTGCCCGACGGGGTGGACCGCGCCGGGCTGGACCGGCTCGCCGAGGCCCTCGTCCGGGCGGATTGACTCACACCTGCCGCCGGCACGGGCGCGCCGACCGACCCGGCCCGATACGCTCGATTGGTGCCTTCCGAAGACGCGGCGCCGCAGCTGGACGTCGACCAGATCCTCGCCGATCCGGGCGTGCGGATCGTGGTCTGCTGCGGGGCGGGCGGGGTGGGGAAGACGACCACGGCCGCCGCGCTCGCGCTGCGGGCCGCGGAGCAGCACGGCCGGCGCACGGTGGTGCTCACCATCGACCCGGCCCGCCGGCTGGCGCAGTCGCTCGGGCTGACCGAGCTGGACAACACCCCCCGGCAGGTCAAGGGGATCGACGTCGAGGCCAGCGGCGGTGAGCTGCACGCCATGATGCTGGACATGAAGCGCACCTTCGACGACGTGGTGCTCCAGCACACCGATCGCGCGAAGGCGGACGAGATCTTCGCCAACCCCTTCTACCAGGCCATGAGCTCGACCTTCGCCGGCACGCAGGAATACATGGCGATGGAGAAGCTGGGGCAGTTGCACGCCCGGGGCGAGTGGGACCTGATCGTGGTGGACACCCCGCCGTCCCGCTCCGCGCTGGACTTCCTGGACGCCCCGGCCCGCCTCTCCCGCTTCCTCGACGGGCGGATGCTGCGGCTGCTGCTGGCCCCGGCGCGCACCGGCGGCCGGAGCATGTTCAGCCTGGTCACCGCCTCGTTCGGGATGTTCTCCAAGGTCGTGCAGAAGGTGCTCGGCGCCCAGTTGCTGACGGACCTCTCCGGCTTCGTCGCCGCGCTCGACTCGATGTTCGGCGGGTTCCGGCAGCGCGCGGAGCAGACGTACCGCATCCTCCAGGCGCGGGAGACGGCGTTCCTGCTGGTCGCGGCGCCGGAGGCGGACGCGGTCCGGGAGGCCGCCTACTTCGCGGGTCGACTGCGCGAGGAGAAGATGCCGTTGGCGGGCCTGGTGCTCAACCGGGTGCACCGCCCGGCGGTGCCGGGCCTCGACGCGGCGGAGAGCCTGGCCGCCGCGGAGCGGCTGGCCGCCCTCGGTGGGCACGAGCGCACCGTCGACGTGCTGCGGGCCCACGCCGCCCTGGCCCAGCAGGCGCTCCGCGAGCGGCGGGTCGCGGCCCGGTTCACGGAGGCGTTCCCGGCGGTGCCGGCGGTGTCGGTGACGGCGCAGCCCGCCGACGTGCACGACGTCGACGGGCTGCGGACGATCGGCGCGGCGATCAGCCGGCCGTGACGGCTGCTCAGCCGGCGGCGGTGACCAGGATCTTGTCCTTGCCCGCCTTGTCCTTGGCGTTCTTCTTCATCGCGGCCTCGAACATCTTGCGCCAGCTCGTCACCTGGGGGTGACGGCGCAGCAGCGCGCGGCGTTCGCGTTCGGTCATGCCACCCCACACTCCGAACTCGATCCGGTTGTCCAGCGCGTCGGCCAGGCACTCGTACCGGACTGGGCAGCTCCGGCAGATCCGCTTGGCCACGTTCTGTTCGGCGCCCTGTACGAACAACGCGTCCGGGTCCCCGTTCTGACACGCCGCCAGCGACGGCCAGTCAGTGATCATGCCCATCTGTACTCGTCCCCCCTTGCAGTACCTACCGACCCCGTCGCGGACCAGCCGGCAATTCCCCCCGGTCGCCCGGCGCGCCTTCCCCAAGGCGGCACGGACGACATGTGGCTCTGTCGCCGCCCCCATCATGCTCTGTAGTCACCCGATTACGCAACGTTGTCGGCGAAATCCATCATTCCGGACACTCCCGGCTTCCCGGGCTTCGCGACCGCCGGTTACCCCGCCGGAGTCCGTGAAAACGCTGCGGGCCCCCTCGGGAAGGAGAGAGACTCGACGCCGGATTCACGCAACCACGCACCGGGGGTCGTGCGTTTAGCACAACGAGGTCGGCGCGCGCAGGAAATGGGGAAAGAACGCCCCAGCGCCCCTCGTTCCCTACTCGCGTACCCTGTCGAGGTGACCTGGATGCGGAAACGTGACCACAATGTGCTGACCAACGCCGCATCGCTGCTCATATGTGGCCTGTTGGCCGGCGTGGTGGTCGCGGCGGCGGCCTTCCCCGCGGTGGCGATGTCTGGCCTCGCCGCGAAGGCCGGCGCCGAGACCTTCGGCGCGCTGCCCAAGGAGCTGACCGTGGCGCGCGCGCCGCAGATCAGCTACCTGTACGCCTCGGACGGCAAGACCCCGCTGGCGACCATGTACGACGAGAACCGTCGGGACGTGAAGCTGGCCGATGTCGCGCCGGTGATGCAGAAGGCGATCATCGCGGCCGAGGACCACGACTTCTACAAGCACAACGGCGTGGACCTCAACGGCATCGCCCGGGCCTTCGTCAACAACCAGTCCAACGCGTCCTCGCAGCAGGGCGCCTCGACGCTGACCATGCAGTACGTCCGGCTGGCCATCGCGTACTCGGCGAGCCACCCGGCCGACGTGGTCGCGGCCACCGAGGACACCAGCGCCCGCAAGCTGCGCGAGATGCGCTACGCCCTCCAGATCGACAAGGAGCTCTCCAAGGACGAGATCCTGGAGCGTTACCTGAACATCGCCGCGTTCGGCAACGGCGCGTACGGCATCTACGCCGCCAGCCAGGTCTACTTCAACAAGCCGCCGAGCAAGCTGAAGCTCGAGGAAGCGGCCATGCTCGCCGGCATGGTCAAGGCGCCGAGCACCAACGACCCGACCACCAAGAGCGGCTACACGGCGGCCGTCGCCCGGCGCGACTACGTCATCGACAACATGGTCGAGATCGGCGCGATCACCCAGCAGGAGGCGGACGCGGCCAAGGCCGTCAAGCTCAAGGTCACCGGCAAGCGTGCGCCCAACGGCTGCGTCTCGACCAACGAAAAGCGCTGGGGCTTCTTCTGCGACTACTTCTACCGCTGGTGGATGCAGCAGGAGACGTTCGGCTCGACCTCGTACGACCGGGAGCGGCGGCTGAAGAGCGGCGGCTACGTCATCACCACCACGCTCGACCCCCAGGCCCAGCGGGGCGCCGACGATGCCGTCCGCAGGGCCAAGAAGGAGACCGCCAAGGAAGCCGCCATGGTGGCGGTGGTCGAGCCGGGCACCGGCCGGGTCCGGGCGCTGGCGGTGAACCGCACCTTCAAGCTGGACGACCCGAAGAAGCCGGCCAACAAGCAGCACAGCGACCCGAAGCAGCGCAGGAAGGGCAAGCTCGGTAACTACCCGAACACCGTGAACCCGCTGCTCACCGGCGGCGACGGCATCACCGGCTACCAGGCCGGCTCGACCTTCAAGATCTTCACCATCGTGGCGGCGCTGGAGAAGGGCATCCCGCTCGGCTACACGTTCAACTCGCCAGCGCAGTTCAAGTCGGAATACATCATCGACAGCAGCAGCCCGGCGGCGTGCCCCGGCACCCACTTCTACTGCCCCACGAACTCGAACAAGAAGGCCGGCGGCGTGCAGACCATGTGGAGCGCCTTCGCCCAGTCGACCAACACGTACTTCGTGCCGTTGCAGCAGAAGGTCGGCGCGGAGAACGTGGTGGACGTGGCCAAGCGGCTCGGCATCCAGTTCCGGCAGACCGAGGACGCGAAGTTCGCCGGCAGCAAGGAGGCCGCGCACCAGTGGGGCGCCTTCACCCTCGGCGTCTCGCAGACCACCCCGCTGGAACTGGCCAACGCGTACGCCACCCTCGCCGCCGACGGCAAGTACTGCGAGCCCATCCCGGTGCAGGAGATCAAGGACCCGGAGGGCAAGAAGCTCGACATCGCCAACCCGCGCTGCGAGAAGCGGGTCAGCACCGAGGTGGCCCGCGCCGCCGTCGACGCGGCACGCTGCCCGGTCGGTGACAACTCCTCCACCAGCAGGTGCGGCGGCAGCCGTACGGCCCCCAGCGTCAAGGGAATCGTCGACGCACCGGTGGCCGGCAAGTCCGGCACCACCGACTCGGAGAAGACCGCCTCGCTGGTCGCGATGACGAGGCAGTACGCCGTGGCCGGCATCATGGCCGACCCGGACTGGCCGCAGACCAACGTCAAGATGAAGCACAACCAGAAGGACGGCATCAACCCGCCGGTCTACGAGACGCTGCGCGACGCCATGAAGGGCAAGAAGCGGATCAACTTCGAGCCCCCGGGCCAGAAGATCCGCGAGGGCGACCAGCGCCGTATCCCGGACGTGAAGTGCCTGGACGTGGAGCAGGCGAAGTCCCGGATCGAGGCGGAGGGCTTCGACGCGGTCGTCTCCGACATCAAGGTCCCGTCGACCTGCGCCCCCGGCAAGGCCGCGGGCACCAGCCCCGACGGCCGCACCATCAAGGGCGGCGTGGTGACCATCCAGATCAGCGCCGGTGGGGGCACCACCCCGGGCAGCACCACGCCGGGCGGCACCGGCGGCCCGCCGACCAACCCGGGCCGCCCGCCGAACCGCCCCGGCGGCTGATCGGGCCGGACGACGACAACGGGCGGGCACTCCCTCGCGGGGGTGCCCGCCCGTTTCGCGTACCCGGGTCGGCGCGCCGGGTTTCAGAGACCGAGCTGCCGGCGTACCTCGGCGGCGACCCGACCGCCCTCGGCCTGGCCGGCCACCGCGGCCTGGGCCGCCTTCATGGCCGGGCCCATCTGCGCCTTGCCGGTGAAGCCGCCCGCGGCGAGCGCCCCCGCGACCAGCTCGCTCAGCTCTGAGTCGGAGAGCTGCTTCGGCAGGTAGCGCTCCAGCACCTCACCCTCGGCGGTCTCCTTCGCGGCCTGCTCGGTGCGGCCGGCGTCGGCGAAGGCGGTCGCGGCCTCCCGGCGCTTCTTCGCCTCCTTGGTCAGCACCGCGAGCACCTCGTCGTCGGTGAGCTCGCGCTTGGCCTTGCCGGCGACCTCGGCGGTGCCGACGGCGGCGAGCGCCATCCGCAGCGTGGAGGTGGTCAGCTCGTCGCGCGCCTTGAGAGCGGCGCGCATGTCGGCGGTGAGACGGTCCTTCAGCGTGCTCATGGACGGTGAAACTACCCTGAACGCCATGCGAAAGCGCACACTATTCCGGCTCGCGACCGGGACCGCCGCCCTCGGCGCGGCGACCCTGGCCTACGCGTCGCTCGTCGAGCGCAACATGTTCACCCTGCGGCGGTACGACGTGCCGGTGCTGCCGGCCGACGCCGAGCCGCTGCGCGTCCTGCACCTGTCCGACCTGCACATGACGCCCGACCAGGGGCGCAAGCAGCGCTGGGTGGCGTCGCTGGCCGCGCTCGACCCCGACCTGGTGGTGGTCACCGGGGACAACATGGCGCACCCCGGCGCCGTGCCCGGCGTGCTGCGCGCCCTCCAGCCGCTGCTCGACTACCCGGGGGCCTTCGTCTTCGGCTCCAACGACTACACCGGCCCGGTCTGGAAGAACCCGTTCACCTACTTCCTGCCCGACCGGGAGTACACGGAGGGTGTCGAGCTGCCGCACGAGGAACTGCGCGACGTCCTCACCGGCGCGGGCTGGGTCGACCTGAACAACGCCCGCACCACCGTCAAGGCCGGCGGCCGGGCGGTCGAGCTGCTCGGGGTTGACGACCCGCACATCGAACGGGACGACTACGAGTCCGTCGCCGGGCCGGTGTCGCCCGTGGCGGACCTGTCGATCGCGCTCACCCACTCCCCCGAGCCGGCGGTGCTCGACCGGATGGCCGCCGACGGCTTCGGGCTGCTGCTCGCCGGGCACACCCACGGCGGCCAGGTCTGCGTGCCGGGTGTCGGGGCGCTGGTCACGAACTGCGGCCTGCCCCGCTCGATGGCGCGCGGCCTGCACCGCTGGCCCGGCTCCGACTCCTGGCTGCACGTCTCCGCCGGTCTCGGCACCCACCCGACCGCGCCGGTCCGGTTCGCCTGCCCGCCGGAGGCGAGCGTGCTCACCCTGATCCCCCGCTGACCGCCCGCGCGGCACAACGCACCACCCGCCACACCGAGCCCCCTGCCCCACCGCCCCGCACCCGCCCGACCCTGCGAACCCCAAGATCCGCGCAACTTCGGGGATGTAGTGGCCTCCCCGCTCCGGGAGCCGGCAACATCCGGGAAGTTGCGCGGATCTTGCCGGCATCGGGCCTACCCCACCGGGGCGCGTGGTGGTGGGGGTACCGAGTTGGACCACCGAACCGGGTGGGCTACTATTTGTCGGCACGCCTCGGGGTGTGGCGCAGCTTGGTAGCGCGCTTCGTTCGGGACGAAGAGGTCGTCGGTTCGAATCCGGCCACCCCGACCGAGGTCAGGGGCTACTCTCCATCGATGAGAGTGGCCCCTGATGCATTCGTACAGCAGTCGAGTACAGCAGCGGCGGTCACCGCAGGCTCTCCCCCAGGCGCTTGAGGGCATCGCGGGTGGCATCCGAGGACGCCTGTGAGTAGATCTCCATCGTCACCGACACCTCCGCGTGCCGGAGCACCTGCATGATGACGCGCGGGTGCACGTCCAGGTCGACGAGCAGGGTCGCGCAGGTACGCCGGGCGTCGTGCACGGTGATCTTCCGGATCCCGGCGCGGACACAGCGGGCGTCCCAGGAGCGGTTGAAGTTGCGCGGCTCGACCGGCGTTCCGTAGCGGGTGGTGAACAGCAGCCGGGAGCCCTGCCAGGCGATGCCCGCCTGATCGCGGTCGTTCTTCTTCGCCGTGTGGCGGAGGTCGAGCGCCGTCGCGCAGATGTCCGGCAGCGGGAGCGTGGCGTCCGAGGTCTGCGTCTTGGTCTCGCGGTGGAGCAGTTGGCCGCCGACCCGCTGCAACTGCCAGCCGATCGACAGCTCCCCGGCCGCCAGGTCGACGGCGTCTTCGGTGAGGCCGAGCACCTCGCCCTTGCGCAGGCCGAGCACCAGGATCAGCACATACGCGGCGTACAGCGGATCGCGGTCGGCCCGCGCGGACTCCAGGAAGCGACGCGCCTCGTCGCTGGTCCACGCCCTGCCCCTACGGCGGCGGACCGGTGGGAGTTTGACCAGGGCGGCGGCGTTGCGGGTGACCAGTTCCTCGGTGGCGGCGTGGTTGAGCGCCGAGCGCAGCACGCCCCGGATGTCCTTGACGGTGCGGGCGGACGGCGTGTCACCGCAGCACCGGCCGAGCGCGCAGCATCGCCGTCTCAGTTCCGGGCGGCGGGCGTCCTTGCCCTGGGCGCAGCACTGGCAGGTGCGGGCCACCTCGTTGATCCACGTCTGCACGTCGCGCACCTGAAGCCGGTCGAGCCGCTTCCCCCCCGAGACCGGGGATCACGTACAGCCGAAGGATCGTCTCGTACGTCGCGCAGGTCAGCGGCGCGAGGTTGGGGCGCACGACCTCCCGGTGCCAGTAGGTCAGGTAGTCACCGAGGGCCGGAACCCGGGTGGCGACCGGCCCTGCTTTGGCCTGCTGGTGCAGCTTGATCCACTTGTCGTGGACGACCTCGCGGGTCTGTCCGTAGACGTACTTGCGGGTGCGTTTGCCGTCGGGCTTGGTGACCCAGACGTACGCGGCGAAGCCGTTGCGGTACGGGAAGATCGAGCCTTCGCCGTTGGCGCGGGTGCGTCCGGGCATCAGGCCGCCTCCTGCCGCTCGACTTGCTCGCGGATGTAGTCGTCGACCCACTCGGGGAGGACGCGGCGGTACTTGCCGTCCTTGATCGAGCGCAGCTCGCCGGTGGCGATCTTCATCTTGACCTTCGACAGGCCGAAGCCGAGCAGGACGGCGACCTCGGCGGGCGAGTACCAGCGCGGGGTGAGTTCTCGGCTCATGCGGCGGCCCCGGTCAGCCACGCTTCGTGGGCGAGTTCTTCCCGGCCGACGCGTTGGCGTTCGCGGTGTTGGGCGGCGGCGGTGTTGGCGAGCAGGGCGTCTCCGTTGGTGAGCCAGCCGGAGCCGATGAAGGTCAGGGCGCCGACGGTGATGGTGTCGGGGGTGTCGTCTTCGGCGCGGCGGTAGGTGGCGCGGGTGTCGCGGAGCAGGCCGAAGGTGATCGAGTAGCGGCGGGCCTTGGTGAGGAAGTGGCCGCCGTAGCCGAGCATGTGCGCCCAGCGGCGCAGCCCGGCGTAGGGGTTCGGTTTGCTGTCAAGGTCGCCTTGACGCCCGCCGGTCGGGGTGGCGGTGTTGCTGCTCCGGGTGTGGGTGGGGCGGCCGAGTCGCCAGCAGGCGTAGATGAGGCGGGCGAGGTGGTCGCCTTCGGGGTCGGCGTAGGCGTCGACGGTGTCGGGGGTAAGTCGGGTGGAGCAGTGGCCGGTGGCCTCGGTGGACTTGGTGGCGTACTTGGCCAGGTAGGCGGCCACCTTCCCGTCGGTCACGTCCCCGTCGCCGGGGCCGATGCGGCGTACGTCGACCTGCTCGCCCCAGGCGACCGGCCAGCCCTTCGGCCGGTCGGGATGGGCGGGGGTGGTGACGGTGATCTGTCGGGCGGCGGCGTGGACGGCGGCGTCGAGGTCGTCGGCGGTGATGCCGGCCGGCGGCGGGACCAGGGCGTGTCGGTCGTGGGGGTCGACGCCGTCGAGGCGGAGCAGGACGTGGAAGTGCACCGCGCCCCGGCGTTGCATCTCGGCGACCTTCCCGTGTGACACCCGCACCGGCGGCACCTGGCGCACCCTGCCGGTGTCGGTGACGACCTGGACGTGGGCGATGCCGCGTCGGCGGCACAGGGCGGTGAGGTGGCGTTCGATGGCCTGCTTGGTGCGCCGCCACAGCTCGCCGGAGAAGGCGTTCCAGACGACCTGGTGGTCGTGGTCGTAGCAGTCCAGGCACAGCGGCCGACCGAGCCGCAGATCATCGGCGTCGTGGCGGGCGAAGCAGGCCGCGGGCTGCCCGTGCGGGCAGGTGTTGGCGGTGCGGCGGGCGTGGCAGGGTGCCGGGCGACAGTCGCAACGCCGACGGTCGGCGCAGGTGTGCCGGGGAATGTGCCGGTGGTGCACCGCCCCGAAGGACGGCGCGGTGAAGGTGGCGAAGACGACCGGGTGGCGGGCGACAGTGGTGGGGACGGTCTTGCCACCGGTCAGGCCGCAGCGGACGACCTGGAAGGCGTCGCCGGCGTAGACCCAGGCGCAGTCTGGGCACTGGGCGGCACGCCGGTTGCCGCACGCCTTGTACAGCGTCCGGTCAGGCAACTCGTCGGTGTGCCGCTCCCCGACGATCCGGCCGGTGCGGGGTTCGACGGCGGTGAGGGTGCCGGTCAGGCGGATCGGTCGGGTGCATCCGGCGGGGCGGCGCGGGTGTGCTCCAGCCAGCCGAAGTAGTCCGGCGTGGCGGCGCGGTACAGGGCCTGGGCGTCACGCCCGGCGGCGATGGTGGGCAGGGTGGACACGGATTCTCCTCAAGGCGGGTGGCAGGGACGGGCGACGAACTGCCACCGGACGCCGGAGCGGGTATCCGTCGATGGTGTTCGTGGTGTCTCCTGGCACCGCCTGCGAGGGCGGCTCACGCCGGAGGGCGGGCACAGAGCATCGGCCTCGGACCGCCGGTGAGCTGGGTCCTTCCGGTTGCTGGACCTTGGGTGATGCCGGGACGGGTGGGGTGCCTGGTCGTCGGCTTCCGGTGGGTTGCCGCAGGCGATCCCCACCCGTCGAGGTGCGCGAATCCGAGGGCCATCGTGGACGGCGGGAAATGCCGCGCTGGGCCGTTCAGCGGATTCCGGGCCGGCGCAGCGGCCGGTGCGATCGAGAGCCGGCGGGACTTGGCCCGCATCAGCGGCAGGAAGGCCGCTCGGCAACTCCGAAGTCAAGTTCAGCGATCCGGCGGAAAGGCCGGGCTGGCGTGCTCGACGAGGGCCAGAGTAGCACCGGGTACCCATACGTCAACCCGCCGTGACTCCGCAGCATCGAAGCAGGAACGGCCGACTGCCGGCCGTCGTGGGAGGACTTTCTGTACGTCTATCAAGGCGGCCCTTGACGGGCCGCACGCGCCGCCGCCTGGGCGCGCGCCGGCCGCTGCCGCTGTCGCTCTGCGGCCGTCACGCCTGATGCTCGGCGGCTGGCGCGGAGAGCGGGGAGCCCGGGGGCCGCCGCAGACGGGTAGCTCAGCAGGTGGTGGAGGTTCGTCGCCGGCAGCCGGCCGCGCCGCGCCCGAGCAGCGCGGCGCAGGACAGCGCCCGCCCGGTCCGCGCGACAAGCCCCAAGCATGGGGCGGTGCCCGCGTGAGGCGTGCTGGTCGTCCAGGAGCCGGCTCCGCAGCCGCTCACGGTCAGATCAACTGCTCACCTGGGAGGGGGTGGGTGCCCGCCGGTGGCCAGCTCCGACCCCGGGAGCCGGGTCCGTGCCGGTCGAGGTCGGGTCAACTGCGCCACTGTGGCGGTGTCCGCCGGGGGCGCGGTCCGCGACACGAAAGCCGACTCCGGCAGTTCTGGCAGCGTCCGAACGAGCCGTCAAGGTCCGCTTGACGTGGCGGGCGGCGGTGGCCCGCTCCACGGGGTGCGGGTCGATGGCAGGCAGTGAGGATGGCGCTAGCTAGTCGTAGGTTCGAAACCTGCCCGCCCACCACGTACGACCAGCATGGCTTCAGTCAGCCAACCAGACGTGCAGTTGCGTGCCGTACGGCGTCAGGGCGAGCGCCGTCAGCGCGAGCCATAGCCCGGTGCCGATGGCGAGCCAGCGGAATGCTTTCCGGTCGCCGACCCACCGGGTGCGCGGCAGTTCGACCGCCCCGAGCAGCAGGGCCACGAACGCGACCGGGTAGACGAATATCGCCACCACCCGGCCGATCTCGAACAACCAGAGCAGCGGGTTCCACGGCGAGTCCGGACCAACCGGCGGAAGCGAGTCCTTCGGGTCGCCCAACCGTTCCAGCCCAGGATCCAGCACAGCCGAAAGATTGCCGGTGGGCAGCGCGGCCGCGAGCAGCACACCGAAGCTGCCGATCAGGAGCAGGGCCAGAAGCAGCACCTGTGCCGACAACACCAGGCGGCCGCCGAAGGAAGCGGCTGGGACGTGATCCGTTCGGCTCATCGACGCAACGTACCCGTCTTCGCATTCACTTCGAAAGGCCCCTCTGATACACGTGGCGAACGAAATGAGAGGTCCGCTGTGGCGCAGCTGCGCGACGTGCCCGGACGGAGGCGGTTGCCGACCGTGGCCGCCAGTTGTGAGTGACGAACTGGGTGACTACGGGCGCAAACAGCGCTGGACGTCGACGGACATCCGGGGACCGTCCCGCACCCTTGGAGCCCGCATCATGCCAGGTCGACAGGTTGCGGGGGTTCTTCGGGACGAAGCGGTCGAGGCTGAGGGGGTGAGGTGGGCATCGCTGTCGTGGCAGCATGCGGCGGTGACCTTCGATGATGACCGGTACTTGGATGCCTTCGTCGACTACAGCAGGGGGCATCATTTCGTTCGGCTTGACGTCGAAGTACCAGCGGAGACTCTGACGGAAAGCTTGGCCGGTCCCGATGACGACGTGCCGCACGGCTCGTTGTGGTTGTCGGCGGACCGGGCGGAGGCGCTGGCTAGGTCGTTGCTCAGTTGCGCGGCGGAGGTAAGGGAGCAGAGCCGCAAGCGCGACGCGTGAGTGACTAACCGGGTGACGATCGGGTTGGACGCGGACGGACGAGCATGGACACTGGAGGACCCATCCGGCAGCTCAGCGCTTGTAAAACAGCAGGTCACCGATCCTTGTTGGTTGCCTGGGGGTCAAGCGCTCATCCTGCTGCCCTCGCGACGTGACCAGGGGCCTACGGTGGCACTGTGCCGCGCATCGAGCTGACTACGGACGTTCAGGCAGTCCCGGAAACCGTCTTCGACGCCTGCCTCGATGTTGATATGCATACCGAGTCCATGGGGACTAGCGCCGAACGGGCGGTCGGCGGCCTAACGACCGGCCGGTTGAAGGCCGGCGATGCCGTCACGTGGCAAGCCAGGCACTTCGGCCTACCCTGGCGGATGACCGTTCGGATCACTGACTACCGGCGGCCGCACGGCTTCACGGACGAGCAGATCAGTGGCCCATTCGGCCGATGGCGCCACGAGCACAGCTTTACGCCGGATCCGGCTAACTCCTCGACAACCCTCATGCGCGATGTCATCGACTTCACTGCGCCGATGGGACCCGTTGGTGGCCTCGTGGCCAGCCTCATCCTGCGGCCGTACCTACAACGCCTCATCGCACGCCGCAACGCCTATCTTGCTGCCACCCTGGCAGAGCCCAGGCATGGGGAGGGGGCACAAGATCCGGAACATGCGCGGAATGATCAAGGCCGCCGCTGATGGAGCATCGGGCGTATGTCCTGGTAGGGGGCCGGCGCTCCGGGCGAACGCAACTGCCTTCCTAAACCGTGTGTCGGTCCAGCTGGTCCTCGCGCACCCGGAACCGCCTCTGCCCACCCTCTGCTTCGACCCCGTCCGGCTGGGTGGAGATGACTAGGGCGCGGTCGTCGTCATGTCCGACGATGCCGCAGCGCACGTGAACTGGTGCTGGCAGACGAGTGTCGGCGCTTAACTGACCGCCGGTGAAAAGGGGACCTTGTCGACGAAGAACCACGACCTGCCGTCCGCGTCGACCAGGCGGACGCGCACCCAGCCCGGGAAATCCTGGCTGACCCATGCGACCACCTCGCAGCGGAGAAAGCGTTCTTCGTGAGCCACGGGCCGATCTTGCCCGCTTGCTCGTGCGATGCCAACCGACGATGGGGACATCAGTCAGCGGGATCGGCCGGGTCGCCGGCGGGATGGCTATACAGCAACCACGCAGGATGGCAGCACACTGACTAGCACTGGCATGGACGAAGCTCCGAGCGTGCAGCCATTCCCGGACGTGTGCGAACGCGATGCACAGAGCTTGTAAGCGAGGCGTCCGCGCCTCAGAGAGAGCGACCCCGGCTTACCGGGGAAGCGGGTTGGCGACGTAGACGCCCTTGCCCTGCCGGCCGTCGATCAGTCCCTCTGCTTTGAGCAGGAGCATGGCGGCGCGGATGACGGTGTTGCTGACCTTGTAGTGCTCGCAGAGGGCGGCGAACGAGGGCAGCTTGTCGCCCGGCTTCAACTGGCCGGAGCTGACCTGCTCGCGGATATCTCGGGCGACCTGTAGGTAGGCAGCTTCAGACATAGGTGGTGCTCCCAGCTTGGCGGCTGGTGCAAGCAGACCACATCGCAAGCTCGACTTACAACGCTATGTGTCGCAGCTGTTGACCCTGCGCACATTGCGTCCTAAGTTGCTCGTGGGGCTACCCAGCTTGGCGGCGGGTCGTCCTGCCGTGGGTGCCCTGTCTCCGGAGACGGCTGACCGGGTGCCTACGGGATCGTCAGCGTCGGCGGGAGGCGTGATGACCAGACCGAACGATGCAACTGTTCCGACCGCAGGTGCCGTGCGGGATACCGGCCACCACCAGAGGCAGGACAACAGCCGGCGGCGCGTTTCCTACGACGAGTACGTCCTGGCGGCGGCGCTGACCCTCGCCCGCCGGCACCGACCCGTCTGGTCATGGCAGCACTGGCGGCGCATCTGCCGCTGCGGCAACGACCTGCCCTGCCGAAGCCGTCATCCCATCCCGATCAACCGCGGCCACTGGCCGAGCCGGGACGCGCCGCGATGACGAAACACCTTCCGGTCACACCGGCCTGGATCTGCGGCGGCTGCGGTGCTGACTGGCCCTGTCAGACCCGGCGGCGGGAGCTGCGAGCGGAGTACGACCGCGCCCCGGTGTCGCTGGCCCTCTACCTGGCCGCGCAGCTCGTCGACGCCGCCCAGGACCTAGCCCACGTCCCCGCCGGCCACCTGCACCACCGATTCCTCGGCTGGACCCGATGAGCATCCTGCGGCCCGGCGACGAGAAGTTCCACTACAGCGACGGCTCCCACAAGTGGATCCCGCCCGACCCGGACTACGACCAGGAGGTCTGGGACGAGCAGGTACGCCAGCACAAGGAAGGCCACCTGAGAAACGAGCAGGCCAAGGTCCGCGTCCAGCGCCTCATCTGACGCCAGCAGTACAGCAGCGAAGTACAGCAACCGTGCCAGCCGAACCAGGCCGAGCTGAGCCTCAGCAGAGCCCGTGACCTCGGGAGCAGCTCGACCAGACCACGATGCAGCCAGTTCGGGACGAAGAGGTCGTCGGTTCGAATCCGGCCACCCCGACCAGAGGTAACAGCAGGTCAAGGCCCCTCCACGGAGGGGCCTCGATTCGTTTCCGGCGAGCACCACCGTCCGGGGGCAGCGGAGGACGCGAGCGGCCGGGCCGCACCCTGGCTCAGTGTGGGCCGCCTGGTCGCAGCCGCGCCGTCAGGGACATCGTGGGGCGGCCATCACTGCTTTACTGTCCACCGTGTCGGAGCCGTTCCCCCAACCACCCCTGGACGAGTCGTCACCCGTCGACGCCACGCCGGTCGACGCCACGCCGGACGGGGCCACGCCGGGCGGGGCCGCGCCGGTCGACGCCGCGCCGGTCGGGGTCGCGCCGCCCACCCGGCCCCGACGCGGTCTGCTCCTGCTCGTCGCCATGGTCGCCATGCTCGTCGGGGCGGTCGCCGCGACCACGGTCGTCCTCGTCGTCGCGCGGAGCAACCAGCACCAGTACGCCGTCAACGTCTTCCTGAGCAGCGAGGCCACCCCCGAGCAGAAGGCGGTTATCGAGTCGGCGCTGCACGGCCTGGACCCGGTGGAGGGCGTCAGGTTCGAGGGCCGCGAGCAGGCGTGGCAGCACTTCCAGGAGATGTTCAAGGACAGGCCGGACATGATCGCGCAGGTCTCGGCCGATGCGATGCCCGAGTCGTTCCGGCTCACGACGGAGGGCAGGGAGTTCGACTGCACGCGGCTGACGCCGATCCGCCGGTTGCCGGGTGTGGAGGAGATCCAGGTGATCCAGCGGCCGACGGGAGAGAAGGCCGGCGCGGTCGTCGGCTGCGGCTGAGCTGCGCCGCCCGCCCGTGTTCGCCCGGCACGACGGCGCGCCGGACGGCGGCGTCCGGGGCGACGGCCTCCGGGGCGAGCGTCCCGAGGCCCCAACGTGCGCGGCGACGGCGCGCGCCGAGACCGGGATCTGCCGGACGCGCGGGGACATCCGGTCGCCCGCCACCGCCGGCGCACAGTTCAGGGGCACACCGCTCGGCGGACATGCCCCCTGAACCTTGGTGCGGCGGCCACCGCCCGGTCACCAGCAGGGTGGCCGGGGAGGCGGCGACGTGCTGGTGCGGGGCGTGTCCACGGCGCGGCGCGCGCCGCGGGTGCCGCCGGGTGTCCGGCGGCACCCGAGGGTCAGCCGGCGGCCGGGGGACCCACTCGACGAACTGGATCACCACACCGTTGGGGTCGGTGACCTGGAACAGCCGCTCGCCCCACGGTTCCTCACGCAACGGCATGGTGATGGCGACTCCCTCACCCGCCAACCGGCCGAGCACCCCGGCCAGGTCGGACACGGTGAAGGCCAGGATCAGCCCGGACGCCCGCTGGTCGCGCCGGCCCTCGGGGAGACGGCGCACGCTCGACGGCGACGACCTGGACGACGTCGCGGCCGCGCTCACCGAAGCGGGCACCCGCACGTTCGACCTGCTCGAACCGGCGCTCGGCGACTACGCCGTGCGCTGAGACCCGGACCGGGCCTGCCCGCCGTCCTTCGTCGCGGACGGCGGGCAGGCCCGAACGGCACCGGCTCAGCGGCGGCCACGTCGGTCGGTGGCGGCCGGCCCGCTCAGTCGTGGCGTTCGGTGCGTTCGATCTCGGCGAACGCGGCGGCCAGGTAGCCGTCGAGCGGCCGGCCGGTCGTGGCGAGCAGGTCGGCCACGAGCAGCGGCGCGTGCCGTGCCACGGCCGGCGGGTCGGGCGGCGACTCGTGGCCGTCCGGGTCGTAGACGCCGAGGGCGCCCGCCAGCAGGACGAGCACCACGTGCGGGTCGGCGTCGGGCCGCCATCCCGCCGCGCCCCGGACGCAGCGTTCGAGCACCTGCCGGACGTCGTCGCCGTCCAGGCCGTCCGGGTGGCCCTCCTCCAGCAGCAACCGGACCACCGCGCCGAGAACCAGACCGGACCGCTCGGCAGCCGCGAGCCGGGCCACCGCCACGTCGTACGCCTCGGGGTCGCGCCCGCGTGCGGCCGCGACGGCGTCGACGGCGGCCGTGGCGATCTCGCGGGCCGGTGCGGGCAGGTGTCGCCAGGTCGTGGTCATCCCGAACAGCATCGCAGACGGGCCCGACAGCGAGCCCGGTCCCGGTGCCGCCGACGGCCACGGTCGGGGGCGACACCGCCGACGGCACGGCCGTCCGGTGTGGCCTTGATCACCGCGCGCCCTCCGGGCGCGCGGGCGGGGCCGTAAACGGCTCGCGGGTCGTCGTACCCGGCGCACAGAATCGCCGAATGCTCAGTCGTGCCCTGCCCCGCCGTCCGGAAGCCCGACGGATCCTCGTCGGCACCCTGCTGTCGGCGGTCGGGCGCGGCCTCACCCTGCCGTTCCTGTTCATCTACCTGACCGACGTCCGTGGCCTCACCGACGCGCGCGCCGGCCTGGTGATCGGCTGGTACGGCGCGGTCACCCTGGCGCTGTCGCCGCTCGGCGGCACGCTCATCGACCGGTTCGGCGCGCGCCGGGTCGTCGTGCCGTGCCTGGTGATCGAGGCGGTCGGCACCGGCTCGCTGGCGCTGGTCGACTCGACCGCCTCGGCGTTCGGGGTGATGACGCTGGTGGCGATGGGCAGTTCGGCCATCTGGTCCGGGCAGAACACCATCCTCGCCTCGCTGACCGACAACGACGAGCGGCAGCGGGTCTTCGGGCTGAACTTCGCCCTGCTCAACCTCGGCATCGGCATCGGCGGCCTGACGTCCGGCGCGATCGTCGACACCACCCGCCTGGTCACCTTCCAGGCGATCTACGTGCTCGACGCGATCACCTACCTGATGCCCGCGCTGATCCTGCTGAGCCTGCCGCGGGTGGGTCACCGGCTCGCGGCCGGCCCGGCCGGGGACCGACCGTCCGCCGGGGGCTACCTCACCGTGCTGAAGGACCGGCCGTTCCGGCGGCTGGTCGTCTTCGGCCTGATCCTGACCACCTGCGGCTACGCGCAGATCGAGGTGGGCTTCACCGCGTACGCCGTGCGGGTGGTGGAGGTGACGCCGCGCGTGGTGGCCTGGGCGCTGGCCGGCAACACGGTGATGATCGTGCTCGCCCAACTGCTGGTCATCCGCCGGATGGAGGGGCGCAGCCGGACGGGCGGGCTGGCCGTGGTGGGCGCGGTCTTCGCGACCGCCTGGCTGGTGCTCGGCGCCGCCGGCGTGGTCGGTACGGGCAACGCGCTGCTCGCCGCCCTCGGCGTGGTGGCCTGCTCGGCGATCTTCGGCTTCGGCGAGACGCTGCTGTCGCCGGTGATGCCCGCGCTGACCAACGCGCTCGCCACGGACGAGCTGCGCGGCCGCTACAACGCGATGAGTTCGATGATCTTCGGCGTCAGCGGGGTGATCGGCCCGGTCACGGCGGGTCCCCTGATCGGAGCGGCCGACGGCCGGATCTGGGTCGCGGCGGTGGTCGGCGGCTGCCTGGTGGCCTCGCTGGTCGCGCTCTCCCTGCGCCCCCTGCTGACGGCGGTCCAGGACGGTCGCGTGCCGGCCGCCCCGCTGGCCGCCGAGCCGGCACCCGCGCACGCCTGATCCCCACCGCAACGGCGACGGGCCCCGGAGCGGATGCTCCGGGGCCCGTCGGCTGCGCACCGCTGCCTCAGGCGGCGGGGACCTCCGCGGTGGTGCGGATGCGGTCCAGGGCCGGCGCCGAGACCGGGGACTTCGCGGTCAGGTACGCCACGAACGCGTCCAGGTCGATCATGCCGGTGACCAGGTTGGCGCCTCCGGTGAGGACGGTGAAGCCGTCGCCGCCGCTGGAGAGGAAGCTGTTCACCGTGACCCGGTACGTCTTGCCGGCGTCGACCGCCACGCCACCGAAGCTGAGGCTGCCCCGGACCACCCGGCTGCCCGCGCACGGGTCCGCCACGGTGCCGGTGGTGCCGGCCGGGTCGACGACGTACCGGACGGTCGACGACGGGTAGAGCGTCCGGCCCGTGACGAACTGCTGCTCCAGCAAGCAGTAGAGCTGCGCGCCGGTGAGGTCGAGCGTCACGAGGTTGTTGCCGAACGGCTGCACGTCGAACGCCTCCTCGTAGGTGACCGGGCCGGCGTCGAGTTCATCGCGTACGCCACCGGGGTTCATGAAGGCGGCGACCGCGCCCTGCTCGTCGTCGGTGGCGGCGAGCTGCGCGTCGGCGATCAGGTTACCCATCGGGGACTCGCCCAGGGTCTTGTCGAAGAGGACCTCCTGGGTCTTCTTGATCTCCGTGGTCGTCTGCCCGACCTCGCGGCCGGCCACCGGGCCGAGCACGGCCTTGTAGCGGTTGATCAGGTCGGTCTGCGCCCGGTCCGGGTCGACGTTCCGGGTGACCACCACGTTCTCGGCCTTGGCGGTGATGACGTCACCGGTGCGCCGGTCGATGGATAGGTCGATGTCGGTGACCAGGCGGCCGAACGAGCTGGCGCTGGTGACCAGCTTGCCGCTGATGTCGCAGTTGTACGCCTGGTGGGTGTGGCCGCTGACGACGACGTCGATCGACGGGTCCATCCGGTTGGCGATGTCCACGATCGGGCCGGAGATGCCCTTGCAGTCGTTGATGCCGCCGGTGGCGTCCTGGGTGCCACCCTCGTGCAGCAGCACGACGATCGTCTCGACGCCCTTGCGGCGCAGCTCGCGGGCGTACCGGTTGGCGGTCTCCGCCTCGTCGGAGAAGGTCAGGCCGGCGACGCCCTGCGGGCTGACGATCTGCGGGGTGCCCTCCAGGGTCATGCCGATGAAGCCGACCTTGACGCCCTGCACCCTGTGGATGGCGTACGGGGCGAGCAGCGGCTGCCCGGTGGCGGTCCTGAACGCGTTCGCCGAGAGGTACTGGAAGCCGGCGCCCTCGTACGGGGTGCCGTCGGCGCAGCCGTCGACCGGGTGGCAGCCGCCGTTCTGGATGCGCAGCAGCTCGTCGGCGCCCTCGTCGAACTCGTGGTTGCCCACGCTGGCGTAGTCGAGGCCGGCCAGCGACAGCGCCTCGATGGTCGGCTCGTCGTGGAACGCGGCGGAGAGCAGCGGGGACGCGCCGATCAGGTCGCCGGCCGCCACGGTGATGGTGTTCTGCTCCTTGGCGGCGCGCTTGCGCAGCTCGGCGAGCTGGGTGGCGAGGTATTCGGCGCCGCCGGCGGGCTGCCCGGCGATGGTGCCGTTGGTGGTGCCGGTCGGCGGTTCGAGGTTGCCGTGGAAGTCGTTGAGGGCGAGCAGCTTGACGGCGACCGGCTTCGGGCCGGCGTCCGCCTGGTCGGGGGTGGTCGTGACCGCGCCGAACGCGGTCACGGCGAGCGCGGTCAGGCCGATGGCGGCCCGACGCATCCCGGGGATGGACATGGAACTCCTCGTGAGAAGCCGGCGCGGGGTGCCCGGGCGATGGTTCACACCGGTCGGGGCCGCGCCGTCGGCAGGGTTCGGTCGCGGTGCCGCGGCGGGGGACCGCGGCCGCGTCGGAGACAGCCTCTCATCGCGGAGGGCCACCGGTCGACCGGGGCGGGCACGCAGACCTGCGGTTACGGCCGCGACCCGGGGAGGTCCGGACGGGCGTTTCCGACATGCCCGGCAGGGGACGACCGATCGTCGCGGTTGTCGGTGTGCTGGTCCAGAAAGGACCGGACGGACGGCGTACGGCGGAGAGGATGATCGGACGACCGCCGGCTCCCGGCGGTGGAGGCGGTGCGGTCGGCTGCCGTTGACGGCCGCTGATACACCGGAGGGGGTGACGCGCCGAGGGAGGCAGGGTGTCCGAGGAGCAGAACGACCGGGCCCTGGCGGCGGCCCTGGCCGACGCGGCGGCGATCCGGGCGACGATCGAACGGAAGGCCAACCACAACCAGGCCCTGGTCGGGGTGAACCTGACCGCGATCGCGGCGGTCGCCGGCTTCGTCCTCTCGGAGAAGGCGGACCTCCGGATGTTCCTGCTCCTGCCGGTGCTCAGCACCGCGCTGGGGCTGAGCGTCGTCTCCCAGTACCGGGACATCCGCATCGCCGGCCGGTACATCGAGCAGGTGCTGCGTCCCGCCATCGCCCGGTACACCGGCGAGCCCGACCTCTTCGGCTGGGAGGTCTTCTACTGGCGACGCAAGCACGACGGGCACGTGGCGCAGGCGCTCGCCATGGGGGTGATCTTCCCGGGGACGTCCACCCTCGCCCTGGCGATCACCCTTCCCGGCATCCGCACGACCGGCGACAGGCTGGCCTGGGCCCTGGGCGCGGCGATGCTCCTGCTCCTGCTCGCCGCGTGGTCCACCCGTCTGCACGGGATGGTGCGCGCCCGGACGGCCCGGTTCCGCCGCGCCTCGTCGCGCCCGCCGGCCGACGCCCGGTCCGTCTCCGACGACGACGGGCCGAGGGCGTCGGCACCGGTCTGACCACCGGCCCCGGGCGCCCGGGGCCGGTGCCCCACGTCAGCAGTTCGTGTAGCTGCCGCTGCTCCCCCACGAGCACGAGTCGATCAGGGTCCCGGCGGAGTTGCGCAGGTACGCCGCGTCCCCGGTGTTGTTCCAGATGTACGCGCCCGAGCCCCAGTAGCGGTGGGTCGACGTGTTCGTGCCCTTGCCGGTGTGGATGTAGACGCTGGCCCCGGAGGCCAGGCGGAAGTCGCCGGAGAACCTGTAGACGTGGCTGGCCTTGTCGCGCAGCGTCCAGTACTTCAGGTTGATCGCGCTCGACCGCCGGTTGGTCAGCCTGACGTACTCGGCGTTCAGGCTCGAGTTCGAGCGGTTGTCGGTGCCCGGCGAGTTGTAGTACACCTTGGTGATCTGGATGGCCGGGGTGGCGGCCTGGGCCGGGCCGGCGAGGGTCAGCGACCCGCCCATCGTGGCGGCGAGCGCCAGCGCGAACCCGATCAGCCTCTTCCTCATGTGATTCCCCCACACTGACGGCCGGTCGCAGCCGGCGGATGAGCCGCGCGTGAACCGCGACGGCCGGCCGAGGCTATCGATGTCCGGGGTCAACTGTGGACGGTGAAACGGTTGCCGCAGCAGATAAGCCCGCCCGGTCGACCGGTTCCCAACCGGTGCGGCGACGCCCGCCGCCCGACCGCCCGCCGGGCTGACCGGGCGGCGTGGTGAGGACGGCCGAGTGTGCCGACCATCCCGGCCGTCCGGCCGCGGGCCGGACCGGTCAGCGGCCGGAGCCCGTCGCGGCGTCCGTTGCCGCGGCGCCCGTCAGAATCCGCAGGTCTTGCCGGCGGCGTGGCTGACCTGCACCAGGTGCGTGACGCAGCCGTCCCCGACGATCCGGTGCAGGAGGAAGCCGGTCGGTTCGGCGACCCAGCCGATCTGCTCGTCCGCGCTCATGGTGAGCGAACTCTGCCGCCAGGTGCTCGGCGCGGTGGTGAGCACCGTGCCGGCGAAGGTCACCGTGACCGGGCGGTGCACGTGCCCGGCGACCACCCGGGCGACGTGCGGGTGCCGGGCGACCACCTCGGCCAGCGCGTCCCCGTCGGTCAGCCGGAGGTCGTCGGCGGCGGGTATGCCGACCGGGACCGGCGGGTGGTGCAGGCAGACCACGGCCGGCACCTCCGGCCGACCCGCCAGCACCCCGTCCAGCCAGGCGAGTTGGTCCTCGCCGAGGCAGCCGGCGCCGTCCCCGGCCGGCAACAGCGAATCCAGCACCACGACCGTCGCCTCCGGGTGGTCGACGTGGTAATAAGCCGAGAAGCCGCCGCCGAGCCAGGGTGTGCCGCCGAAGGCGTCGAGCAGCGACTCCCGGTCGTCGTGGTTGCCCGCGACCAGGTGCACCGGCAGCGGGAACCGCCCGATGATCTCGCGCAGCGCGGCGTACTCGTCGGGGCGGCCGTGGTCGGCCAGGTCGCCGGTGACGACCACGCAGTCCGGCCGGGGGTTCAGCGCCAGCACCCGGCCGAGGGCGCGGTGCAGGCCGACGGCCGGTTCGGCGGCGAGCACGCCGGTGGTCACGTGCGGATCACTGAGCTGGGCGATGAGCATCCGTGCCTCCACTCGACCGGGACCTTCACGCTATCGTCGCGAGCCCCGCCGCGCGGCCCGCCGAACCCACAGGCCGTGTCCACAGCCTGTGGATAGCACATGTGTACGAAGCCTGTGGACGATCTTGCTCGCGGGCGACGCGACGCCGCGCTGAGTACCCTTGGTGCGGGCCGGCACGCCGGCCGACACCCCTCCCTACCTGGAACGACGTGCCCAGTGGATCACGAGCGAGTCATCCGTGACGTCACGGTCCGCCTACCCATGGCCTCGACCGCGGTCGAGGCGTGCCAGTGGACCGTCACCGCGCTCGCCCGGCACGCGCCGGCCACCATCTCCGTCCTGCTCCAGGTGCACGACCGGCTCCGCTGCGTCGCGGCGACCGGGTCCTGGCAGGTCTTCTCGACCGTGCCGCCGAAGACCGGGATCGTCGGGCGGGTGTACGCCTCCGGCGAGACCGCCGTCGTGCCCGACGTCGCCGACGACCCCGACTACATCCCGGTACGCCCCGACGTCACCGCCGAGGTCTGCGTACCGGTGCTGGATCCGGCGGGCCGGCCGATCGGGGTGCTGGACCTCCAGTGGCGCGCCCCGACCGACCTGGCCCCGTGGCGGGACACCGCCGAGCGGGTGGCGGCCCGGCTCGGCGCCCGGATCGTGGCGCTCGGCGGGCCGCCGGCGGAGAGCCGCAGCGAGAAACTGCTCCGGCACGCCACCGCGCTGACCGCCGCGTCGACGGAGTGGGACCTGTTCGCCGCCGCGATCGCCGCGGCCCGGGACGTTTCCACCCTCTCCGCCGCCGTGCTGGTGCTCGCCGGCCCGGAGGGGCCCCGGCTGGGCGCGCCGACGGCCGCCCCCGGCGAGTTCGAGTCGCGGATCCGGGCGGAGCTGACCGAGGCGGGCCCGGCCGCGCTGGGCCGGATGATCAGCCGCGCCCACCGCCACGGCGTGGGGTACACGCTCGGCGAGGCGGGGCATCCGCCGGTCCCCGACCACCGGCCGCTGACCCGGGCCGGGGTGCGCACCCTGGTCGCGGTGCCCGTCGGCCCGCCCGACGACGACGGCGGCGGGGTGCTGCTGGTCGCCGACGAGCGGCTGTCGCGCCCCGACCCGACCACCGTCAACCTGTTGGAGTTGCTGGCCGGCCAGGCGTGGAGCTGCCTGGACCGGCTGCGTACCGTCGCCCGCCTGCGCGAGCAGGCCAACTCGGACCCGCTGACCGGGCTGCGGCACACCGGGCCGTTCGGCCGGCGGATCGCCGAGGCCACCCCCGGTCGTACGGCCCTGCTGGCGATCGACGTGGACGGCTTCAAGAGCGTCAACGACACGTACGGCCACCAGGCCGGCGACCAGGTGCTGGTCCGGTTGGCCCGGGCCCTGGAGGCGGCGCTGCGGCACGGCGACGAGCTCTACCGGGTCGGCGGCGACGAGTTCGTGGCGGTGATCGAGGTGAACCGGCCCGACGAGGCGGTCCGGATCGCTGAGCGCCTCACCGAGGCGGCGCGGCGGATCGGGCGCACGATCAGCGTGGGGGTGGCCCTCCCCCGCGCCGGCGAGTCCCCCGAACTCACCCTCCGCCGCGCCGACCAGGCGCTCTACGCGGTGAAGCGGCACGGCCGCGACGGCGTCCGCCTGGCCGCCGCCTGAACCCCAGCCCGGTCAGCGGGCGGTCAGCTCCTTGGCCAGCAGCTCGGCGATCTGGGCGGTGTTGAGGGCGGCGCCCTTGCGGAGGTTGTCGCCGGTGACGAAGAAGTCCAGGGCGCGCGGGTCGTCGACGGCGCGGCGGAGCCGGCCCACCCAGGACGGGTCGGTGCCGACCGCGTCGATCGGCATCGGGAACTCGCCGGCGGCCGGGTCGTCGACCAGGATCACCCCGGGGGCGTTGCGCAGCACCTCGCGGGCGCCCTCGGCGTCCACCTCGGTGGCGAAGACCGCGTGCACCGCGACGGAGTGGCCGGTCACCACCGGCACCCGTACGCAGGTGGCGGAGACCTTGAGGTCGGGCAGCCCGAGGATCTTGCGCGACTCGTTGCGCAGCTTCATCTCCTCGGACGACCAGCCCGCCTCGGCCAGCGAGCCGGCCCAGGGCACCACGTTGAGCGCCAGCGGCGCCGGGAACGGGCCCAGCTCGTCGCCGACGGCCTGGCGGACGTCACCCGGACGGGAGCCGAGCGCCCGGTCACCGGAGATCTTGGTGAGCTGGGTGTGCAGCGTGTCCACCCCGGCCTGGCCGGCGCCGGAGACCGCCTGGTAGGACGCGAGCACCAGCTCACGCAGCCCGTACTCGCGGTGCAGCGGGGCGACCGCGACGATCATCGCGAGGGTGGTGCAGTTGGCGTTGGCGATGATCCCCTTCGGCCGGTTGCGGACCTGTTCGGGGTTGATCTCGGGCACCACCAGCGGAACGTCGCGGTCCATGCGGAAGGCGCCGGAGTTGTCGACTGCGACGGCGCCCCGGCCGACCGCGACCGGCGCCCACTGCGCGGAGACCTCGTCCGGCACGTCGAACATCGCCACGTCGACGCCGTCGAACGCCTCCGGGGTGAGCGCCTGGACGGTCAGCTCCTCGCCCCGGCAGCGCACCCGCCGCCCGGCCGAACGCTCGGAGGCGAGCAGGCGGATCTCTCCCCAGACGTTCTTGCGCCCGGTGAGCAGCTCGCACATGACGGTGCCGACGGCACCGGTCGCTCCGACCACGGCCAGGGTGGGCAGCGACGACATGGGCGCTACCGTCCCGTCCCCGCGTAGACGACGGCCTCGGTGTCGCCGCCGAGGTCGAAGGCCTCGTGGATGGCGCGCACGGCGGCGTCCAGGTCGGTGTCGCGGCAGACCACGGAGACCCGGATCTCCGACGTGGAGATCATCTCGATGTTCACCCCGGCCGCGCCGAGGGCGGCGAAGAACCCGGCGGCGACGCCGGGGTGCGAACGCATGCCCGCCCCGATCAGCGACACCTTGCCGACGTGGTCGTCGTAGAGCAGGCCCTTGAACTTGACCGACTCCTGGATCTTGCTGAGCGCGGCCATGGCCGTCGGGCCGTCGGTCTTGGGCAGGGTGAAGGAGATGTCCGTGCGCCCCGTGCCCTCGGTGGAGACGTTCTGCACGATCATGTCGATGTTGATCTCGGCGCCGGCCACGGTGTCGAAGATCTTCGCGGCGGCGCCCGGCTCGTCGGGCACCCCCACAATCGTGATCTTGGCTTCGCTGCGGTCGTGGGCGACCCCGGTGATCAGTGCTTGCTCCACAGGAAGGTCCTCCATCGATCCGGTGACCATCGTGCCGGTGTTGGTCGAGTATGACGAACGGACGTGGATCGGCAAGCCCGCCCGGCGGGCGTACTCCACGCTGCGCAGGTGCAGGACCTTGGCGCCGCAGGCGGCCAGCTCCAGCATCTCCTCGTAGGTGATCTGCTTGATGTGCCGGGCGTTGGGGACGATCCGCGGATCGGCGCTGAAGACGCCGTCGACGTCGGTGTAGATCTCGCAGACGTCGGCGTGCAGGGCGGCGGCCAGCGCCACGGCGGTGGTGTCCGACCCGCCCCGGCCCAGTGTCGTGACGTCCTTGGTGTCCTGCGAGACGCCCTGGAAGCCGGCCACGATGACCACCGCGCCCTCGTCGAGCGCGCCCTTGAGCCGGCCCGGGGTGACGTCGATGATCCGCGCCCGGCCGTGCACCGACGTGGTGATCACGCCGGCCTGCGAACCGGTGAACGAGCGGGCCTCGTACCCCAGGTTGTGGATGGCCATGGCGAGCAGCGCCATGGAGATCCGCTCCCCGGCCGTGAGCAGCATGTCCAGCTCGCGGCCCGGCGGCAGCGGGCTGACCTGGTTGGCCAGGTCGAGCAGCTCGTCGGTGGTGTCCCCCATGGCGGAGACCACCACCACGACGTCGTCGCCGGCCTTGCGCGCGGCGACGATCCGCTCGGCCACGCGCTTGATCCGCTCGGCGTTGGCGACGGAGGACCCGCCGTACTTCTGCACCACGAGTGCCACGACGGTGCACTCCCTCCCAGCGACGACCCTGAGCGTGCCGACGCCGCCGGTCGGAGCCGGCGGCGCGTGTCGGACCCGTCCAGGGTATCGGTCGGCCGGCACCGCCGGGTCAGGTGATCCCACGATCCGGCCCGGCGCGGGGCGGAGGCGTGGCCCGCGACACGCCGGACGGACGGACCGGAGGGGTCCCCCGCGCGTCGCTCCCGGGCCGCAGAATGGCCCGGTGCACGCCCACCTGAGTCCGGCCGGCCCTCGCGGCCGGGATCGTCGGCACACCGTCGGCGGCGAGGCCGTCCGCACGCCCGCGCGGCCGGCCCGGCGCCTCGCCGGCCCGCTCGCGCTCGTCCTGCCGGCGCTCCTCGTCGCCTGCGCCGCCGACCAGCCGGCCGCGCCGCCACCCGCCACACCGACGCCCGGCCCGGCCGGGATGGACGCGGCCCGCGACGAGCTGGCCGCGCTCGCCGCGGCGGCCCAGGACCGGCACCTGGTCGCCGGCTACACGCTGCGCGCCCCGGACGCCCCGGACCGCACGATCGTGGTGACCAGCGCGAATGACGGCACCTGGCGGGTCGACATCCCGGGCGGCGCGCTCGGCGGCACCGCGGACGTCTCGTTCGCCGCGACCGCCGACGGGCTCTACCAGTGCGCCCTGCCGTCGGCCATCCGACCCGAGCCGCCGAGCTGCGTACGCCTCGGCGACCCCGACGAGGCCGTGCCCCGCCGGCTCGATCCCCGGGTCCAGCATCCCTTCACCGACTGGCTGGACGTGCTGACCGACCGCCGGGCCCCGCTCGCCGTGTCGCCGGCCCAGCCCCCGCCCGGCGCGTCCGGCGCCTGCTACTCGGTCGAGACGACCTCGGCCTCGATCAACGCCCCGCTGGACGTGGGCATCTACTGCTACGACCGCGACGGCACGCCCACCGCCGTGCGGATCGCGGCCGGCACGCTGACCCTGGCCGGGCCGCCCGCGCCGGCCCCGGCCACCGTGCAGCTCGCCGGTCCGGTGGTGGACCGGGAACCGCTCGGCACGGCGGCGCCGGAGCCGAGCGACAGCCCGAGCGCGGGAACGCCCTGACCGCCAGGACGTTACGGGTGCGATTCGCCACATTCGGACATCCCGCCCCTAAGGGCTCAATCGCCCGTACGGGACACTCGTCGCATGGCCGACCTCACCCCGCTGCTCGCGTTCCGCTGGAGCCCCCGGTCCTTCGACCCGATGGCCGAGCTGGCCCCCGACCACGCGTCGGCGCTGCTCGAGGCGGCCCGCTGGGCGCCCTCGGCCGGCAACGCCCAACCGTGGCGGTTCGCCCTGGGGCGCCGCGACGACGAGACGTTCAAGCGGATCCTGGTGAATCTGCCGGCGCGGGACCAGCGGTGGGCGCAGCGCGCCTCGGCGCTGCTGCTGGGCGCCCACCTCACGGGGACCGCCGGGAACCTCTACGACCTGGGTCAGGCCGTCGCCCACCTCACCGTGCAGGCCACGGCGCTCGGCCTGCACGTGCGCCAACTGGTCGACCTCGACCGCGCCGGCCTGGTCGCGGACCTCGACCTGCCGGCCGGCGTACGCCCGCACGTGGTGGTGGCCGTCGGGCAGCTCGGCGACCCGCTCAGCCTCCCCGCCGACCTGCTCGGGCCGGAGACCGGCCTGCGCCGCCGGCGGCCCGTGGCCGAACTCCTGCTGACCTGACGGCCGCCCCCGGTCGTCCCACACCGCCCCGGCGGGCGGTGACACGGGTCCCATAGTCCGGACCGGCCTTCCCACGACCCTTCCCACCACGTAGGGTGACCCTGTCATGTGGCAGGCGCACCTCCTCCTTGGTCGCCGCGACGAGGCCTGAAGGCCGGCACCTCGTCGCGGAGTCGAACCGCGCCGTCCAGCACATCCGAACTTCCCATCGGCACCGCCCGGGCACCGTGGCCCCGGCACCTCGCCGACACCTTCCGATTGCTGACGCCACATGTTCCAAGGGGAGCACTCCGTCATGGCTCAACCCGTCACCGACGTCGAGACCGATCCGATCGCCCGGCAGCGTCCGAGCCGGATGCCGTACCACCGCTACCAGCCGTACCAGCAGCAGTTCCGGATCGACCTGCCGGACCGGACCTGGCCGACCCGCCACGTCGAGGCGGCGCCGCGCTGGTGCGCCGTGGACCTGCGCGACGGCAACCAGGCGCTCATCGACCCGATGTCGCCGGAGCGCAAGCGGCGGATGTTCCAGCTCCTGGTGCAGATGGGCTACAAGGAGATCGAGGTCGGCTTCCCCTCGGCCAGCCAGACCGACTACGACTTCGTCCGGCAGCTGATCGAGCAGGACCTGATCCCGGAGGACGTCACGATCCAGGTGCTCACCCAGTGCCGGGAGCACCTGATCGAGCGCACCTTCGAGTCGCTGCGCGGCGCGCGCCGGGCCATCGTGCACTTCTACAACTCGACCTCCACGCTCCAGCGCCGGGTGGTCTTCGGCCTGGACCGCGACGGCATCACGGACATCGCGACGCAGGGCGCGCGGCTCTGCCAGAAGTACGCGGAGATCCACACCCCCGACACCGACATCCACTACGAGTACTCGCCCGAGTCGTACACCGGCACGGAGCTGGACTACGCGCTGGAGGTCTGCGCCAAGGTCATCGAGGTGGTCGACCCGACCCCCGACCGCAAGCTGATCGTGAACCTGCCCGCCACCGTCGAGATGGCGATGCCGAACGTCTACGCCGACTCGATCGAGTGGATGCACCGGCACCTGCCCCGGCGGGACAGCCTGGTGCTGAGCCTGCACCCGCACAACGACCGCGGCACCGGCGTGGCCGCCGCCGAGCTGGGGCTGCTGGCCGGCGCCGACCGGGTCGAGGGCTGCCTGTTCGGCAACGGCGAGCGCACCGGCAACGTCGATCTGGTGACGCTGGGCCTGAACCTGTTCTCCCAGGGCATCGACCCGATGATCGACTTCTCGAACATCGACGAGGTGAAGCGGGCCGTCGAGTACTGCAACCAGCTGCCGGTGCACGAACGCCACCCGTACGCGGGCGACCTGGTCTACACCGCCTTCTCCGGCTCCCACCAGGACGCGATCAAGAAGGGCTTCGACGCGCTCGCCAAGGACGCCGCGGCGGCCGGGGTGCCGATCGACCAGCACGCCTGGGCAGTGCCCTACCTGCCGGTCGACCCGAAGGACCTGGGCCGCACCTACGAGGCCGTCATCCGGGTCAACTCGCAGTCCGGCAAGGGCGGCGTCGCGTACATCATGAAGAGCGAGCACCAGCTCGACCTGCCGCGCCGCCTCCAGATCGAGTTCTCCGGCGTGGTCCAGCAGGTCACCGACCACGACGGCGGCGAGGTCGACCCGGGCACCATGTGGGAGATCTTCGCCGGGCACTACCTGCTCGACCACCAGGCCGACCGGGCGCTCACCCTGGACGGCTACGCCATCGGCACCGCCGAGGGCAAGGTCGAGATCGAGGCCCGCGTCGGCCTGGGCGGCGCGCACCGCTCGCTGACCGCCGTCGGCAACGGCCCCATCGACGCGTACGTCAACGCGCTCCAGTCGGTGGGTGTGGCGGTACGGGTGCTCGACTACCACGAGCACGCGCTCTCCTCCGGCGGCGACGCGCAGGCCGCCGCGTACGTGGAGTGCGAGGTCGACGGCAGCACGGTGTGGGGCGTCGGCACCGACGCCAACATCGTCACCGCCTCGATCAAGGCCGTCACGAGCGCCGTCAACCGCGCCCGCGCCTGAGGTCCGGGAGAGGGCCCGCTGTCGACGCCTCACGGCGTGGCGGCGGGCCCTTCCCGACAGCCCCCGATCGCCGGGGCGTCGTCGGCGCTCCCGTGATCAGACGGGGGTGACGTCGGCCGGCCAGCCGTCCGCGAGCACCACCGCCTGGGCGACCACCACCCGCTGGCCGTCGAACGTCATCGCGGGCGAGCCGTGCAGCCGGTAACCGTCGGCGAGCGCCTGACTGACCCGCCGGCAGAAGTCGGCGTCGTCCGGCCCGGTGAGCAGGCGGTAGCGCAGGCGGGAGGGCGTCTCGTTCTGATCCGTCACCGGGTGACCGTACCGCCCCGGCCGGGCCGGGACGGGGGCGCCTGCCGCGACGGACGGCGGACGAGCAGGGCGGCCAGCGCCGCCCCGGCCAGCAGCAGGCCGGCGCACCAGAGCATCGCGCCCCGGTAGGCGTCGGTCAGCTCGCCCGGCTCCGCGTAGCCGGTGCCGGAGAGCCCCACCAGCAGCGGGAGCGCGGCCACCGCGAGCAGGCCGCCCGCCCGGGACGCGGCGTTGTTGAAGCCGCTCGCCACCCCGGCGAACCGGTCCTCGACCGCCGCCAGCACCGAGGCGGTCAGCGGCGCCACCACCAGGGTCAACCCGATCCCGAAGAGCCCCACCCCGGGCAGCAGGTCCCGCCAGTACGTCGCGTCCGGGCCGACGCCGCGCAGCAGCAGGAGCCCGACCGCCGCGACCACCGGCCCGACGGTCAGCGGCAACCGGGGCCCGATCCGCGCCGACAGCGCGCCGGCCCGCGCCGAGCCGACCAGCAGCAGCACGGTCGTCGGCAGCATCGCGATCCCGGTGAGCAGCGCCGACCAGCCGACCACGTTCTGCAGGTACACGGCGAGGAAGAAGGTGAAGCCGCCGAGCGCCGCGTAGACCAGCACGGTGAAGACGTTCAGCACGGCGAAGATCCGGCTGCCGAACAGCCCGGTGGGCAGCATCGCGGCGTCGCCGCGGCGCCGCTCGACGAGCACGAAGGCCGCCGCGCCGGCCACCCCGACCAGGGCCGCGACCAGCACCGGCACCGAGTCGAAGCCGCGCGCGGGCGCGTCGATCAGCGCGTACGTGACGCCGGCCAGGGCGAGCGCGCCGAGCAGCGCCCCGGCCACGTCGAACCGGCGGCGGCGACCGCCCGGCCCCTGGGTGCGGGACGCGGCCTCGTCCCGGCTCTCCGGCACCCAGCGCAGCGCGGCGAGGACCACCAGCACGGCCAGCGGCAGGTTGAGGAAGAAGATCCACCGCCAGGAGAGCGCGTCGATCAGCCAACCGCCGAGGAACGGGCCGAGCGCGGTGGAGACGCCGGACAGGCCCGACCAGGCGCCGATCGCCCGGCCCCGGTCGTCGGGGTGGAAGCTGGCCTGGAGCACCGACAGCGAGCCCGGGGTCAGCAGCGCGCCGCCGGCGCCCTGGAGGAACCGGGCCGCGATCAGCCACTCCGTGCTCTGGGCCAGGCCGCAGAGCAGTGAGGCGGCGGTGAACCAGACCACCCCGAGCAGGAAGACCCGCCGCCGCCCGAAGCGGTCGCCGAGCGCGCCCCCGAGCAGGACGAAGGCGGCGAGCATCAGCAGGTAGCCGTTGACCGTCCACTGGAGACCCGCCACGGTGGCGTCGAGTTCCGCGCCGAGTCGGGGCAGCGCCACGTTGACCACCGTGCTGTCCAGGAACACCATGCCGGAGGCGAGGACGGCCGCGAGCAGCGCGCCCCGGCCGCGGGCGGTGCCCAGGCGGAGCGCGGGCGCGGATTCGGTCATGGCGTCCAATCTGCCTCGCACCATATGAGCAACGCCACGAAACGCCGAAACCATGCCCGGGTACTGTGCGGGATCGCCGGGAGCCCCCAAGCTGGAGAGGTGTCGTCTGTGCGTACCAGATCAGGACCGCGCGTCGCGGTGACGGCCGCGCTGGCCGCGGCGCTGGCGCTCGGCGCGGCCGGCTGCGTCCCCGTCGACGAGCCGGACGCCCCGCCGAGCGGCAGCGGCGGCAACGCCGCGCAGAAGCTGGCCCAGCTCACCGTCGCCAACGCGGGGTCGATGAAGGGCTACAGCCGGGAGCGCTTCCCGCACTGGCGGGACACCGGCAAGAACTGCGACGTGCGGGACAGCGTGCTGAAACGCGACGGGGAGGACATCAAGCTCTCCGGTTGCAACGTGGTCGCGGGCCGGTGGGAGAGCGTCTACGACGACCGTGCCCTCACCGACCCGTCCGACGTGGACATCGACCACATGGTGCCGCTGGCCAACGCGTGGCGCTCCGGCGCCGACGAGTGGGACGACGCCAAGCGCGGCGACTTCGCCAACGACATGGACCGGCCGCAGCTCATCGCGGTTTCCCAGTCCTCCAACCGGGCAAAGGGTGATCAGGACCCGTCCCAGTGGAAGCCGGCGAACCGGTCGTTCTGGTGCCAGTACGCCGAGAACTGGGTGACGGTCAAGCACCACTGGCGGCTCACGGTGACCAACGCCGAGAAGGCCGCCCTGACCGACATGCTGGAGGGCTGCACATGGGCGAGCAAGCCGTGACCGGGGCCGGGGCGACCCCCGCCCCGGAGCAGACGCCGGACGCCGCCGGAGAGGACGCGGCGGCCGCCACCGGCAGCGCGCCGGCCGGGCCGACCACGGCCGGGATGACGGCGGACGGCGCGGCCGGCACGGAGACCGCGGTGCCGGGGGCGGGCATGGCCGCCGACGCCGGCGGCACGTCGACCGCCGCGCAGGAGCGTACGGCCGACATCGTGCCCGGCCCGGGCGGGGTGATGACCGACGAGGTCGGCGTGGTCACCGGCGAGCTCACCCTGCGCACCGGCTACGCCGACGGCCAGGTGACGCTGACGGTGCAGTACAGGGACGCCGACGAGTGGTACGCGGTGACCGGCGGCAGGGTCGCGCTGGCCGATCCGGCCGGGCTCGACGCGGTGCACGGCATCGCCGTCGCCCTGCTGCACCGCCCCGAGGGCTGACCGCACGGACGCGGCCCCGCCTCGCGGGACCGCGTCCGTGACGTGGGTCAGACGTACGAGCCGGGCTCGCTCGGGGCGGAGACGGTGTGCGGCTCCTCGCCCTCGCCCACCGGCCGGGTGAGCTGCACGCTGACCTTGTGCGGGCGCAGCTCGCCGCTGGCGATCGGCTCGGCGAAGTGGCAGGCGACCCGGCTTCCGCCGATCTCCCGCAGCACGGGCCGCTCGTCGGCGCAGCGGGTCGGCTGCGCCCAGGGGCAGCGGGTGTGGAACCGGCAGCCCGACGGCGGGTTGGCCGGCGAGGGCAGGTCGCCGGCGAGCAGGATGCGCTCCCGCCGGTCCTCCACGTCCGGATCCGGCACCGGCACCGCCGACATCAGCGCCCGGGTGTACGGGTGCAGCGGCTCGGTGTAGAGCCGGTCGCTCGGCGCCTCCTCGACCAGCGCGCCGAGGTACATCACGCCGACCGTGTCGGAGATGTGCCGCACCACCGCGAGGTCGTGCGCGATCACCAGGTAGGTCAGGCCGAGGCTGTCCTGGAGCTCGTCGAGCAGGTTCACCACCTGGGCCTGGATCGACACGTCGAGCGCGGAGACCGGCTCGTCGGCGACGATCAGGTCGGGCCCGAGCACGAGCGCCCGGGCGATGCCGATGCGCTGGCGCTGTCCGCCGGAGAACTCGTGCGGGTAGCGGGAGAGCGCCCAGCGGGGCAGGCCCACCGCGTCCAGCGTCTCGCCGATGATCCGCCGCCGCTCGTCGCGGTTGCCGCCGATGCCGTGGGTCTGCAACCCCTCGGTGAGGATCGACTCGACGTTCTGCCGGGGGTCCAGGCTCGACATCGGGTCCTGGAAGATCATCTGCATCCGGCGGCGCATCGACCGGAGCTTGCCCGCGGGCAGCGTCGTGAGTTCGACGCCGTCGAAGTCCACCTCGCCGCTGGTGGGCGGGGTGAGCTGGAGCAGCGCCCGGCCGAGCGTCGACTTGCCGCACCCGGACTCGCCGACCAGGCCGTACGTCTTGCCGCGCGCGATGCGCAGGTCGACCCCGTCGACCGCCTTCACGTGCCCGACCGTCCGGTCGAGGATCACCCCCCGCCGGATCGGGAAGTGCACCTTCAGGTCGCGGACCTCGACGAGGATGTCGCTCTCGGTCACGGCTTCTCCTCCTCGCGCGGGGCGGGCACCGGGCCCGCGGTCGCCTCCGCCGCCGGTGCGCCGGCGTCGACCGCCGGTGCCGTGCCGGCGAGGGCTTCGGCCGCCGGTGCGGCCTGGGCGTCGGCCGCCGGAGCCGGGGCGGCCGGCGGGGGCACGGTGCCGGACAGCGGCGCCGGGTTGACGCAGCGGTAGCTGCGCCCGTCGTGCGCGAGCACCAGCGCCGGCGGCTCCCCCACGCACTCGTCGACCCGCCGGGCGCAGCGCGGCGCGAAGGCGCAGCCGTCCGGCCAGGGCAGCAGGTCGCGGACCGAGCCGGGGATCGGGTTCAGCCGCTCGCCGCGCCCCGCGTCCAGGCGGGGCACCGAGCCGAGCAGCCCCACGGTGTACGGGTGCCGTGGCTCGCGGAACAGCGGACGACGCCGGGCCGTCTCCACCACCCGGCCGGCGTAGAGCACGTTGATGGTGTCGCACATGCCGGCCACCACGCCCAGGTCGTGCGTGATCATGACGAGCGCGGTGCCGGAGTCGCGGACCAACTCCTTGAGCAACTCCAGGATCTGCGCCTGGATGGTGACGTCCAGCGCCGTGGTCGGCTCGTCGGCGATCAGCAGCCGGGGCTTGCAGGCCACCGCCATCGCGATGAGGGCGCGCTGCCGCATGCCGCCGGAGAGCTGGTGCGGGTACTCCTTCAACCGCCGCTTCGGGTCGGGGATGCCGACCCGGTCCAGCAGCGCCGCCGCCTCCTTCTCGGCCGCCGCGCCCCGCATCCCCCGGTGCCGCGCGAGCACCTCGGTGACCTGCAATCCGATCGGGATGACCGGGTTCAGGGAGGAGAGCGGATCCTGGAAGATCATCGCGACGTCCCGGCCGCGGATGTCCCGCCGGGACCGGTCGTCGAGCTGGAGCAGGTCGGTGCCGTCGAAGACCGCCTTGCCGCCGACGCGCAGGCCCGGCTGCTTGGGCAGCAGGCCCATGATCGCCAGCGAGGTGACGCTCTTGCCACAGCCGGACTCGCCCACCAGGCCGACCACCTCACCGGCGTCGACGGAGAAGGAGACCCCGTCGACGGCGTGCACGGTGCGCTGACCGCGCCGGGCGAAGGTGACGGAGAGGTCGTCCACTTCGAGCAGTGCCATCATCGACCCTCCGTTCGCGACCGCGGGGCTCGCAACGCTTCACACATGCCGACCTACTTCCGCAGCTTCGGGTCGAGGGCCTCGCGCATCGCCTCACCGAGCAGGGTGAAGCCGAGCGCGGTGATGATGATCGCGACCGCCGGATAGACCGCCAGGCCCGGCCGGATACCCAGGTACGGCTGCGCGTCGGCGAGCATCACGCCCCACTCGGGCACCGCCGTGTCGGGGTTGCCCAGGCCGAGGAAGGAGAGCGCGGCGGCCTCGATGATCGCGGTGGCCAGGGTCAGGGTGGCCTGCACGATCACCGGGGCGAGGGAGTTCGGCACCACGTGGGTGATCGCGATCTTCGACTTCTTCACGCCCAGCGAGGTGGCCGCCAGCACGTAGTCGCTGTTGGCCTGGGAGATCATCGAGCCGCGCAGCAGCCGGGCGAAGACCGGCACGGACACCACGCCGACCGCGATCATCACGGTGGTCAGGCTCGCCCCGAGCAGCGCGGCGATGCTCACCGCCAGCAGCAGGCTGGGCAGCGCCAGCATCATGTCGATGACCCGCATGAGCGCGGTGTCGATCGCCCGCCCCCACCGGCCACCCAGTCCGGCGGCCGCGCCGGCGACCCCACCGATCAGGGCACCGATCGCCAGACCGATCAGTGTGGAGACGACGCCGACCAGCAGGGTCTGCCGGGCGCCGACGATCATCCGGCTGAACACGTCGCGGCCCTGGTGGTCGAAGCCGAGCCAGTGGTCTCCGGAGGCCCCCGGGATCAGGCCCTGGCCCGACTTGACCAGGCCCTCGCGGATGCCGATCGCGTCCGTCGGCCCGTACGGGACGAAGAACGGCCCGACCACCGCGACCAGGACGAAGAGCACCAGGATGACCGCGCCGATGATCGCCGCGGGGTTGCGCCGCAGCCGGCGGAACGCCTCCTGCCAGAGGCTGACGCCGCGCTCGTCGTCGCGGGCGGCCAGCTCGGAGAGCCGGTCGATCTTTTCCTTCTTCTTGCCGCTGGTGATCGTCACCGGACCCTCACCCTCGGGTCGATCAGGCTGTAGGAGAGGTCGACCAGGAGGTTCACCAGCACGTACACCACCGCAATGATCATGATGAAGCCCATCAGCACCGGGTAGTCCCGCTGGCCGATGGCGTCGTAGATGAACGCTCCGATGCCGCTGAAGGCGAAGACGGTCTCGGTCAGCACCGCGCCGGAGAGCAGGCCACCGGTGAGCAGGCCGATCGAGGTGACCACCGGCAGCATCGCGTTGCGCAGCACGTGCCGGCGACGGACGGTCCGTTCGGTGAGGCCCTTCGCCTCGGCGGTACGGACGAAGTCCTCGTTGAGCACCTCGAGCACGCTGGCCCGGGTGATCCGGACGATGATCGCCAGGGGGATGCTGGCCAGCGCGACGCCCGGCAGCACGAGGTGCCAGATCGCGTCGGCGGCGGCGTCCCACTCCCGGGTCATCAGGCCGTCGAGGACGAAGAAGTTGGTGATCCGGGTGGCGCCGAGCGTCGGGTCCTGCCGGCCGCTGGACGGGAACCAGCCGAGGTTCTCCGAGAAGATCGCCTTCAGCACGTAGGCCAGGAAGAACACGGGGATGCAGATGCCGATCAGCGAGCCGCCGACCGAGGCGTGGTCGAGCAGCCGGCCGCGACGGCGGGCGGCCAGGTAGCCGAGCGGGATGCCGAGCCCGATCGCGATCACCAGCGCCATGACGGTCAGCTCGACGGTGCCCGGGAAACGCTCCAGGAACTCCGTGGTGACCGCGCGCTTGGTGGAGGTCGAGGTGCCGAGGTCGAGGCGGAGCAGTCGCCGCACGAAACGGCCGTACTGCACCAGGATCGGCTCGTCGAGGCCCATGTTGCGCCGGATCGCGGCACGCATCTCGGGCGTTCCGCGCTCGCCGAGAATGGCGGTCTCGGGGCCGCCGGGCAGTCGACGGAGCCAGATGAAGAGCAGGAGGGAGAGCCCGAACAGCGTGGGTATCAGCTGGAGCAGGCGTCTGACGATGAACCGGAACACGGTGGCCTCGAAAGGGGTACGGAGGGTCGCGGGCGGACGCTGTCGAAACAGCGCCCGCCCGCGGTCCTTGCGTCAGGTCAGGACTTGAACTCGGCCGTTTCAAGCCGCTCGTCCGTGAGCGGGCTGGCCTTGACCCCGGTCACGTCCTTGCCGAACACGATCGCCGGCGGCGAGTGCGACACCGGGACGCCGGGCAGGAACTCCATGATGGCCTTGTTGAGGGCCTTGTACTTCTCCACCCGGGCCGCCTGGTCGGCGGTGGTGTCGGCGTCCTTGAACTGGTCGAACAGGGCCTTGTTGGTGAAGCCCCACTCGTCCTTCGGCCGGTCGAAGAAGGTGCCGATGAAGTTGTAGGCGTCGCCGTAGTCACCGGTCCAGCCGAGGAAGTGGATGTCGTGCTTGCTGCCGGAGGTGGTGGCGTTGAGGTAGTCCGGGCTCCACTTGAGCGGGATGGCCTGGACGTTGATGCCGACCGCCTTGAGGTCCGCCGAGAGCAGCTCGAAGATGTCCTTCGGGTTCGGCATGTAGGGGCGGGTGACCTCGGTCGGGTAGTGGAACCGCAGGGTCAGGTTCGTCGCGCCGGCCTCGGCCAACAGCTGCTTGGCCTTCTCCGGGTTGTAGTCGTACTTGGCGACGTCGCCGTTCCAGCCCTCGACCGTGTCCGGCATGAAGTTCTCGGCGACCTTGGCGCCCGGGGGCAGCTTCGAGTCGACCAGCGCCTGCCGGTTCAGGGCGTGCGCGATGGCCTGCCGGACCTTGATGTCGGCGAGCTTCGGGTTGCCCTTCTGGTTGATGGCCAGGTAGAGCACGTTGAACGCCGGGCGGGTCAGGACGTTGAAGCCCTCGCCCTTCAGCGGCTCGACGTCGGCCGGGCCGACCAGGTCGTAGCCCTGGATGTCGCCGGAGCGCAGCGCCTGCTTGCGCGCGTTCTCATCCGAGATGGTCTTGAAGATGAGGGTCTTCAGCTTGGCCTTGCCGCCGGCGTAGTCCTCGTTGCGCTCCAGGGTCAGCGTCTTGTTGGCGACGTCCCAGGACTTGAACTTGAACGGACCGGTGCCGGTCGGGTGCTCCATCGCGTACGCCGGGTACTTGATGTCCTCGGCGGTGCCGCCCACGTTGCTGGCGTCGTACTTCTCCAGCGCGGTCGGGCTGTGGATGGAGAACGACGGCAGCATCAGCGCGGCCGGGATCTTGCTGGAGACCCGGGTGAAGGCCAGGTCCACGGTGGTGGCGTCCTTGACGGTGCAGGACTTGAAGAGGCTCGGCGGCAGCTCCGCGTCCTCGTTCTTGGCGAAGCCGCCCATGACGTCCTGCCAGTACGCCGTCACGTCCGGGCTCTGCATGAGGCCCTTGGCGTTGTACCAGCGGTCGAAGTTCTTGCAGACCGCCTCGGCGTTGAAGTCGGTGCCGTCGTGGAACTTCACGCCGGAACGCAGCTTGAAGGTCCACGTCGTGCCGGCGGCGTCCGGAGTCCAGGACTCGGCCAGACCGGGGGTGATCTTCGTGCCCCCCTCCTCCGGCGTGACCAGCGTTTCGAAGATGCTGCGTGCGACGCGCAGCGACTCACCGTCGCTGGCGAAGCTCGGGTCGAGCACCTTCGGGTCTCCGGCGACGCCGAAGACGAGGGTGTCCTTCTTGCTACCGCCGGAACTGTCACCGCGGTCGCTCTCGGCGCAGCCTGCTACCGCGAGGGCCGCGACCGCGACGGCCGCGATAGCGACCTTCGGCCTGGATGCACGCATGGTGCTTCTCCTTGGGGGTACGGACAACGTGGTGACAGGGGTCACCGATGGCCGTGACCTTAGCCTTCGTTCGGACCGCCGGGAAACCTTCGTCGAAGCGGTTGGTACCGGATCGTGTCTTAACCGGTGCGCCCCGCCCCGGAGGCCGTGCCGGACCGCCATCAAAGGGGCGGAATGTCCGGGTTTACCGATGCAAATTTGTTACATCGATGGACGGGCTGCTACGTCCACATGTCAGAACCCACAGTGGACGCGCGGACAGGTACGACGATGGCCGGCACCGGGATCCGGCGCCGGCCATCGTCGCCGGGTCAGACGGCGCGGCGGCCCTCGAAGGCCCGGCCGAGGGTGATCTCGTCGGCGTACTCCAGGTCGCCGCCGACCGGCAGGCCGCTCGCCAGCCGGGTCACCGCGATGCCCATCGGCTTGACCATCAACGCCAGGTAGGTGGCGGTGGCCTCGCCCTCGGTGTTCGGGTCGGTGGCCAGGATCAACTCCCGGACCGCGCCCCCGCCCAGGCGGGTCATCAGCTCGCGGATGCGCAGATTGTCCGGCCCGATCCCCTCCAACGGGTTGATCGCGCCGCCGAGCACGTGGTAGCGGCCCCGGAACTCACCGGTCCGCTCGATCGCCACCACGTCCTTCGGCTCCTCGACCACGCAGAGCACCTCGTCGGTGCGGCGCGGGTCGCGGCAGATCCGGCACTGGTCGGACTCGGCCACGTTGTAGCAGGTGGTGCAGAACCGCACCAGCTCCTTGACCTTGCGCAGCGCGCCCGCCAGCCGGTTGACGTCGGCGGGATCGGCCGACAGCACGTGGAAGGCGATCCGCTGGGCGCTCTTCGGGCCCACGCCCGGCAGCCGCCCCAACTCGTCGATCAGGTCCTGGATGGCGCCCTCGTACATCTGCCGCTCAGAAACCGGGCAGGCCGAGGCCGCCCATGCCGCCGGTGACCGGACCCATCTTCTTCTCGGTCAGCTCCCGGGCCGCCTCGGCGGCGTTGTGCACGGCCGCGACGACGAGGTCCTCCAGGGTCTCCACGTCCTCCGGGTCGACCGCCTTGGGGTCGATCTTGATCGCCTTGAGCTCCCCGGTGCCGGCGACGGTCGCGGTCACCAGACCACCACCGGCGGTGCCGGTCAGCTCGGCCTCGGCGAGCTCGGCCTGGGCCTTGGCGATCTGCTGCTGCATCTTCTGCGCCTGCTTCAGCATCTGCTGCATGTTCGGCTGTCCACCTGGGCGCACGGATGGCTCCTTCTCGCACTCGTCTGCTCGGCCGCCGCTCAGCCTATCCGCTGGGAGCGGCCCCGCCCCGTCCCGGTGCGTCCCCACCCGGAGGGTCCGGGGGACGATCACGGGGTCGACCGGAGGGAGCGGACGGATGTCCCGGGAACAGGCCGCGGCGGCCATGGAACGGCAGGCGCGGGCCTGCGCCGACATGGACGCCGCCCTCTACGCCAACCTGCTGTCGCGCGCCGCCGACGACGTCCGGGCCGGCGGCCCGTGCGCCACCGTCATCACGGGGTACGAGGACGCCGACGCCGACGCCCTCGTGTCGCTCCGCCTGCTCGGCGGCGTGCACGCGCTGGTGCTGTCCGGCCGGGCGCCGGAGCTGGCCCGGTTCTATCCCAGCGCCGGCGGGGCGTACGGAGCGGCGGACGCCCCCGCCTGCTGGGCCGCGTTCCGGGCGGTCATCGAGGCCGAGCACGACACGCTGCGCGGCTGGCTGCGCCGGCCGCCCCAGACCAACGAGGTCGGCCGGGCGAACCTGCTGCTGGCCGGCCTGCTGCACGCCGTCCACGAGGTGTGCGGGCTGCCGGTGCGCCTCGTCGAGCTGGGCGCGAGCGCCGGGTTGAACCTGCGCGCCGACCGGTTCCGGGTCGAGGCCAGCGGCTTCGCCTGGGGACCGGCCGACTCCCCCGTACGGCTGCCGGACGCCTGGCGGGGCGGGCCGCCCCACTGGCTGCGGGAGGCGGCCGCGGCGTACCCCGAGCTGACCGTGGTGGAGCGGCTCGGCTGTGACGTCACCCCGCTCGACCCGGGCACCCCCGACGGCGCGCTCGCGCTGCGGGCGTACCTCTGGCCGGAGCACACCGCCCGCGCGGCCCGGCTGGCCGGCGCGCTGGAGCTGGCCCGCCGGGTGCCGGCCCGGGTGGTCGCGGTGGGGGCGGCGGAATTCCTGGCCGGGCTCGCCCCGCGCCCCGGCGCGCTCACCGTGGTGTGGCACTCGGTGATGCGGCAGTACGTGCCGGCCGCGGAATGGCTGCGGGTCGCCGCCGAGCTGGCGCGGCTGGCCGCCGAGGGCGGCACCGGCGCGCCGGTCGCGCACCTGTTCTTCGAGCCGCACCCGGTCGGCGGACCCCGCTTCCAGCTCCGCGCCCGGGTCGGCGCCGGGCCGGAGCGGCTGCTCGCCGAGGCGCACCCGCACGGCCTGCCCGCCTGGACGGCCTGACAAGCTCCCTCCGGCGACGTGCACCGGCGTGGCCGACGACGTGGCCGGCGGCGGAGGGCGTGGCCGGCGGCGGAGGGCGTGGCCGGCGGCGGAGATCTTGGTAGGGGAAGGCTCCCGGAGGGGCCGTTTCCTGCCAAGATCTCGTTCCGGTCGCCAGCCCGGGCGGTGGCACCGTGTCCGGTCGCCGCCCTACCGGGCGTCCACCTCGTCGATCTTCTCGGCGCCGAACGCCTCGCGGAGCAGCCGTACCGCCTGCTCCTCGCTGGACTCCCGCGCGGTCCGCTCGTCGAGCACCTCGTCCAGCGGCTCGTCGCCCGGGTCGAAGCCCTCGTAGGCCGGGGCCGCCGGTGGGGCGCCGCCGGGGCGTCCCCCGCCGCCGCGGCGCACGGGCCCGTCGAACTCCGGGTCGTACGGCGGCTCGCCCGCCCAGTCGGCGTCCGCCGTCTTCCGGGCCGCCTGCGCGGGACGCGGTCCACGTCCCGCCGCGGCCGCCCGCGCCGCCGCGATCGCGCTGCTCACCGGGGGCCCGGCGGGCGCGGCCTGCTGCGGCGCCGCCGAGGGACCGGCCGGCTTCGGTACGGCCGGCGCGGCGACCGCCGACGCGCCGCCCACGGGTGCGGTGGTCGTCGGGATGCCGCCCGACGCGCCGCCGGGCCGGGCCGGCTCCGGCCAGTCGTCCACGCCCCCGCCGGCCGCGCCACCCGGGCGGGCCGCTTCGGGCCAGTCCTCGCCCCCGCCGGCCGCGCCGCCGGGCCGGGCCGGTTCGGGCCAGTCCTCGGCCGCCTCGGCGGCGGCAGCACCGCCGGCCCGCGCCTCACCCGGGGATGAGCGGGTCGCCGCGCCGCCACGGGGTCCACCGGCCGCGCCACCCGCACCGCCGGGCCCGCCGACCGGTCCGCCCGACGTGCCGGCCGCGCCGCTCGGGCCGCCGGGCCCGCCGCTCGGGCCGCCCGACGTGCCGGCGACGCCGCCCGGACCGCCGGACCCGCCGCCACCACCGGACGGACCACCGGACACGCCACCACCGGAGGGACCACCGGACGGACCACCGGACATACCGCCACCGGGCGAACCACCGGACATGCCGCCACCGGGCATGCCGCCGGCGCCGGACATGGCGGCACCGGACGGGCCGCCGCTGGAGCCGGCGCCACTCGGGCCGGTCGGGGCCTGGTGGGCGGGGCCGGCCGGCGGGGAGGCCGGGCGGGCCGGGACGGCGGGCCGGGACGGGCCGCCGAGCGACACGCCGCCCCGCTCACCGGCCACCTCGCAGCGGATCTGCCAGCGCCCGCCCAACTCCTCGTAGAGCGCGTCGGTGAGCACCTGGGCGTGGTCGGACATCATCTTGGCCAGCACCGACGACTTCACCGTCACCACGAGCGTGTCGCCGTCGAGGTCGCGGACCACCGCGTCGCGCATCAGCGCCGCGATCCGCTTGTTGGTGCGGTTGACCTTGCCGACCACCTCGGGCCACACCCGGCGCACCGCGACGGCGTCCAGCGCGCCGGACGCCTGTGCGCCGGGGCGGGGCGGCTCGGGGGTCGCCGGGTCGGGCATCACCGCCGACGGCGGCACCACCCGACGGGGGGCGCCGGCAGCCTGGTCGGCACCGGCAGTCGCGGTGCCGGACGGGACCGGCGCGGCCGGGGGCACCGGGGCGGGCGAAGCCGGACCGTCCGGGACGGCACCCGACGGTCCCGCCGGAGCACCCGCGCCGACGCCACGCGGCACAGCATCGGTCGGCACCGGGGCACCCGCGCCGTTCACGCCGGGCGCGGCGGCCTCGGCCGGGCCGGCCGGGCCGCTCGGGGCGGGCGCGGGAGCGGGCTCGGGGCGTACCGCGGGGGCGGCGGCGACCGGCGCGGGGCCGGCGGCGACCGGCGGCGCGTCGGTGCCGGCGAGGGTGAGCCGGCGCTCCATGCGTTCCAGGCGCTGGAGCAGGCCGCCGGTGGTGTCGTCGGCGCCGGGCAGCAGCATCCGGGCGCAGATCAGCTCCAGCAGCAGCCGGGGGGCGGTGGTGCCGCGCATGTCCACCAGGCCGTTGTGCACGATGTCGGCGCAGCGGGACAGGGTGCCCGGGCCGAGCCGCTGGGCCTGGGCGGCCATCCGCTCGATCTGGTCGGCCGGGCCGTCGATCAGGCCCTTGGCGGCGGCGTCCGGCACCTGCTGGAGCACGATCAGGTCGCGCAGCCGCTCCAGCAGGTCGGAGGCGAACCGGCGCGGATCGTGCCCGGCCTCCGCCACCCGGTCGACGGTCGCGTACGCGGCCGCCCCGTCCCCGGCGGCGAGCGCGTCGCACATCTCGTCGATCAGGGCGGCGTCGGTGACGCCGAGCAGGGCGGCGGCCCGGGAGTAGGTGACCCCCTCCGGCCCGGCCCCGGCGATGAGCTGGTCGAGCACGGAGAGGCTGTCGCGGGCGCTGCCGCCGCCGGCGCGCACCACCAGCGGGAAGACCGCCGGCTCGACGGAGACCCCCTCGGCCTCGCAGAGCTGCTCCAGGTAGGGCCGGAGCGTCTTCGGCGGGATCAGCCGGAACGGGTAGTGGTGGGTCCGCGACTTGATCGTGCCGAGGACCTTCTCCGGCTCGGTGGTCGCGAAGATGAACTTGACGTACTCCGGCGGCTCCTCGACCAGCTTGAGCAGGGCGTTGAAGCCGGCCGACGAGACCATGTGCGCCTCGTCGATGACATAGATCTTGAAGCGGCTCCTGGCCGGCGCGAAGAACGCCTTCTCGCGCAGCTCGCGGGCGTCGTCGACGCCGCCGTGGCTCGCCGCGTCGATCTCGATGACGTCGATCGAGCCCGCGCCGTCGGTGGCCAGCGAGCGACAGGAGTCGCACTGCCCGCACGGCTCGGGGGTGGGACCCTGCTCACAGTTGAGCGAGCGGGCCAGGATGCGGGCGCTGGAGGTCTTGCCGCAGCCGCGCGGGCCGGAGAAGAGGTAGGCGTGGTTGAGCCGCCCGCTGCGCAGCGCCTGCGACAGCGGCTCGGTGACGTGCTCCTGCCCGATGACCTCGGCGAAGGTGCGTGGCCGGTACTTGCGGTAGAGCGCCAGTGCCACTCGTCCCGCCTCCTCTCGACCGAGCCATTCTGCGCCGGTCAGCCGCGGGTGACCACCCACCCCGCCGGTGACCTGACCCGCAGGGACGTTACCGGCGCCCGGAGACAGAAAGGCCCCCCGTGCACCCGTCAGAGCCCGCTTATCCTTGCTGCCTTCCGGCCCTGGGGAGGTTCACGAGATGCACGCCGCACGGGGGGTGCCGCCAAGCCTACCCGACCAGCGGTCGATCTTCAGGGGGTGGTGGGGTGGCCGACCCGTCGGGGACCTGTATCCTCGTCTGCGGAGGATTCGCCTAGAGGCCTAGGGCGCACGCTTGGAAAGCGTGTTGGGTTAACACCCTCACGAGTTCGAATCTCGTATCCTCCGCCAAGAGCATCCGACTGAAGATGCAGGTCAGGCCCCGGTTTCGACCGGGGCCTGATGATCTTTAGGGGACTAG
>NZ_JBIDDA010000017.1:0-126803 GCF_043204915.1 Micromonospora sp. NPDC047670
ACCGTCGTTGTTCACCGCCGAACCCCGCACCACCGCATGCACCACATCCCCCGCCGCCACCGCATCGACCAACCGCCGCAACACCACGACACCCAGCCCACTGCCGTTGACGGTGCCGGCGGCGGCCCGGTCGAAGGCGCGGCAGTGCCCGTCCGGGGAGAGGGCCATGCCGTCCTGGTGGCGGTAGCCCTCGGCGTCCTCGGCCCGGACGCCGACCCCGCCGGCCAGCGCCATGTCACACTCCCCCGCCAGCAGGGCCTGGCACGCCTGGTGGATCGCCACCAGCGACGTCGAACACGCCGACTGGATCGTCATCGCGGGGCCCCGGAGGTCGAACTTGTACGCCACCCGGGTGGCCAGGAAGTCCTTCTCGTTGGCCATGAGCGCGCTCATGTCGGAGATCAGCGTGGGGTCCGCCGCCACCGCCCGGAGCAGATAGGAATTGACCGAACTGCCGGCGTAGACGCCGATCCGGCCCGGGAAACGCGCCGGGTCGTACGCCGCGTCCTCCAGCGCCTCCCACGCGCACTCCAGGAACAACCGGTGCTGCGGATCCGTCAATTCCGCCTCGTGCGCGTTGAAGCCGAAGAACTCCGCGTCGAACAACTCCACGCCGTCCAACCGCGCCTTCGCCGGCACGTAACTCGGGTGCGAATACACCGACTCCGGCACCCCCGCCGCCGCCAACTCCTCCGGCGAGAAGAACGTCACCGACTCCACCCCGGCGCACACGTTGCGCCAGAACTCCGCCACACTCGACGCCCCCGGGAAACGACCCGCCAGACCGACCACCGCCAGGGCGTTGTCGAACTGGTCGTCGAGGTGCGCAGGCAGCTCGGTCATCGGTCCGTCCCTTCCGCGAGGCGGCGCTGTTCGTGCGCCTGTCGACGACGTGCCAGGCCGCCGCGCAGCGCGGCCCGGCGGCGCTGCGCGTGGCCGTCCGGTGACCCCGGTTCCCCGTCGACCGGTTCCCGGGTGCCGCGGATCCGGTCCAGGTGGGCCGCGAGCGAGGCCACGGTCGGAAACTGGAACAGGTCGACCACGTTCAGCTCGACGCCGAGCCGCTCGGCGAGTTGCTGGCGGGCGCGCAGGGCGAGGAACGAGTGGCCGCCGAGGTCGAAGAAGTTGTCGGTGCGGCCCAGCGGCGGGACGTCGAGCACGAGGGCCCACACGTCGGCGACCGCGCGTTCGGTGGCGCCGATCGGCGGCTCGGCGGTGGTCTCCTGGCGCAGCGGCCGGCCGTCCCGCCAGGACAGCCGGTCCCGGTCGAGCTTGCCGTTGGTGGTGACCGGCAGGGCGTCCACCGCGGCGAGGACCGCCGGCACCATGTAGCCCGGCAGGTGCCGCCGGGCCACGGCCCGCACCTCCTCGTACGTCGGCGCCGGCCCGTCGTCGAGGACGAGCAGGGCGGCGAGGTCCCGGCGGTCCGGGCCGTCGCCACGGAGCACGACGGCGGCCTCCCGGACGGCGGGGTGGGTCACCAGCACCGCCTCGATCTCGCTCGGCTCGACCCGGAAGCCGCGCACCTTGAGCTGGCTGTCGAGCCGCCCGAGGAAGTCCAGCCGGCCGTCGGGCAACCAGCGGACGAGGTCGCCGGTGCGGTACAGGCGGGCGCCCGGCGTGGTCCCGAAGGGATCGGGGACGAAGCGTTCGGCGGTGCGGCGGGGGTCGCGGAGATAGCCCCGGGCCACCTGGAGGCCGCCGAGGCACAACTCGCCGGGTACGCCGACCGGCACCGGGCGCCCGGCACCGTCCAGCACGTAGGTGGTGACGTTGGCGATGGCGCGGCCGATCGGGGGCGCGTGCACCACCGGCCCGTCCTGCGCGGGCACCGGGTCGGCCGTGGCCACCACCGTGTTCTCCGTCGGGCCGTAGTGGTTGACCAGCCGGGCGCCCAGGCCGGGCGGGGGCGTGCGGGTCAGCGCGTCGCCCCCGGTGAGCAGCAGCCGCAGGGCCGAGCCGGTCACCGCCGGCTCCGCCAGGACCGCCTCGGCGACGGTGGTGGGCAGGAAGGTCACCGTGATCGCCTCGTCGACCAGCCACCTCGCCAGCCGGTCCGGCGCGACCCGGACCGGCTCGGGCGGCACGTGCAGCGCCGCGCCGCCGGCCAGTGCCGCCCAGAGTTCCCAGGTGCAGGCGTCGAAGCCGGGGCTGGCGACCAGGGTGGCCCGGTCCTGCGGCCCGACCCGGTAGGCGTCGAGGTGCCAGTGCACCAGGTTGGCCAGCCCACCGTGGGTGACCTCGACCCCCTTCGGGCGCCCGCTGGAGCCGGAGGTGTAGATGACGTACGCGATCTCCCGCGGATCCGGCTCGGCCGCGGCGGCCACGCCGTCGGCCGCCCCGGCGTCGGTGCCGGCGGCCCCCGCGGCGGCGGTGGCGACGTCGAGCACCGCGGTGCGCGCCGCCGCGAACCGGCCGGTGAGCTCCTCGCCGGTCAGCACGGCGCAGGCCTCGCTGTCGGCGAGGGTGAAGGTGAGCCGGTCCGGCGGGTAGCCGGGGTCGAGCGGCACGTACGCCGCGCCCGCCTTGAGTACGGCGAGGAAGGCCGTCACCAGGTCGGCTCCCCGCTCCAGGCAGACGGCCACCCGCCGGCCGGGCCCCGCGCCGACGGCGCGCAGCCGGCCGGCGAGGACGTCGGCGCGCCGGTCCAGTTCCCCGTACGTCAGGGTCCGGCCGTCGGCCCGCACGGCCGGCGCGTCGGGCGCGGACCGGGCCCGCCGTGCGACCAGGTGGTGCACCGGCCCGGTCGGGTAGTCGCGGACCTGCCCGCTCCAGCGGCGCACGATCCGCTCCTCCTCCTCGGGGTCGAGCAGCGCCGCCGCCGACACCCGCCGGTCCGGGCGCGCGCAGAGGGAGCCGAGGATCGCCCGGTACTGCACCATCAGCTGCGCGATGCGGTCGCCGTCGAACAGCTCGGTGCTGAACTCGAACTCGCAGTCGATGTGCGTGTCGCCCTCGAACGCCATCACGGAGAGGTCGAACTTGGAGACCTCACCGACCATGTCGAGCAGCTCCACGGCCAGCGGGCCGACGTGCAGTCGCTCGAACGGAGGGAGGTTCTTCATCGCGAAGACGATCTGGAACAGCGGGTGGCGGGCCGGGTCCCGGACCGGACGCAGCCGCTCCACGAGCAGCTCGAACGGGGCCTCGTGGTGCGTCTGGGCGTCCAGCACGACGTCACGCACCCGGGCCACCAGGTCGGCGAAGGTGGGATCGCCGGAGACGTCGGTACGCAGCACGACGGTGTTCACCAGCAGACTGACCAGCGGCTCCAGCTCCACCCGGTCCCGACCGGCGACCGGCGTGCCGAGCACGACGTCCGACTGCCCGGTCTGCCGGTGCAGCAGCGCGACGAATCCGGCCAGGAGCACCATGAACGGCGAGGCCGCGTACCGTCGGGCGGCGGCCCGGACCAGGTCGGTCAGCTCGGGGTCGAGTCGCACCGTCCGCCGGCCGCCCCGCCAGCCCAGCACGGCGGGGCGGACCCGGTCGGGGGCCAGTTCCGTGGCCGAGGCGCCGGCGAGCCGTCGCTCCCACCACGCCAGCTGCTCGTCGAGTTCACCGGCACGGACCCGGTGGTGCTGCCAGCGGGCGTGTCCGGCCGGGTCGACGGGCGGCCGGGCGGGCGCCGTCCCGTGCCCGGTCCCCGCCGCGTAGTAGCGGACGAGGTCGTTGACCAGGACGCTGAGCGACCAGCCGTCCACGACGATGTGGTGCAGGTCGAGGAAGAGCCGGTGGTCGTGCTCTGCGAGCCGGAACAGCCGGGTCCGCAGGAGCGGGCCGCGCCGCAGGTCGAACGGGGGCTGGCGCTCGGCGGCAACGGCGTCGCGGACGCGGGCCTCCCGCTGCTCGGCCGGCAGGTCGGTCAGGTCGGTCACGTCGAGCCGGGCCGCGGGCGGGTCGACGATCCGCTGCACCGGTTCGCCGTCGACGTCGTCGAACACCGTGCGCAGGGCGGGGTGGTGCGCCACCAGCCGGTCCAGGGCGTCCCGCAGGGCGTCCACCGACAGGGGGCCGGTCAGCCGCAGCACCGCCGGGACGTGGTAGGCGGGGCTGTCCGGTTGGAACTGGTGCAGGAACCACAGGCGGCGCTGCGCGAAGGAGACCGGGACCGGGGCGGCCGGGTCCGGCGGGGGCCCGGCGGCCGCGAACCGCCGGGGGCCGTCGGTCGTCGCCGTGTCGTCGGGCAGGTTGCCGGAGTCGTCCGTCGTGTCGCTGGCGAGGAACTCGGCCCCGGCCGCCAGCCGGCTGGCCAGCCGGGCCCGGGCCGCGTCGGTGGGTGTTCGGCGCACGGTACCGCTTTCTGCTCAGACGGGCGGATCGGGTCAGCTCAGTGGCGACGGCGCCGGACCGGGCGGGTTCACCACGTCGAACTGGCTCGTCCGGCGCAGCCGGTCGAGCAGTTCCGGCTGGGCGGCGCTGCCGCCGGAATGGCGCAGCTGGTCGGCCAGGACGGCGTTGAAGGCGCGGACGAAGTCCTTGACCTGCTCGCCGGACATTCCCTTGCGTTGCAGGTAGAACGTGCTCCACTGCTCGAACCCGAACTGCGGGAGCCAGACCGAGCTGGTCACGTCGACGAAGAGGTCGTCGATGATCTGGGCGGCGGTGGACCAGTCCATCGTGCGGTGGCTCCAGTTGAACGCCTCGCCCCTGATGCCCAGCTCGTCCCGGCGCTGGTAGATCGGGGTGACCGGGTCGCAGTACCAGAGCTGGGCCCGGAAGTAGTCGGGCCGGCCCTGGTCGAGCAGGTCCACGGTCTCGGCGACGGTCTCCTCCGTCTCGCCGGGGAAACCGACGATCAGCGAGGCGTACGTCGAGATGCCGTGCTCGTTGAAGGCCGCCAGCGCGTCGAGGTAGTCCGCCCGGCGGGCCGTCTTGTTCATCTGCTTGAGCAGCACGTCGCTGCCCGACTCGATGCCCAGGAAGACGCCCTCGCAGCCGGCTTCCTTCATCAGCTCGATGGTCGCGCGGTCGCCGTGGTCACTGCGGTAGAAGCAGTTCCACTTGAACCCGTAGTCCTTGTCGATCATCATGCGGAGGATGTCGCGGAACCGGTTCTTGGGGACGTTGAAGGTGTCATCGATGAACGTCACCGTGTTGACCGACGGCAGCTTGCGGATGTTGTCCAGTTCCCGCTCGACATGGGTCACGTCGAGGTAGGTGTACTTGCCGGCCCGCTGGGGGAAGCCGCAGAAGGCACAGGAGAACGGGCAGGACTTCGCCGTCCGGGTGGTGACGAACTCGTTGAACGCGTCGGGGCCGAAGACCTGGTAGTCGACCAGCTCGGTCAGCGGGTTCGACTCGATCTCGGTGCGGGTGTGGACGAAGTCGCCGTCCGAGCGGTAGGCCAGGTTCGGCACCTCGCCCGGGTCCGTGCCGGAGCGCAGCGCCAGCGCCAGCCGGGCGAGGGTCAGCTCGCCCTCCCGGCCGGTGACGTAGTAGTCCGCGCCGAGGTAGTCCATCATCGCGTCCAGGTCGGGGCGCTTCAGCGCGGCCACCTGGTTGGTGATGAACGGCCCACCGACCACGATGGACACCTTCGGATTGTGCCGGCGGACGAACTCGACGATCTCGATGATCGGCTGCGGCGAGACGTACAGCGTGGTGGTGATCGCGACGAGGCGGACGTCGCCGGCCAGCTTCTCCCGCAACTCCTCGCGCTGGTGCTGGAACAGGTTGACGAAGTCGACGCTCAGCCCCCGCCGCGCCAGGAAGCTGCCCAGCACGGTGACCACCGGCCAGAGGAAGTCGGCGTTGTGGAAGTAGGGCTTCGGCACGCCCGGTGGGCTCTCGTGCAGGTGACTGAGCGCGTCCAGCGCGCGCAGCGGTCGCCCGTCGAGGTCGATGTACGCCAGGCGCAGGTCGCGGAAGGCGCCGGAGTCGGCCCCCATGAGCCGCACGTCGCTGACGTAGCTCGCGAAGTCGGCGTCGTTGAAACCGACGATCAGGCAGTCTGTCATGTGCCGCTCCGTTCCGGACGAGAAGACCGGGGACCCCGTCGCCCGTTGCCGGGCCCGTCGAGTTGGCGCATCGGAGGTGCTACCGGGAGTCGGCCGCCAGGTCGGCGGCGATGGCCCGCACCACCCCGGCGGGGTCGGTGATGTGGAAGAAGTGGTCGCCGCGCACGCTGTGGCCGCGGTACCCGCGGGACGTCATCCGCTGCCAGCCGGCCATCGCCGCCGCTGTGGCGATCGGGTCCTCGGTGCCGGCGAAGCCGAGGATCGGCACGTCGACCGGGCCGTGCGCCTCGCCGGCGTAGCGGTCGATCCAGCCGAAGTCGGCCCGCAGCACCGGGATGAGCAGGGCGGCCAGCGCAGGGTGCTCCAGGATCTCGGCCGGCGTGCCGCCCATCGCGACGACCTCACGCAGGAACTCCTCGTCGTCGAGGCCGAGCAGCCGGCGGGCGAGTTCCGGCAGGTCGTCCGGCGGGCGGGACCCACCGACGACGAGCCGGCGGGGCAGCGCGGCACCGCGCCGCTGGAGCTCCGCGACGACGGCGTGCCCGACGAGGGCGCCGAAGCTGTGGCCGTACAGCGCGTACGGCCGGGTCTCCTCGGCCAGCACGTCGGCGACCTCGGCGACGTCGAAGACCGGCGGCTCGTCGATCCGGCTCTCCCGGCCCGGCGGTTGCAGGGGGCGTACCGCGATGCCCGGCGCCGCGGCGGGGATCCAGGCCCGGTAGGCGGTCGCCCCGGCGCCGGAGTGCGGCAGACAGTACAACGCCACGGGCGCCTCCGGGGCGTCCGGGAAGAGGAACCACCGTGGTCGCCGGTCCGCCGAGTAGTGGACAGTCACCATTGATCCTTCCGCGGAGACTCAGTTGACGACGGCGATCGCGCCGCCGTCGACGCGGTGGTTGGCCCCGTTGACGAAGCCCGCCAGCGGGCTGGCGAGGAAGACGACCAGTGCCGCCACGTCGTCGGGTGTGCCCAGCCGGCCGGTGGGGTTGTCGATCGACCCGGCGAGGACGCGCTGCTCGATGTCGGACCAGTCGCTGCCCCAGCCCTGGTCGGCGGCGAGGCCGCGGACGTACGCCTCGACCCGTGGGGTGACGATGACGCCGGGGCTGACGGTGTTGACGGTGATCCCGGTGCGGTCCAGCGCCCGCGCCAGCCCCGCCGTGAGGTTGACCAGTGCCGCCTTGGTCGTCGAGTACGCCACCGAGCCGACCTGAGGCTGGGTGGCGGCCCCGCTGGCGATCTGGATGAGTCGGCCCCACTTTCGCCGGCGCATGCCGGGGACCAGGGCCTGGGCGAGGCGGGCCGGAGCCACGACGTTGAGCTCGTGCAGGCGCCGCCAGTCCTCGTCCGTGGTGTCGGCCCACGGCCGGTCCAGGCCGGTGGCGGCGCAGTTGACCAGGATGTCGACGCCGCCGAGGTAACGCTCTGCCGCGACCGCCAGCCGGTGTGGGCCGTCCGGGTCGAGCAGGTCGACCGCGATCGGTTCCGCGGCGCCGCCCCTGGCCCGGATGCCCTGCGCCACGGACTCCGCGGCGGGCACCGAGCGCCCGTGCACGACGACGGTCGCGCCCTCGTCGGCCAGCATCTCGGCGATGCGCGCCCCGATACCGGACGACGATCCGGTGACGAGCGCCCGCCGGCCGTCCAAAGCAAGATCCACTGGTTCCCCCCGTGACATGGTTCGAACGCCGCACCCCGTGCCGGGGCGGCCCCTGTCGGACCCGACGACCGCCTGCGACGGCCAGCTCAGCCGCGCCGGCGCCGCCCCGGCGACCGGGTGGTCGACGCGCCGCGACAGGCGGTCGCCCGCTGCCCGCGGTCGCGGTGTTCACGTGCTCGGTCGACAGGACGGATCAGCACCGGATCTCCCGTTCCCCCAGGTCTCCTTTGCCCGCCGCGGCGTCGCCCCGACGAGGCGTACGACAACGGCATCCCGATCCCCCGGTCGGCCACCGGATGCACTCCGGACACATTTCCCCGACCCGTCGGGACTCGGGAAGCACATCATGGACCCCGGTCGGAGTCAATCCCTACCAATCAGTTCAGGGGTCCTCGACGCACGTATTCGCGCGGACGTTTCCGGCAATTAACGAACACTTGGGAGCGGCGCATTATCGCGACCAGCTGCACTTCCGCCAGCCACTCGTGACGATGGTCACGCCCCCTCCGCGCGACCGCCGCGGCGCCCCGCGCACCGCAGAACTTCCACCGCGCCGCCCCCAACAAAAGGTAACGAAACGGGCGTGGCGTGCCAAAAACTGGCGCTTCGGGTGATCATCTGATCACGGGTGGACACATACCGGTCGGTATGCAAGGATCAAGGAAACGCCTGTAAATCGAACAAGGTCATTCGGAGGCAGGCACGCCACAACCGATCTCGCTTGTGTCGACTCCCGTGAACCCCCCTCCGGGGTTCACGCTTTATAACTGGCACCAGACCGTCAGCGCCGCCCGTGCGAAGCCACCGCGGCAGACCGCCGCAGTGCCACTGGCCGCCAACCCTTAAACGTCCGTCGCAGCGCTATGCGCATTCACGGACGTCGCCACCTACGGCGCCCTTTTCGAGTACGACCGCGCGTCCGCCCGTCACGAGTGGGACCGGGCGCGGGACGGGGGACGGGATGAGGAAAGGATCCGGGCATTCCATGGACATCGCGATCGTGGGCATGGCCTGCGCGTTTCCCGGTGCCACCGACGCGGCCTCCTTCTGGGCCAACGTCGTCGCCGGCACCGACGCCGTGGTGGAGGTCGACCCCGGGCGGTGGGACGTGGACCGCTACTACTCGGCGGACGACCCCCGCCCGGGTGAGAAGAGCCCGTCCCGATGGGGCGGCTTCCTCGCACCCGTGCCGTTCGACCCGGTGGCGCACGGCGTTCCGCCCGCCGCTCTCGGCAGCATCGACCCCGCCCAACTGCTCGCCCTGGTCATCGCCGAACGGGCGCTGGCCGACGCCGGGTACGCCGACCGTCCGTTCCCCCGGGCGCAGACTTCGGTGATCTTCGGGGCGGAGCCCGGCGCCGACCTCGCCACCGCGTACGGGCTGCGGGCGCTGCTGCCGACGTACTTCGCCGAACCGCCGGCCGCGCTCGACGCCCACCTGCCCCGCCTCACCGAGGACTCCTTCCCCGGCATCCTGGGCAACGTCATCGCCGGCCGCATCGCCAACCGGCTCGACCTCGGCGGGGTCAACTACACCGTCGACGCGGCCTGCGCCTCGTCGCTCGCCGCCGTCGACCTGGCCTGCAAGGAGCTGGCCGCCGGCACGAGCGACATGGTGCTGTGCGGGGCCGTGGACGTGCACAACGGGGTGCACGACTACCTCCTCTTCGGCTCGGTGCAGGCGCTCTCGCCCACCGGGCGGTGCCGCACCTTCGACCAGAGCGCGGACGGCATCGTGATCAGCGAGGGCGTCGCCTGCCTCGTGCTCAAGCGGCTGCCGGACGCCGAACGCGACGGGGACCGGATCCACGCGGTCATCGCCGGCGTGGGCGGGGCCAGCGACGGCCGGGGCATGGGCCTCACCGCCCCCCGGGCGCAGGGCCAGCGGCACGCGGTCGAGCGGGCCCTGCGGGCGGCGGGCGTGACGCCCGGGGAGATCGGCCTGGTCGAGGCGCACGGCACCGGCACCGTCGTCGGCGACCGCACCGAGCTGTCCGCCCTCTCCGAGCTGTTCACCGCCGACGGGGCCGGCCCCGCCACCTGCTCCCTGGGCTCGGTCAAGTCGCTGATCGGGCACACCAAGTGCGCCGCCGGCATGGCCGGCCTGATCAAGGCCGTCCGGGCGGTGCAGACCGGGGTCCGCCCACCGACCGGGCACCTGACCCGGCCCAACGCCTACTGGGACGCCGCGGCCAGCCCGTTCGCCTTCGACGGCGCCGCGCGGCCCTGGCTCGCTCCCCCGGCCCGGCGCGCCGCCGGGGTCAGCGCCTTCGGCTTCGGCGGCACCAACTTCCACGCCGTGGTCCGGGCGCATCCCAGCACCGCCGATCCCGACCAGGCGTGGGAACGCTGGCCGGCGGAGCTCTTCCTGCTCCGGGCGGGGCAGGGGCAGGCGACCGGGGAGGCGGCGCGGGCCCTGTCCGCCCTCGCCGCCGACGCGCCGCCCGGGGACGGGGCGCTGCACGCCCTCGCGCTGGAGTGGTTCCGCCGATCCCGCGACGACGACCGGCCGGTCCGCGCCGCCGTCGTGGCCGGCAGCCTCGACGAGCTGCGGGAGCGGTTGCGGCTGGCCGCCGAGGGAACCGCCGACCCCGCGTCCGGGATCTACCTGGCCGACCCCGGCCAGACGGAGCCGCCCGTCGTGGCCCTGGTCTTCCCCGGGCAGGGCAGCCAACGCCCCGGCATGCTGGCCGACCTCTTCGCGGCCTTCCCCGCGATGCGGAACGACCTGTACGACGACCCGGCGCTGGCCGCGGCGATGTTCCCGCCCACCTCGTTCGACGAGGCGACGGCGGCGGCGCGGGCGGCCACGCTGGCCGACACCCGCCACGCCCAGCCCGCGCTCGGGGTCGCCGAAGTCGCGCTGCTGGAGCTGCTCGACTCCCTCGGGGTCCGGCCGGACCTGCTCGGCGGGCACAGCTACGGCGAACTCGTCGCCCTGCACGCCGCCGGCTCGCTGTCCCGCCCGGACCTGCTGCGGCTCACCGCCGCCCGGGCCGCCGCGATGCACGCCGCCGGCGGGCGGGGTGGTGCCATGGCGGCCGTCTCCGCGGGCGCCGACGAGGTCGCCGACGCCCTGGCCCGGGCCGGCCTCGACGACGCCGTGGTGATCGCGAACCACAACGCCCCGCAGCAGGTGGTGATCGCCGGCCCGGAGGCGGCGGTGGCGACCGCGGTGACCGGGCTGCGCGCCCAGGGCCGCTCCGCCACCACGCTCGGTGTCTCCTGTGCCTTCCACAGCCCGGCGATGGCCGACGCCACCGAGGAGTTCGCCGCCGTCCTCGCCGACTGCCCCGTGCAGCCGCCGCAACGGCCGGTCTGGGCGAACGCCTCCGGGCAGCGCTACCCGGACGCGCCGGACGAGATCCGCCGGCTGCTCGCCGGGCAGCTCGCCGCACCGGTGCGGTTCCTGACCCAGATCGAGGACATGTACGCCGCCGGCGCCCGGGTCTTCGTCGAGGTGGGGCCCGGGCGGGTGCTCAGCCGGATGATCGGCCGGATCCTCGGCGACCGGCCGCACCGGGCGGTCAGCTGCGACGTGCCGAACGAGCCGGGCCTGCCCCGCCTGCTGCACGCCCTCGCGGAGCTGGCCGTCGCGGGTGTGCCGGTGGACCCGGCGCGCCTCTTCGCCGGCGCGCGGGCCACCCCGGCCGCCGTACCCGCCGCCACCGGGTGGACCGTCGACGGGCACCTGGTCCGGGGCCCGGACGGCAACCCGGTGCCGAACGGCCTGCGCCCCGCCGACGAGGCCCCCCGGCTGGCCACCGCGGACAGCGCCGCCACCGGGGATCCCCGCGAGGCGGCGGTGCTGGAGTTCCTGCGCAACAGCCGGGAACTCGTCGACGCCCAACGCGAGGTCGTGCTCGGCTACCTGGACCGGGATCCCCGGCCACGGCGATCCACCCCCGACCCGACGTCGACCACCGTCGCGACGCCCACCCGCGCCGCTCCCGTCGAGGCGTCCGACACCGGCCCGACCACCGTCCTCGGGCTCGCCGTCGACCTGCTGAGCGAGCGGACGGGCTATCCCGCGCAGATGCTCGCCCCCACCATCGACCTGGAGGCCGACCTCGGCATCGACTCGATCAAGCGGACGGAGCTGGCCGAGACGCTGCTGCGCCGGCTGGCGGTGCCGCGACCGGAGACGCGCCTGTCCGCTCTCGTCGGCGCCCGCACGATCGCCGACCTGGTGGCGCAGCTCCCTCCGCTCGACCCCGCTTCGGCCGAAGCGACCCCGGTCGCCGCCGGCGTCGCGGCACCCGCCCCCACCACGACGACCACAGCGGCCACGAAGGACACCCGCCCGGCCGCGCCGGACACCGCGACCTCCGGCGGGCCGGCCCCGGGCCGGGCGCCCGACCGGTACGTTCCCGCCCTGCGAGCGCTGCCCGCGTCGACCCGGCCCGCCGCCGACCTCTCCGGGCGGGTCGCCGTCGTCCTCGGCGGCGCACCCGAGCTGGCGGAGGCGCTGCGCCGCCGGTTGACCCGCTCCGGGGTCGACACGGTCGATGCCGCGACCGCGCCGCAGGGCCTCGACCTGGCGATCCTGCTGCCGGTGACGGACGCCGCCGGCGAGCCTGCCCTGCCGGCGGCGTACGACCGGCTCCGCGCGCTGCTGACCGCCGGCGTGCCGGACGTCACCGTGGTCACCACCATGGGCGGTCGCTTCGCGCCCGTCGACTCGGAGACGGCCCCGGCCGGCCAGCACGCCGCGCTGGCCGGGATCGGCTTCGCCGGGCTGGTCCGCGCCGTGGCCCACGAGTACCCGGAGACCCGGGTCCGCCTGCTGGACGTGGACCCCCAGGGCGGCGCGGAGGCGGTCGCCGACCGGATCGTCGACGAGGTGGCCGGCGGGACGCCCCGGGGGGTCGTCGGTCTGCCCGGCGGGTCCCGGGTGACCCGCCGGTACGTCCGACAGGACCTCCCCACCGGCTCCGGCGCGCTCGACCTGGACTCCGACTCGGTGGTGCTGGTCACCGGCGGCGGGCGGGGCATCACGGCCCGGACGGCGGTCGCGCTCGCCGAACGGTACGGCTGTCACCTGGAGATCGTCGGTCGCACCGCACCGCCCGAGTCGGCCGAGGACGCCACCACGGCCGGCCTGACGGACCCGGTCGACCTACGCCGTGCCCTGCTCGCGGCCGGCGCGGGCACACCAGCCGAGGTGGAACGCCGGCTGCGCGCCCTCCTCGCCGGGCGCGAGCTGCGCACCGTCCTCGACCGGCTCGAGGCGCACGCCGCCTCCGTGCGGTACCACCGGTTCGACATCCGCGACGACGCCCGCCTGGCCGCCACGGTCGACGAGGTCTACCGCCGGCACGGCCGGATCGACGTCGTCGTGCACGGCGCCGGGGCGGTCGACGACCGGCTCATCCGGGACAAGGACCAGGCGTCCTTCTCCGCCGTCTACGACGCCAAGGTGCGCAGCGCCCGGGTCCTGTTGGACGCGCTGAAGCCGGACCTGCGGCTGCTGCTCTTCTTCTCCAGCGTCTCCGGCGCGTTCGGCAACCGGGGACAGGCCGACTACGCGGCGGCGAACGACGCGCTGGACACGCTCGCGCTGGCCGCCGCCGACCGCTTCACCGGGCGTACCCTCGCGGTCGCCTGGGGCCCGTGGGCCGCCGCCGGCGGCGGCATGGTCTCGGCCGAGCTGGAGCGGGAGTACGCGCGCCGCGGCATCGAGGTGATCGAACCCGAGGCGGGCGTCGAGGCGCTGATCCGCGAGATCGTCGACGGCCCGCGCGACGTTCACCAGGTGCTGTACGTGGCCGGCGACCCGGCCCCGTTCCGGCCCGCCGGGTTCGATGACTGAGCCGGCCCGGTCGCCGTACCCCCGTCCGTCGGGACCGGCCGTCCTGCGCCTCGCCGCGTCCTCCCCGGCGGGGCTCGCGGACCGGCTCCGGGCGGTGGCCCGGGGCGGACCGCACCCCGCGGAGCCGGAGGACCCGGACCCGCCGTGCCGGCTGGCGCTGCTGACGCCGACCCCGGACCGGCTCGCCCTCGCCCAGGAACTCGTGCTGCGGGAACGGTCCTGGGACGGCCCGGCCGACCTCTGGTACACCACGGAGCCGGTGCTGCGGCCGGGCCGTCCGGGCCGGGTGGCGTTCCTCTTCCCGGGCCTCTCCGCGCACGACCGGCCGCCGCTCGACGACGTGGCCGGGGCGTTCGGCCTGCCCGGCTACCAGCCGGACCGCACCGGGACGGTGGGCGGCCGGACCTGGGACCTGCTGCACACCGGGCGGCTGCTCCACGGCGCGCTGCGCCGGATGGGCATCCACCCCGACCTCGTCGCCGGGCACAGCGCCGGGGAGTGGAGCGCCCTGTTCGCGGCCGGCAGGTGGGCGGCGGAGGCATTCGACGACTTCGCCCGGGGGATGGGGCCGGACGCCTACCAGTTGCCCGACGTGGCGTTCGCGGTGGTGGGCTGCCCGGTCACCGAGGCGAGACGGCTCATCGACGGGGTGGCCGACGTGGTCATCTCCCACGACAACAGCCCCCGGCAGACGGTGCTCTGCGGCACCGACGCGGCGATCCACACCGCGTTCGCCCGGATCGCCGACCCGTCGGTGCCCCGGACGGTGCTGCCCTTCCGGTCCGGGTTCCACAGTCCGATGCTCGCGCCCTACCTCGGCCCGGTGGCCGCCATCCTGCGGGCCGTTCCGTTGCGGGCCGCGACGGTACCGGTCTGGTCGGCGACCACGGTGGACCGCTATCCCGACGACGAGCCGGCGTTGAGCCGGCTCCTGGTCCGGCACCTGGTCTCGCCGGTCCGCTTCCGGGAGCTGGTGCAGCGCCTCCACGACGAGGGCACCCGGGTCTTCGTGCAGGTCGGCCACGGCAGCCTCGCCGCCTTCGTCCGCGACACGCTGCACGGTCAGCGGCACGTCGTCGTCAGCGCCTCGGAGGGACGCCCCGACGGGCTGGCGGCGCTGGCCCGGCTCGCCGCGGCGCTGTGGGTGCAGGGGCTGCGGCCGGACTTCGCCGCGCTGCCCGGCGCCGACGGCGCCGTCCACCCCGACGGCCCACCGGCCCCGGGAGGCCCCGACGACGCGGTGCTCGCCGCGTTCCAGGCCGTCCTCGACGAGGTGGCCCACGCCAGCCGCGAGGTGCTCGGCGGCTGGCAGCGGCGGGGCCGGAATGACAGGGTACGACCATGACCGAACGAGAGCTTCCCGCGCTGACCCGCGCCGAGCAGGAACTCGTCGACCGCTACCTGCGCATCGTCGACCTGGTCGCCCGCCTCAACCCGGCCCGGGACAGCGGCCACTTCGACGTACGGGGATGCGTGCTGGCCGCGCAGGCGCTGGTGGCGGAGGCCAGGGCGATCGGCGTGACGGCGGAGACCATGCTCGAACGCGGCGAGGACGAACTGCACGTCGCGACGCTGGCCCGGGCGATGCGCGCCCTGGACGGCGAGCGCCGCATCGCCCGGCTGCGGCTGCCCCCGAACTGAACGTCGCACACCAGGGAGGGCAGGTTGCACGGGAGTGGGCAACGGCTGGCCGTCATCACCGGCGCGGCCAGCGGGATCGGCGCGGCGGTGGCGCGGCGGCTGGTCGACGACGGATGGCGCGTGATCGGCTGGGACCGTCGCGGCTGCGACGCGGACGGGGTGACCGGGCGCCAGGTCGACGTACGCGACTACGAGCAGGTGGCCGCCGCGGCGGCGGAGGTCGACCGGGCGGATCTGCTGGTCAACAGCGCCGGCATCGGCGGGCGCGGGTTCGCCAGCGAACTGGCCCCGGCGGCGTGGGAGCGGGTCATCGGGGTGAACCTGACCGGGACGTACTACTGCTGCCGGGCGATGTTCCCCGCCCTGCGACGGGCCGGTGGGCTGGTCGTCAACATCGCCTCCGTGGCGGCGCACCTGGCGATGGTGGAGGGGGCCGCGTACTGCTCCTCGAAGGCCGGGGTCGCGATGCTGACCGACGTGCTCGGGGTGGAGTGGGCCGCGCAGAACATCCGGGTCATCGCGGTCAGCCCGGGCTACGTGCGGACGCCGCTGGTGATGGACGGCATCCACCGCAATCTCCTCGACGAGGAGACCATCGTGCGGGGCACCCCGCAGCGCCGCCTGGCGGAGCCCGCCGAGGTGGCGGAGCTGATCCGGGCACTGGCCGCGGACGAGCTGCGCTACCTGACCGCCACGACCGTGCGCTTCGACGGCGGGTGGACCGCGAGCGGTGGCTACCAGCCGCACCTCGCGGGCGACCTGGCACGGGCGGTGGACGACCCGCCGCCCGCCCCGGACAAGGCCGGACTGACCGCACGGGACTGACCCCGGGCGCGCCGGGTGGACCGGACCCGGCCCGGGCGGGTCCGGGCGGACGGGCCTGGGCGGGCGGACGGGCCTGGGCGGGCGGGCGGGCCTGGGCGGGCGGACGGGCCTGGGCGGGCGGACGAGCCTGGTCGGGCGAGCCTGGTCGGCCTGGCCGGGGCGGGGTCGACGGGCCGGTGGGCGCCGTCGACCCCGGCGGATCAGCTCAGTTCCCCACCTTCACCGCGCTCTTCTTCCGACTGCGCAGGATGGTGTCGACCAGCCCGTAGGCGACCGCGTCGTCGGCGGTGAGGATCTTGTTCCGCTCGATGTCGCGGGAGACCTCCTCCTGGGGCCGGCCGGAGTACTGGGCCAGCATCTCCTCCATCTGGGTCCGCATCCGCATGATCTCCCGGGCCTGGATCTCCAGGTCGGTGCCCTGGCCCTGGACGCCCTCGATCGCGGGCTGGTGGATCAGGATCCGCGAGTGCGGCAGCGCCATCCGCTTGCCCGGGGTCCCCGCCGCCAGCAGGATCGCGGCCGAGGACGCCGCCTGGCCCAGGCAGACGGTCTGCACGTCCGGACGGACGTAGCGCATGGTGTCGTTGATCGCCGTCATCGCGGTGAACGAGCCGCCCGGCGAGTTGATGTACATGGTGATGTCCCGCTCGGGGTCCGTCGCCTCCAGCGTGATGAGCTGCGCCATCACGTCGTTGGCGGCGGCGTCGTCGACCGGCGTGCCGAGGAAGATGATCCGGTCCTCGAACATCTTGCTGTACGGGTTGGTCTCCTTCATGCCGTACGACGTCCGCTCGGCGAAGGACGGCAGGACGTACCGGGCGTCCACGGACAGATTCGGCTTGCGGATCATGTTCGGCCTCTCTCCCTCGGAAATTGCTCCCCCGGCAATTCACCCGTCGGCCGGGCGACGCAGCGGAGATGATCCCTTGTCGACCCTATCGGCTTCCCGAACGGAATGCCGCTCCCAGCTAGGGGTGATTACGCGGCAAGCAGAACGCCTCCACTGGGGACGCTGCGTCGCCCGAGGTGGCGCAACCCACGACGGATCGGGGGGTCTGCCGTCCCGTCGGACGCCCGTCCCCGCGCGACGACGGTCGCGTCGGACCCGGACGCGGAGGGGCGCGGCCGCCGAAGCCCCACCACGCCAATTCGGCAGCGCGAATCGGCACGCATGTCGGATATGGGAATTCCACCACGAGCAGAGGGTCGTTCCTGTCGGCCAGCCGATCGACAACGGTCAAAGGCAAGAATCGTCATTCGGCGCAGCGCTCACCGGTGCAGCCGCGGGGCGATCCAGGTGCCGATGCTGTCGCCGTGGCACTGGTCCACGCTGGTGGTGCTCACCTGGAGGGAAACCTGGGTCGCGGCACTGATGTCCACCTTGACCGGGCGGGTCTTCCCGAGGCCCACCGTCGTGGTGAAGACCTTCTTCCGGTCGACCAGCACGGTGAACCGCAGGGGCAGCGCTCCCGGCGAGTCGTCCGCGATCCCCACGGCCGCCTCGAGGAGCCGGTACTGCCGACTGACGACGAACGTGGCCGTGTAGTGGTCGTTCAACCAACACGGCGACGCGGTGAGCACGGTCTCGTGCCGCCTGCCGGCGACGGTACGCGGCTCCTGCTGCCAGCCCTCCCAGTCGTCCACCTCGGGCATCTCGACCAGGGAGCGCACCTCGGCCTCGACCGGTGCGGCATTCGACGGGGCACTCGACGCGGGCGCCGCGGAGGAGCCGGGTCCGGCGGTCACCTGAGGGCCGACCACCTGGGACGGCACGACTGACGGGCTGCCCTCGGCCTGCGGCGCGGTGCCACCGCCCCCGGTGTCGCGGACGAGTTCCAGCGCCACCGGAATGGCCGCCGCAACCACCGTGGCCACCGCGGCGATGACCGCACCGATGATCGCGGGATGGGACGACCGACGCCGCCGTGGGGTAGACACGGCTCGATTGTGACAGCCACCGCCCACCGCCCGGGTCCACCGCGACGGGTTCCGCAAACGATCACGCCGGACCCGCCAGCGCGCGTCGCCCGGCTGCCGGCGCGGTTACGGCGCGATCGGGAAAAGCGTCGTCGTCGCGTCCGGTCTGCCGTAGCCCGGCCGCTGCCGCAATCCCTTCACGGCCTGCTCCAGCGTGGTGGATTCCGGGAGGACGAGTTCGTCGGGCCAGCCGAGGACGTCGTGGGCGGTGTACCAGCCGCTCATGTGCTCGGCGGTGAACTCGCCGGCCTGTGGGCGCGTGAGGTGCCGGCGGAGGGTATCGGGCAGGGACACGTCGAGGTAGACGAACAGCGACCGCCCCCGATGGCCGTCGCGGAGCCGGTCAGCATGCTCCGGTAGCGGCTGGTGTGCATGATGCCCCTCCAGCACCACGTGGTAGCCGTGGTCGAGCGCGAACCGGACGGTCTGTGCGATCCGCGCCGGCGCCGCACCGCCCGGCTCGTCCCGCTCGCGCAACAGGATGCGGCGCAGGTAGTCCTGCTCGACCAGAGCGCAGCCCCGGCCATGCTTCGGTCGAGGTGCCCGGGCTGTCGCTCTCGCTGGCAGGGGTGACCATAGGGATCAGGGCCGGCCTCGACCGTCGGTTCGCCGGTCGAACGTCGCTCGCTGGCCGGCCACCCGTCCCAGATGGAGCCGGGCGCATCCGGCGTGGAATGTCGCCTGCGATCGAACGCTTACCTCCACACGGAGTCCTCGAAGAATCCGGGCGACGCCGAGACATGACTGGACCGCCCGTCATCACTCCGTCACATGTCGTCAACGGGAACGCTGACTCGACGACGGTCGCGGTCCCGGCCGCCGGCCTCTGTTCGGGCATGGTGATCACGTTGCCGGCCGCCAGGTGTCGCCACTGTTGTGGACTCAGCGGAGCCAAGGCGAACCACTGCTCTCCCGCCGGGCAGGCGGGCCGAGGAAGAAGCTCGGGGACACCCACGGCGTGGATCCTCCCCCCGTGGTCCATTGGACGCCACGCCCGGAAGGGAGCCAGATGACGGCCATGGCAAACCCCACGGGCGACCGCGTCTCGGCCGGCATCCCGGCTGCCGGCAACGCACACCGCCCCACCGGCTGGGTAGCCTGTGCCCACGATCACGGTGCCGCGTCCACGGCTCACCGGAACCGGCCCAGAGCAAGGAGGTGCCAACAATTAAAAGAATGCGCAAGTCGATGATCTTGGGGGTGGCCGCATGCATAGTTGGGCTTTTGCTCTTTTTCGTTTACAGACAGACGATAGGCGCAAAAGTAATCGGAACCGCCAGCGGGCCGGAATACGAATACATAACAATAGGCGATAAGACCTATGTGATGGATTTTGCGAACAACTACTCGAATGCAGACAAGGGAGACTTCCTGGGAGTCGTTCGCGGTGACGAGGTCACCTTCAGAATCTACTCCGTAAAAGGCGATGAAGACAGTAAGTACATATATAGGCTCTCAGGTTTCGACGGTGCTTTCTATCGCTTGAGATAATGACCCATAGGGGCAAGAGATCGCACTCCTGGCCCACATAGGTTACGTAGCTCGGTGAGTTGGCCAGCCACTGCTTGGCCTCTTGCCCGGGACGCTGTCGATCGCTCGCTAGACAACGTGCTGGGCAGCCCGTCGCCACGAATGGCCAGGATCATCTGCACCGGCCTGACGTGGACGATCTCTGAGGTCGTTTCATCGTGATGGCCCTGGCCACGGTGGGGGCGGGAGGTCATGTGTCGACATAGGACGAGGCCCCCGGTAAGACAGCAGTCGACCAAGAGCCGATGCCCCAACCGGAAGCCTCGCCATGCTGTCTTACCCGTCCGCGATCGCGCTGTCCAGCCGCACCCTGAACCACCTCGCCGACCTCATCTGCGCCGAACGCGCCCGACGCCGAGGCCGGTGGCGGCGCCTCGACGCCGGCCGGCAGGCCCTACTCGCCCTGGCCCATCTGCGTAACGGGGGCACCATCACCCGTCTGGCCTGCGGCTTCGCGGTCAGCGTCACAACCGCCTGGCGGTACGTCCGGGAAGCCATCGACCTGCTCGCCGAGCACGCCGAGGACCTGAACGCAGCCGTCCGGCGCGTCGCCCGGCTCGCGTACGCGATCCTCGACGTCGCCCTCATCCCCACTGACCGGGTCGCCGACCAGAAGCCGTACTACTCCGGGAAACACAAACGCCGCGGAGTCAACGTGCAGATCATCGCGGACTGCAAAGGACGCCTCGTCTGGCCTCGCCCGCCCTGCCCGGTGCCGTGCATGACCTGACCGCCGCCCGCACGCACGGCCTGATCGACGCCCTGGCCAGCGCCAACGTGATGACCTTCGCTGACAAGGCATACCAAAACCCACGATGAAGAGAACTCGCTTCACCGAAACCCGGTGAACGTTAGTGGACACAGCACTAGCCGTGCCACCGCTCCGCGAGCAGTCCGTAAATCAGAGTGTCAGCCCACTCGCCTTTGATCCAGTAGTCCTGGCGCAGGTGTGCTTCCTTGACCATGCCCACACGTTGGCACAGTCGCGCCGATGCCTCGTTCCGTGCATCGAGTCGAGCAATGACTCGGTGCATGCCGCAGTGCTCGAAGGCCACGCCGACAAGGGCTCGAACTGCCTCTGTGGCAAACCCGCGTCCCGACACGGACGGATGGAAGATCCAGCCCATCTCACCTCGAGACAGCGTTTCGTCGGCCGGCCACAGAACAACATCGCCGACGACCTCGCCCTTGTGCTCAACCACCAGCGCCAGCACGGAGTCCATCCCGGTAACACCCAAGCCATGAATGCGTTTGGCCACCTGCTCAGCCGCGTGCTCACGCGACCACGGTTCCCACGGAACGTAGCGAGCAACGAGCGGGTCCCCGTAGTAGGCAAGCAAGGCATCCACATCATTCAGCCGGTACTGCCGAAGAAGCAGTCGCTCGGTACGTATCGGCAGTGCCAGCTCAGACATGTTGCCTCAGCACCTTCCTCCACTCATGGGGGTGATCGACGGCCACCATACGGATTCGTGCCAACCACGTGCCAGTAGCCGGCACCCCGGACGGTCACCAGGCACCCGGACTGTCCCGCCGGCGGAAGACCGTCAACCGTCACCACACCAAAATCCGCGCCGTCGCTACCCTCAAGGGCTGGAAAATCCTGGCCAAACTCCACTGCTGCCCCCGACGCGCCATTAAGATCGTCCAGGCCATCCTCGTCCTACACCGCGTCCGCACCAGCCGAAACCCACGATAAAAGAACTCTCTATAGGGCACGGTCGACGTCGAACCCGGTAGCCTCCGGGGCGCCGCCACCCGCCTGCGATCAGGTCAACACCGAGACAGCCCAGCCCGCCCACGTCACCCTCTGTCACGCCTTGCACTCGTCGCAATGGGGAGCACCGACTCGACGACGGTTGCGGTCCCGGCCACCGGCCTCTGTTCGTGCATGGTGATCACGTCGCCGGCCGCCAGACGTCGCCACCGTTGCGGACTCAGCGGAGCCAGGCGAACAACTGCTCTCCCGCCGGGCCGCAGATCCGGCTGTGCCTCGACCCACAGCCGCGCGACGTACAGGTCCGGCTCGCCCGCCGCCGTCACATCGCCGATGTCCCACAACGGACGGAGGCGCCCGTCGCCGGGAATGGGAGTCCGCCTGCCACCGGCGACGTCCGGATCCACGAGCTGAAGGTCCGCGCGCACCATCCCGTGAACGACCTCGAAGCGGCGCCAGTGGCACCACCGCTCGGTCTGGGAGAGCCACATCAGCCTGGCCGCCTCCGCGAGCAGATCCCAGTAAGCGGTTTCGGTGCGGTACGCGTCGCCCAGTTCCACGAGGATGTCCAGCGCGACCTCCCACTCGTCGTGGTCGAGGTACTCGTTGGCGTCGGCCACCGTCGCGCCGGCCTCATCCGTCGCGACCGCGGGCACGTGACAGGCAGCTCGACGAAGCAGCTCGGGGACATCCACGGCATGGATCTTCCCGCGCGATCCGTTGGACGCCACGCCCCGGGAGGGGCCAGAGCCGATGTCTCGGCGATGGGGAAGCCCCACGGACGGGCCAGGTCGCGGCTGGAACCGGGCCACCGGCTTGGCGGCCTGGTCATGGCGGTCTCTCGTGGCCTCGGCTGGTCCCTGTCGTCCTCGCCCAATGGCACGCTGATGGCACGCCGGGCTGCTCCGTCGACCTATGTGCGCGTAGTCGAGGTGGCGGCCTACGGACCCGGCTTCGTGAATACCGACCACGGCGCGCCCGGCGGGTGGCCGAGCAGGGAGCAGGCATGTCTACCGAACCGGAACCGGGCCTCGCGCCCGAGGACGCGAGACGCCGCACGACCGAGGTCGGTCCCATCATGATGGGTTCCATGGAGGTCACCAAGGACGGGCGAAGCTGGCGGATCGGTACGGCCGGCGACGTCGCCTGGATCGCTGGCAAAACCACGGAAGGCTTCTCGATCACCACAGCGATACCGCCGGTGTTCGACGCCTACGCCACCTTCTACCCGCCCGACGGTGTGAGTGTCCAAGCCCATGAACGCGCGGTGATCGACGTACTCACCCAGAACACCCCTGACCAGCCCTGGTGGCTGGGCTATCTCGACACGGGCGCCCACGACATCGTCTTCCCCCTCGCTCCGAAGGTGTCCCTCTACTGGAGCTGGCCCTATGTGCTGGTCGAAGCCGGACCCGAACAAGCCCTCACCTGGCGGATCGGCCACATGCGCGCCGGCATGGGATCGTTACCCGACCTGTTCTTCCCTGCAGATCACTCCTGGCTCGTCTCCGCCCTCTGGGACGACGTATGGACCGACATCGGCGGGACCGCCGCACTGATCACCGCCCTGCACGGCAATCCGCTGGTCAACGCTCGCCGGGTGGAGACCGACGAAGACGCCCTTCCGCCGGGACTCACGCGCGACTAGTCACACGCGCGACCCAACATGCTGGCGGATCCCTGCGGGCCGGGGTCCGGGGTGGAACCCCGAGGTCTTCACGAAGGTCGAGCCAGAAGGCGGAGCGGCGCACCTGTGGCAAGGACTGGAAGGAGCACAGCCTGGTCTTACCACCACGATCGGTACACCGATCGAACCGCGCAGCCTCAACCGGCGCTTCGTCCGGCTCCTCGACACGGCCGGGCTACGTCGGGTGCGCTTCCATGATCTACGTCACTCGTGCGCGACGATGCTCTACGAACGGGGCGTGCCGATCGAGAAGATCCAGGACGTGCTGGGGCACAGTTCCCCGACCATCACGAAGCTGATCTGCGTCGAGGTGACCCGGCGACCCCAGCGGTCGACCACGGACAAGCTCGGTTATCTGTTCGATGCCTGGCGTAGGGGTCACCAAAAAGGCCACAGGGCCGGTCTTAACGACCGGCCCTGTGGGTGTTACTGCTGGTGCGCCGCCAGGGACTCGAACCCCGAACCCGCGGATTAAGAGTCCGCTGCTCTGCCAGTTGAGCTAGCGGCGCTCGCTGGCAACGGGGAGAACACTAGCACGCCCTCCGAGCCGGTTTCCAATCCGATCCCCGGCTCCCCCCTTCGGTCGAGCTTAACGGGCATCCAGGGCAAAACCACCGGGCGTACGGCAACAGGGGTCTGCGGAGCGGGGCCGATGCGGCACCATGTGCGCCAGGTACGCGAGAACAGAGGTGGGGATGGGTATGTTCGCGCGGGCCGGGGCGATGGTGGGCGCCCTCGGTCTGATGGCGTCGCTGGCACTGACAGCCTGCGGCGAGGAGCAGAAGAAGGCGGAGTTCGTCGGCGGCACCACCGCCGTCACGACGAGCGCGGCGGCCGAGCCCGCCAGCCCGGTGGCGCCGAGCGGTCCGCCGCTGGCGCTGAACCCGGCCGACGGGGCGAAGAACAGGCCGGTCAGCTCCGAGATCAGCGCGAAGCTGCCCGACGGCGGCAAGGTGTCGAGCGTCACCCTGACCGCGGCGGACGGCAAGCAGGTCGAGGGGCGGCTGCGCGCCGACGGCTCCTCCTGGGTGCCGTCGAAGCCGCTGAAGTACGGCAGCCGCTACACGGCCACCGTCACCGCCACCGGGGCCGACGGCGCGACGAGTCAGGGCACCAGCACCTTCACGACGATGGCGAAGCCCAAGTCGTTGATCAGCTCGGGGCTGTACCTCTTCGACGACAAGACCTACGGCGTGGCGATGCCGGTGGTCACCGAGTTCCACCCGGGCATCCCGAAGAAGGACCGGGCCGCGGTGCAGAAGCGCATGTTCGTGCACACCGACCCGCCGCAGCCGGGCGCCTGGCACTGGGTCGACAACGGCACCCAGGCCTACTACCGCGCGCCGGAGTACTGGAAGCCCGGCACCACGCTCACCGTCCGGATCGCGCTGGCCGGCATCCCGCTGAGCAACGGCCGGTACGGCAACGTCGACCGGACGGCCACCGCGAAGATCGGCCGGGCGTTCGAGATGAAGGTCGACAACGCCACCAAGAAGATGACGGTGTACGAGGACGGCCAGGTCGTCCGCACCCTGCCGGTGAGCCTCGGCAAGAAGAAGACGCCCTCCTCCAGCGGCACGATGGTGGTGATGGAGAAGAAGGAGTCCACCGTCTTCGACACCCGGGACGACCCGGATCCGGCGAACCGCTACGTCACCGAGATCGACTTCGCCCAGCGGCTCACCTGGGGCGGCGAGTACATCCACGCCGCGCCCTGGTCGGAGCACGTGCAGGGCCGGCAGAACGTCTCGCACGGCTGCGTCAACGTCTCCACGACGAACGCCAGGTGGCTGTTCGAGAAGACGAAGGTCGGCGACCCGATCACCATCAAGGGCACCGAGCGCAGGTTGGCGCCCGGCAACGGCTGGACGGCGTGGAGCCTGAGCTGGTCGGAGTTCGTCAAGGGCAGCGCCCTGCCGGTGCCCGAGGGCGGCGCGGGGCCGGCGTTCTGACAGCCACCCCGACCCGACCACACCGGCGACCGGTCCGCTCCCGCGGGCCGGTCGCCGGCCTTTCCGGCCCGACCACACCGGGTCGATCGCCGGAGGTGGCGAGGAAGCCCCGGCTCCGCATCCGCCGGGCCCACGGTGACACCCCCCGCGCCCTCCGCGCCGGCCGCCCGGTGAAGACGAATCCACCTCGCGAAGCCGAAGATTTTATCGACATCCGGACAGGTTGCCCGGCGTGTTTCGGTTCACCTTCAGGAACGGGTACCAGTCCGGGTGCGTCAGTGAGGGACGATGGGCAATCGGGGACCACGACTGTGAGGGAATCATGCGAGCTGTCCAGGACCAGCTGATCCGGCGCGGGGACGACCGGCGGGGTGGGCGACGCCGCGGGTTCGCGGCGGCGTTGCTCGCCGCGACACTCGCCCTGACCGCCGCCTGCACCGACGGCGGCGGGGACAAGCCGTCCGGCTGGCAGAACGGCGGCGGCCAACCCGCCGCGCCGAAGGCCGCGGCCACCATCGTCGAGCCCAAGGCCGACGCGAAGGACGTGCCCGCCTCTACCGGCATCACCTTCACCACGAAGGACGCCCAGCAGACCACCGTCGAGCTCAAGGACTCGTCCGGCGAGGCCGTCGAGGGCAAGCTCGCCGCCGACGGCGCGAGCTGGCTCCCCACCGGCGCGCTGGAGTACGGCGAGACCTACACCGCCACCGTGACCGCGACCGGTGACGACGGGCGGCCCGCCACGGCGACCAGCACCTTCACCACCATGGCCAAGCCGGGCAAGCAGGTCCGGATCAGCAGCTTCCTCGGCGACGACCAGGTGGTCGGCGTCGGCATGCCGCTGATCGTCAAGTTCAGCCGGGCCATCCCGGAGGACTACCGCGACGACGTCCAGAGCCGGATGACGGTCACCTCCACGCCGGCCCAGGAGGGCATCTGGCACTGGGTCAGCCCCACGGAGATCCGCTACCGCCCCAAGGAGTTCTGGCAGGCCGACAGCAAGGTCTCCTACCGCGTCCAGGCGGGCGGCCTGCCGCTGGGCGACGGCTGGTACGGCCGGGCGGACCTCACCGTCGACATCAAGGTCGGCCCTGCGGTGATCATGACCGTGGACAACAAGACCAAGCGGATGACCGTCACGAAGAACGGTTCGGTGATCAAGACCATCCCGGTCAGCCTCGGCAAGAAGAGCACACCGTCCTCCAGCGGCACGATGGTGGTGATCGAGAAGCTGCGCAAGACGGTCTTCGACACCTTCGAGGAGCTGGGCCCCGAGGAGGGCTACCGCACCAAGATCGACTATGCCCAGCGGCTGACCTGGGGCGGCGAGTTCATCCACGCCGCGCCCTGGTCGGAGGGGCAGCAGGGCAGCGTGAACGTCTCCCACGGCTGCGTGAACGTCTCGATGGTCAACGGCGCGTGGCTGTTCGCCAACACCCGGGTCGGCGACCCGATCACCGTCAAGGGCACCGAGCGCAAGCTCCAGAACGGCAACGGCTGGACCGACTGGAACATGAGCTGGGACGAGTACGTCAAGGGCAGCGCCCTGCCGTACGAGCCGCCGGCCGAGGCGACCCCGGACGCGAGCGACGAGCCCGAGCCCACGCCGACGGCCTGAGCCCCGGATACGCCGAAGGCCCCCTCCGCGAGGAGGGGGCCTTCGTCAACCGGGTGACTGATGGGAATTGAACCCACGACAACCGGGACCACAACCCGGTGCTCTGCCAACTGAGCTACAGCCACCACGCCTTCCTCGCCCGGTCGATCGCCCCGGGCGGGGTGCGGACCAATAATAGCCCTACCCCGACCCGCCGCGTCCAGCGGGTTCTCCGGGACGACTCAGAGCTGGGCGGCGATCGCCTTGGCGGTCTCCACGTCGGGGCCGGGCAGCGGCACGAAGACCGTCCGCCGGTAGTACTCCAGCTCTCGGATGCTCTCCCGGATGTCGGCCAGGGCCCGGTGCGCGAGCCCCTTCTGCGGCTGCCCGAAGTACACCCGCGGGTACCAGCGGCGGCACAGCTCCTTGATCGAGGAGACGTCGATCATCCGGTAGTGCAGGTGCGCGTCGAGGCGCGGCATGTCCCTGGTGATGAAGCCGCGGTCGGTGGCGATCGAGTTGCCACAGAGCGGCGCGGTGCGCGGGTCCTTGACGTGGCTGGCGACGTAGTCGAGGACCATGTCCTCGGCCTCGGCCAGGGTCACCGTCGAGCGCCGTACCTCCTCGGTCAGCCCAGACTTGCCGTGCATCGTCCGGACGATCTCCGGCATCGCCTCCAGCGCCTCCTCGTCGGCGTGGATCACCACGTCGACGCCCTCCCCGAGCACGTTGAGATCGGGATCGGTGACGAGCGCGGCGACCTCGATCAGCTTGTCCCTGCCGAGGTCCAACCCGGTCATCTCACAGTCGATCCAGACGAGAAGATCAGCCACCGGCCCAGCCTACGCGCAGCTCCCCCGGCCGCGCGCCCGCGCACCGTGCCGCAGCCCGACCGCTAGGGTTTCCCCGTGCCAGCCGAACCCGCCGCACCGCCCGCCGTCACCGACGACGACCCCGGCGGCCGTACGGTCCGTCGGCTCGTCGCCGTGCTGGCGCTGGCCGCCGTGCTGCCGGTGCTCTACCTGCCCGGCCTGGTGCACGACTTCTTCGACCTGAAGATCTACATGCGGGCGATGGACTGGTGGGCGGCCGGCAACCCGCTCTACGACTACGTGCAGCCCGACCGGGTCCAGGGCGAGCTCTACTTCACGTACCCACCGTTCAGCGCGCTGCTGCTGCGGCCGTTCGCGCTGCTGCCGCTGGGCGTCACCGTGACGATCTTCACGGTCCTGACCGGGCTCGCGGTGGTGGTCACCACCCGCTGGCTGCTGGCGCCGGTGATCGCCCGGCACGGCCTGCCCCGTGTGTTCACCCTCACGGTGGCGGTCCTGCTCGTGCTGGCGGTGGAGAGCACCCGCGAGACGATCACCTTCGGTCAGATCAACATGCTGCTGGTCGTGCTGATCCTGGCCGACCTGCTCTTCGCCGTACCCCGGGCGGGTCGCTGGGCCGGCGTGGGCGTGGGGCTGGCGACGGCGCTCAAGCTCTTCCCGGGCATCTTCATCGTCTATCTGCTGGCCACCCGGCGGTGGCGGGCGGCGGCCGTGGCGAGCGCGACTGCCGCCGCCGCGACCCTGCTCGCCGCGGCGGTCGCGCCCCGGGACTCGTGGCGGTTCTGGACGCACGAGCTGTGGGCGACCGACCGGGTCGGCCGCACGGACTACACCGGCAACCAGTCGCTGTTCGGGCTGCTCAGCCGCATCACCGCGCCGGAGAAGCCGGACCGGCTGCTCTGGCTGCTGGTGGTCGCGGTCGTCGCCGGGTACGGGCTGTGGCGGGCGGCACGGGCCGCCCGGGCGGGCGACCCGCTCACCGGCCTCGCCCTCACCGGGCTGGTCGGCGCGCTGGTCAGCCCCATCACCTGGACCCACCACATCTACTGGTTCATCCCCGCCGTGGTGGTGCTGGCGGACGCGGCGCTGAGCGCCGACCCCGCCGAGGGCGCCCGCCGCCGGAAGGCGCTGGCGGCGCTCGCCGTCGGCACGACGGCCCTGATCGTGTACGGCGTGGTGACGTTCTACGACTGGGGGATCGCCCCGGTGCGCACCGACTCGCCGGGCGAGTTCCTGGTGCGCAACACGTACGTGCTGCTGAGCCTGGTGCTGCTGGTGGCGCTGCCGGTCGGGCGCAGGGCCGGGAAGTCGCACCAAATGGACAGTCTTCCCGAGTAGCCCTCTTCACCGCTAATCTGGTCGCAACTACCTCAGACGTCTCTCGGGTAGCACCGATCCCCCCGGTGAAGGCGGCCCTCCGCGTCGGCAGCGCGGAGGGCCGCTCGCCGTCCTGCCTCCCTCCACGGCGGTCGGCGTGGTGCGCGTGCGGATCCCCCGGCTCGGTGGGCGTGGTGCGCGTCCGGGTCCCCGGCGCAGGTCAGCGTGGGGCGTTCGGGGGCTCCGGGCCGGCGTGCGGGGCGGCGGGACGGAGCTGACCCCCGGTCGGGACCGGCTGGGCAGTCTCCTCGGCGGCGGCCGGCGGCCAGGCGAGGCTGAGGGTCACCTCGGGCGGCCGGACCGCCGGGTCGCCGGCGAGGTCGGCGAGCGTCGCCGGTCGGCGCGCGGGCACCGGCCCGATCGCGGGCCGGGACCCGCCGGGACCGGCGCCGACCGAGGCGAGCTGGCGCTCGACGGCCGGGGAGCGGTCGCTGTCCCGGGTCGGCTGGGCGCCCAGCCCGCTGAGCGAGGTCACGCCGAGCCGCCCGGCCAGCACCGGCACCTGGTCCGGTTCGACCACGAAGACCACCTCGCGCGGGCGGACCGGGCGCAGCAGGAGCAGCACGGCGAGCGCCACTGCCAGCACCCCGCCGGCCAGCAGGCCCGCCGTCGCCGGTGCGGTCCACCCGGCGCGCAGTTCCGCGCGCAGCTCCAGGGTCAGGTCCGCGCGCCCGTCGGGACGCATCACCACCAGGCTCAGCCGCCGGTCGGCCAGCTCCTGCGGGGACCACTCCAGCGCGCCGATCCCCTCGCGTACCCAGAAGGGCTGGCCGATCGGCGTGCCGGCCGGCGCGGTCGCGGCGGACGGCGCGGCGGGCCCCAGCCGGACCGGCAGCGGCCCCCGGGCCAGGGCCACCCGGTGGACCTCGGCGTGCGGCACCGGGTCGAGCCAGCGCCGCACCTCGTCGGCGGGAGCCAGCCCGACGAAGGCGGGACCGTCGGCCGTGCGGGCCTCCAGCCGGAGCCGGGCCTGCCCGGCCCTGGTGAACGGTGCCTCCGCGCGCAGCAGCCGGTCGAGGTCCGGGACGACCACCGCGTGCCCGGGGGTGTGCACCGTCTCGAACCGGGCGCTGAACGCGCCCGCGGAGTCGGCGTGCCGGGTGACCATCCCGAGCGCCCCGCCGGCGAGCAGCGCCGGGATCCCGATGGTCAGCAGCAGCACCCCGCCGAGCACCCGCACGAACCGCATTCGCCTCGTCCCCCTCCGTAGCCGGATACCCGGCCGACCTTACCGACGAGGGAGGGCTGATCAGCGGATATCCACGGCACGGGCCGGGAAAGCAACCGGCCCGCCGGGTACGCCGACGGGCCGGTGGACGAGGCGACGGGTCACGCCTTCGGCGTGGGCTCCCGCCGGGTCCGCGCGAACGCGAGCCCGCCGAGCAGCAGGCCCCCCGCCCCGGCGACCAGGCCGGCGAGGCCGAGGCCGGTGGCCAGGCCGTCGCCCTCGGCGTCGTCATCGTCGTCGTCCGCCTGCGCCGGGGCGCCGCCGGTGGGAGCGGCCGACGGCGAGGCCGCGGTGAGGGTGAGCACCGGGGCCGGGCTCTCCGGCTCCTCGCCGCCGGGGGTCGGCTCCTCGATCCAGCGCTGCACGTTGCCGTCGGAGTACGTCTGCAACGTCTTGAAGACCATCGTGTCGACCTGCGGCAGCGGCCCCATCGACACCGGGAACTCCTGGAACTGGCCGGGCTTGACCGCCGCGTCCCCGGTCGCGGTCCAGGTCAGCTTGGCGACGACCTCCGTGAGCTGGCTGCCGTGCACCTCGACCGGCGGATCGACCTTGCGCTTCTCCACCGCCACCGTCCAGCCCGGCACCGGCATGGTCGACACCGAGCCCACCGGCGCGTTCTCCGGCAGCACCACCTCCACCTTCGTCGTGGCGGCCGTGTCACTCTCGTTCGGCACCCGGAAGGCGAACCGGCCGTAGCCGCCCTGGGTCGCCTCCTTCGGATTGATCGTGACGTGGGCCGAGGCGGGCGCCGCGAAGCCGAGGACGGCGGTGGCGACGGCGCCGAGCGCCAGGGCGGCAGCAGCGGTTGCGGTACGCCGGTGACGGATCATCTGCGTGGGAGCCTTCCTGTTACCTGATCGGCACGGTGGCGGTCACCGTGGACTGGTCGATGTCGGAGGTGCGGACGGTGACGCGCAACTGCCACTCCCCCGCCGCCGGCAGGTTGATCTCGCCGGTGGCGTGGTTGTCGGTCAGCGGCAGCAGCGGGACCTGGATCGGTTCGATCCCGGCCGACGGCAGGGCGACCGTGGCGCGCCACTCCACCACCGGCTGCGGCCGGTTGTCCTTCGAGTACGCGTAGAAGTGCACGGTGTTGTTGCCCCGCTCGGCCGGGTCCAGCTCGACCTGTAGCGAGTAGTTCGTGCTGGACAGCGTCGTCGAGAAGTAGCCGGGGGACCCGCCGGCCACGTCGGAACCGGCGGTGCGGGCCGGGGTGGTCTGCACCAGGGTGGCGGACAGGCCGAGCACCACGGCCGTGATCGCCAGTTCCGCCGCGACCGCCCGCCGCATCGACGTCGGCCGGCCCGCCGCCGTACGCCGGCGCACCAACTGCCGGGAGTACGCAGCCACCGCGATCACCAGCACGAACAGCCCGATCTTGCCGAGCAGCAACCGCCCGTACGTGGTGTCGACCAGCGCGCTCGGCGTGGCCACCTCGATCAACGCCTGGACGGTGCCGGCGAGCAGCAGCGCCGAGACGGCCAGCGCCGCCCAGCGCGACCAGATCGGCAGGATCGCGTCCAGTTCCCGATCGTCGGCCCGGCGCAGCAGGAAGCCGGCGAGCATCACCAGCCCGCCCAGCCAGACCGCCATGCTGCCCAGGTGGACCGCGTCGACGAGAACGGAGACCGCCGGGGCGGGCGAGGCCGCCGGGTGCCCGGCCAACGGCCAGGTCAACAGGGCCGCCACCCCGAGGATGCCCAGGATCACCAGGTCGGCGCGGCCGACCGGCCCGGCCAGCAGCGGCCGCAGCAGGAACGCCGCCGCCGCCAGCAGGCCCAGCCGGACCAGGTGCGCGGCGCCGAAGGTGCTGCCCAACACCGCGCCCAGCCCTTCGCCGGTGACGTCGAACACGCCTCCGCCGGCGGTGTAGGGGACCTGGAGCAGCAGGTTCGCCACGGTGGAGAGCGCCACCAGCCCGAGCCCCGCCCAGGCCAGTCGCGCCGGGCCCCGCCGGGGCAGCCGCCGGGGCCACAGCGCGGCGAGGACCATCGCCGGGCCGACGAGCAGCAGCAGGCCGGCATAGCCGACGTACTTGGCGGCCTTGACCGCGTTGCCGACGACCGGGTCGGCCCGGCTGTCGTCCTCCCCGGTGTCCACGGGGGGCGTCGAGGGCGCGCCGACGGAGTAGGTGAACGCGCCGGAGACCGGGTGGCTGTCGGCGGAGATCACCCGGTAGCTGACCAGGTAGGTGCCGCGCCCGCCGGCCGAGTCGACGGGGACCGTGACCACGCCGCCGGAGAAGGTCGGCTCGCCCCGGTCCGCGCGGGAGCCGTCGGGCGCGATGACCCGGATCTTGCCCGGCACCTTCCGGACCGACTCGCTGAAGGTCAACACCACCTCGGTGGGCCCGCTCGGCACGACGGCCGAGGCGACCGGGCTGCTGCTCACCAGCACCGCGTGGGCGCTGGCGGGACCGGCGGGGGCGATCAGCAGGGCGACGACGGTGACCAGCAGGCCGGCGGCGACGGTCAGCCGGGCGAACCAGCGACGGTTGGCGACACTCATGCCGGCCATGCTCTCGGACCCGACCCCTCGCGCGCGACTCCGTCGATGCCGGGCCCGGCCGGGCCGGGGGCGGCCGAGGCGCCCCGGAGCCGCCCGCCCGGCGCGACGCGGGACACGACCGGGAGATGCCCGCCCGGCGCGACCCGAGGCGCGATCGGAAGACGCCCGCCCGGCGCGACGCGGGACACGACCGGGGCGCACCGCCGCCCGTCCGACGCGCGGTCAGCCATGCCGGGCCCGCAGTGCGGTCGACACCCGGCGGTCCGGCTCGTCGCTGACCCGTCCCAGCGCCCACAACAGCCCCGCCTGCACCACGGCGGCCAGGTGGCCGACCTCGTGCACCAGGGCGGTGGTCGAGTTGGCGATGTCGACCGCGCTGGTACCGGCCAGACAGACCGCCAGCACCAGCGCCACCGGCACGAACGCGCGAGCCCGCTCCGGCCGCCACGCGGCCAGCGCGAAGCCGACCGCCAGGGCCACGTCGAAGGAGGCCATCTCGCGGCTGGTGTGCGGATCGACGGTCACGCCCAGCCCGGCCAGCAGCACCGGCAGTGCGATCGACAACTGGGCGACGGCGGCGACCGCGACGGCCACCCGCAGCACCTGGCGGCGGGCCCGCCGGGCCGCCGCCGGCGCGCCCCGGGCCGCGACCGGGTCGGCGGCCACCGCCGCCAGCACCGAGGCCGTCAGGTCGGGCACCGCCACCGCCCGCACCCGCGCCAGCCGGGTCACCTGCTCGGCGCGGGACAGCCAGGCGCGGCAGCCGGGGCAGCGCTCCGTGTGCGCGTCCAGCGCCTCCGGCGCCGCCTGCGGGTCCTCGCCGTCCAGCCGCGCCGACAGCGCCGTGCGTACGTCGTCGCATGTCATGAGCGGGTAGTCGTCCGGCGTGCCGGAAAAGTTCCCGGCGTGGCGCAGGCCATGGAAGGGCCGAAGGACCCTGCCCGGCCCCGTCGGGCCGCGTAACCTGGACTGTCGTGATCCCCGCCCCGCGCGAGAGCTCCGCCGTCGGCCCGACCGACGCCGCGGGCCCCGCCGCGCGCGAGTCGGCGACCGGGTGGGCGCTGGCCGCCCGCGACGGGGATCCCGGCGCCCAGGCCGCCTTCGTCCGGCTCACGCAGGCCGAGGTGTGGCGCTTCGCCGCCGCGCTGGTCGACCCGGACAGCGCCGACGACCTGACGCAGGAGACCTACCTGCGGGCGTTCCGGGCGCTGCCGGCCTTCGAAGGGCGTTCCAGCGCCCGGACGTGGCTGCTCGGCATCGCCCGGCGGGCCTGCGCCGACCACCTGCGCACCGTCGTGCGCCGCCGCCGGCTCGACGAGCGGCTCGCGGCCGACGCGTGGACCGCCCGGTCGCACCCCGACCCCGCCGGCCAGCTCGGCGCCGCCGACCTGGTCCGTCGGCTCCCCGCCGAGCGACGTGGCGCGTTCGTGCTCACCCAACTGCTCGGCCTGTCGTACGCCGAGGCCGCCGCCGTGGAGGGAGTGCCGGTGGGCACCATCCGCTCCCGGGTGGCCCGGGCCCGCAACGACCTCGTCGAGGCGGTCGGCGACGCCCTCGCCGGATGAGTCGGACCGTGGCCGGGAACTTCCGCGGCGGATGCGACGACCAATGAGCGTGACCACACCAGGCATCCGGGCCGCCCGCTGGCCCGCCGTCCGTCCCTGGCTCGGCGTCGCCGCCCGGCTTGGCCTGGCCGCCGTGTGGCTGGTCGCCGGCGGCAGCAAGGTCGGTGACCTGGCCGCCTCCGGGCGCGCCGTCAACGCGTACCAGGTCATGCCGTACGACGTCGCCACGGTGGTCGGCGCGGCGCTGCCCTTCGTGGAGCTGGCGCTGGGCGTACTCCTGCTCCTCGGACTGGCCACCCGACTGGGCGCCGGGGTCTCCGCGGCGCTGCTGGTGGTCTTCATCGCGGGCATCGCCTCGGCCTGGGGCCGGGGCCTGGCGATCGACTGCGGCTGCTTCGGCAGCGGCGGCCAGCTCGCCGAGGGACAGGCCCCGAGCTACCTCCCGGAGATCCTCCGGGACCTGGGATTCCTGGCGCTGGCCGGCTTCCTGCTGATCTGGCCCCGCACGCCCGTCTCGGTGGACGGCTGGCTGACGGGGGACGCACCCGTGGAGGACGAGAATGAGTAGTCGCAAGGGGCAGAAGGGCGCCGCGCGGGTGGTCCGCGAACAGCTCGCCCGCGAGCAGCGGCGCAAGCGGACGCTCTGGGTCTCCGTGGCGGCCGTCGCCGTCCTGGTGATCGCCGGCCTCATCGGCTGGAGCGTCTACTCCAGCCAGCGCTCCGACGACTTCACCCCGCCGACCGGCTCGAACGAGGCCGGCACCGGCGTCGTCGCCGGCTCGGGCCCGGTCACCGTGGACGTCTACGAGGACTTCCTCTGCCCGGCCTGCAAGCAGTTCGAGCAGGTCAGTGGTCCGACCATCGACCAGCTCATCAGCGAGGGCAAGGTGCGGGTCGTCTACCACCCGGTGGCCTACCTCAACCGCTTCTCCACCACCGGGTACTCGACCCGGTCCTCGGCGGCCTCCGGCTGTGCCGCCGAGAGCGGCCGGTACCGGGAGTACGCCAAGGCGCTGTTCGAGCGGCAGCCGCCGGAGGGCGGCGCCGGGCTGAGCGACGACGAGCTGGTCGACATCGCGGCGGGCGCCGGCATCGACCGGGACGGGTTCGCCTCCTGCCTGCGGGAGGGCACCTTCAAGCCGTGGACCGAGCACGTGACCGAGGAGGCCAGCAAGGCCGGCATCACCGGCACGCCGACCATCCTGGTCGACGGCGAGGAGGTCGCCGACCGCAGCCCGGAGGGGATCAAGGCGGCGGTGGCGGCGGCCGGCCAGTGATCCGTGACCTGCTGGCCCGCGCCGGCCTGGTGCTCACCGCCGCGCTGACCGCGACGCTCGCGCTCGCCGGGCCGGCGGCCGCGCACGGGGCGGACGCCCCCGACGGCACCGACTACCGCACCGAGGTGACGGAGGTCACCCCGGCCCGGCCGGGGCTGAGCGTACGGGCGGTGGAGGCGGGCGCCCGGCTGGAACTGACCAACACCGACGACCGCGACGTCGAGGTGCTCGGCTACTCCGGGGAGCCGTACCTGCGGGTCGGCCCCGACGGGGTGTACGAGAACGTCCGCTCCCCCGCGACGTACCTGAACCGGACCATCGCCGGGGACACCCGGCTGCCGGCCGAGGTGGACCCGGCGGCCGCGCCGCAGTGGCGGCGGGTCGACGACTCGTCCACGGCGCGCTGGCACGACCAGCGGGCGCTCTGGCGCGAGTCGGGGCCGCCGCCGCAGGTTCGGGCCGCCCCGGACCGGGAGCACCGGGTGCGGGACTGGGTGGTGCCGCTGCGCGCCGGCGCCGAGCCGATGGAGATCCGCGGCACGCTCGACTGGGTGCCACCGCCGGACGCGTACGCCTGGTGGGTGGTCACCACGCTCGGGCTGCTCGCGGTGGGCGCGCTCGGGCTGCTGCCGGCCGGGTCCGTCCCGGGCGGGCGGGCGCTGGCCGGGCTCGGCGGGCTGCTGGTGCTCGGCGGGCTGGCGGCGGTGACGTTCACCGTGGGCCGGGAGCTCGACGCCGGCGCGCGGGGGCCGGGCGGGCTGCTGACCGGCCTGCTCGGCGGGCAGGTCTGGGCGCTGCTGACCGGGCTCGGCGCGATCGCCGCCGGGGTCTTCGCGCTGGCCCGCCGGCCGGCCGCCGACTTCGCGCTGGCGCTGGCCGGGGCCTGCCTGGCGCTCTTCGCCGGGGTGGCCAACGCCGCCGTCTTCGCGCGCGGTGTCGCCCCGGTCCCCTGGTCGGGAACGGCCGCCCGGATCCTGGTCGCCGCCGTCCTCATCGCCGGCGCCGGCGCCACCGCCGCCGGTGCTCTCCGCCTGCACGCCACCTCCCGCCACCCGACCCCCACCCCCGCCCCGACCCCCGACTCCCCCGCCCACCCCTGACCCGCCCCACCGACTCCCACCCCCCTCCCACCCCCACCCCCACAACCGCGCCCGCGATCTTGCACTTTCAGCCCTTGGTGTGCGTGGATACGCGGCTTTTGTCGGGGCAGTAACTGCAAGATCACGGGAGCAGGGAGGGCGAGGGCGGGGGCGGGGTGCGGGCGCGGGGTGCGGCGGGGAAGGCGCGGCGGGGTGGGTCAGCGGGAGGGGTGGGGGGTGGGGGTGAAGCCGTGGGGGAGTTCCAGGCGGTGACGGGACAGGAGGTCCGCGTCGGCGAGGATGTCCGGCGTCGCGCCGTCGGCGACGATCCGGCCGGCGTCCAGGATCACCGAGCGGTCGCAGAGCTCCAGGGCGTACGGCAGGTCGTGGGTGACCATCAACAGCGTCACGGGCAGCCCGCGCAGGATCTCGGCCAGCTCGCGGCGGGCCGCCGGGTCGAGGTTGGACGACGGCTCGTCGAGGACCAGGATCTCCGGGTGCATGGCGAGCACGGTGGCCACCGCCACCCGACGGCGCTGGCCGAAGGAGAGATGGTGCGGGGCCCGGTCCCGGTGCTCGCCCATCCCGACCGCCGCGAGCGCCTCGTCCACCCGGGCGGCCAGTTCCGCCCCGCGCAGCCCCAGGTTGGCCGGCCCGAACGCCACGTCCTCGGCGACCGTGGGCAGGAAGAGCTGGTCGTCCGGGTCCTGGAAGACGATGCCCACCCGGCGGCGCACCTCGGCGAGCGTGGCCCGGTCCTGGCTGACGGTCAGGCCGCCGACGGTCACGCTCCCCGCGGTCGGGGTGAGGATGCCGTTGAGGTGCAGCACCAGCGTGGTCTTCCCGGCGCCGTTCGGCCCGAGCAGCGCCACCCGTTCGCCGCGCGGCACGGTCAGGTCCACCCCGTGCAGGGCGACGTGCCCGTCCGGGTAGGCGTACCGGACGCCACGGACGTCCAGGGAGACAGCGTTCTGCACATCTCCGATCATGTCAGCACGACGGCGGCGGCGGCGATGGTGGCCGCCAGGACCGGCACGATGGCCGCGGCCAGCCACTGCCCGGCCGTCGCCGCGCCCGCGCCCTGCCACACCGCCGGCATCCGGCCGGCGTAGCCGCGCGACAGCATCGCCAGGTAGACCCGCTCGCCGCGTTCGAACGCGCGCAGGAAGAGCGCGCCGACGCCGGCGGCGAAGCCGCGCAACTGCCACAGGAAGCGCGGGTCGTCGCCCCGGGAGACCCGGGCCACCCGCATCCGGCGGGCCTCGCCGACCAGCACGTCGAGGTAGCGCAGCATGAACGTGGCGATCTGGGTGAGGATCTGCGGGCAGCGCAGCCGGTCCAGGCCGACGATCAGGTCGCGGGTCGTCGTGGTCGCGGCCAGCAGGAGCGACGCGAGTACGCCGAGGGTGCCCTTCGCCACGATGTTCCACGCCCCGAGCAGACCGTCGGACGACAGGCTCAGGCCCAGCACCTCGACCCGCTCGCCGGCGCCGAGGAACGGCAGGGCGACGGCGAAGAGCACGAACGGCAGCTCGATCAACGACCGGCTGAGCAGCCAGCCCGGACCGACCCGGGCCAGCGCGGCGACCCCCGCGACCAGCACGGCGTACCCGCCGAAGGCCCAGAACGCCTCGCGCGGGGTGGCCACCACGGCGAGGGTGAAGACCACCATCGCCGCGATCTTGACCTCGGGCGGGAGCCGGTGCACCGGCGAGGCGGCCTCCCGGTACAGCACGTGTGCGTGCCCGGCGCCCATCCCCCGCTACTCCCGGTCCGCCGCGCCGGCCGGGGCGCGCTCCGGGCCGGCCGCGTCGCCGTCCTGCGGGCCGCGGCGGCGGACCAGCCAGAACACGCCGCCGGCCACGGCGAAGGTGAGCAGCACGCCGAGGACGCCGGACAGGCCGGTGGAGAGGAAGTCGTTGTCGACGCCGGCGACGCCGTAGTCGGCCAACGGGCCGCCGATCTCGTGCTCCTTCTCCCGCTGGGCCGGGCAGCTGCCGCCGGTGATGTTGTCGTCGGCGTCGAACGTGCAGCCCTCGCGCAGCGACGAGTCCAGCCCGTCGGGGTGCGACGAGGCGAAGTTGCTCACCACCCCGGCGAGCAGCAGTGCGACCAGCAGGCCGCCGACGAGGAACCCCCAGGAACGCCTCCTCACCGCACACCTCCGACGGCCGGGACGGCCGGCGCGGACGCCGGGCGCAGCCCGCGCAGCGCGTAGACGAGATCAGGCCGGACCTTGGCGACGGTGACCACCGTGGTCGCAGTGATCAGGCCCTCGCCGAGGCCGATCAGCAGGTGCACGAGGGCCATCGTGCCGGCCAGGCCGCCCAGGTTGCCGCCCAGGTCGGTCGTGCCGCCCAGCCAGTACTGGAACACGAAGCCCATCGCCGCGACCACCACGCTGACCAGGGCGGAGACGAAGGCGGTCACGCCGAGACCGGCCGGGGTGCGCGGCAGCACCCGCAGCAGCAGCGCGATCAGCAGGTACGCCGCGGCGGTGCCGAGCACCGCCATGTTGGTGATGTTGAGGCCGAGCATCGCGACGCCGCCGTCCCCGAAGACCAGCGCCTGCACGACCAGCACCACGGCCACGCAGAGCGCGCCGACCCACGGGCCGACCAGCATGGCGGCGAGCGCGCCGCCGAGCAGGTGACCGCTGACGCCGGCGGTGAGGATCGGGAAGTTGAGCATCTGCACGGCGAAGATGAAGGCCGCGACGAGGCCCGCCATCGGGGCCAACCGGTCGTCCAGGTCGCGCCGGCCGCGCAGGACGCAGAAGGTCATCGCGGCCAACGCGACGGCCGCGAAGACCGCGGCGACGGGACCGTCGATGATCCCGTTCGAGATGTGCATCGCCAGGGTTTCCACGCGACCTCCCACGCGTCGGCGGTCCGTCCGCGCCCGCCGGGTCAGCCTATTTCCCGTACATCACTGTTGCCAATATCTGGCAACAGCGCATGGCATCGATCACCACCCGCCGCGCGGACGCCGGCCGACGCGAGCGCGGACGCCTGGCCCGGCCCGGCGCGTCGCCCGGGGCCGGCGGGCACGGGCCGGCGGTAGGGTCGTGCCATGACCGCGCCCGACCGCCTCTCCCCCGGTGACCCCGCGCCCGACTTCAGCCTCCCCACCGACACCGGCGAGACGCTCTCGCTGGCCGACCTGCGCGGCCGCAAGGTCGTGCTGTACGCCTACCCGGCGGCCATGACGCCCGGCTGCACCAAGCAGGCCTGCGACTTCCGCGACTCGCTCGCCTCGCTCCAGGCGGCCGGCTACGAGGTCGTCGGCATCTCGCCGGACAAGCCGGAGAAGCTGGCGAAGTTCCGCGAACGCGACGCCATCACCTTCCCGCTGGTGGCCGACACCGACAGGTCGGTGCTGACCGCCTACGGCGCGTACGGCGAGAAGCAGTCGTACGGCCGGACGGTGACCGGCGTGATCCGCTCGACCTTCGTGATCGACGCCGACGGGAAGGTCGAGCGCGCGCTCTACAACGTCAAGGCGACCGGCCACGTGGCCAAGCTGCGCCGCGACCTCGGCCTGGACTGAGCCCGACCCGCCGCGCGGCCGGCGGTGGAGGCGGGGCCGGCACCGTCACCGCCCGACGCTCTAGACTCAGCGGGTCGGCGGGAGTGGCGTAATGGCAGCCGCGGTAGGTTTAGGTCCTATTGTCCGAAAGGACGTGGGGGTTCGAATCCCCCCTCCCGCACCTTCGGTTCGACCGGCGCGCGCCGCCGGCACCACTGTCGGGCGCGTCACGATCGCGGGACGACGCGGGCCCGGCACGGCCAGGATTGCCGGGTGACCCTGCGCTTCGTCCTCGACCCCGAACTGACCCCGCAGCTGCGCGAAGAGATCGTCGCGCTCTGGGTCGACGTCACCAACGCGGGCGGGGCCGTCGGCTTCGTACCGCCGGTCACCGCCGCCGACGTCCGGCGCACCGCCGATCCGACGTTCGCCGGCATCGCCGAGGGCCCGGACCGCCTCCTGCTCGGGTACGCGGGCGTCCGCCTCGTCGCCGCGTTGATCTTCTGCGACAACCGGTTCGACCTGAAGGCGCACTGGTGCGTGCTGAAGCGGGTGATGGTCCACCCCGACACCCAGGGCCACGGGTACGGCCTGGCGTTGATGCGCGAGGCCGAGCGCCTCGGTCGGGAGCTGGGCCGGGAGGCGCTGCACGTGACCCTCCGGGACGGGCTGGGGCTGGACCGCTTCTACCGGCGGCTCGGCTACCGGGAGATCGGGCGGCTGCCCGGCGCGCTGCGGGTCGCCCCCGGCGACGACCGCGACGAGATCCTCATGTGGCTCGACCTCACCACCCCGGGCACGGCCGCCCGCTGAGCCGGGCGACGCGGCCGCCGTCGGGGCGACCGAGGGTGACCGGTGTCCCCGGCCGGCGCGCCCGGTCAGCCCTCGACGACCAGCTCGTCGCCGATCCGGACGACGCCGGTCTCCTCGGGGACCAGGTGCAGTCCGAAGAGGAGCTTGCGCCCGATGTTGCGGTGCCGGGCGAGGGTACGCAGCGGTTGCTTCCCCCTCGCGCCCGTCTCCTGGTCCGTCGTGGTGACCACGCAGCGCTCGCAGGGCCCGGCGGCCCGGAGGCGGACCCCGCCGAGGCGCAGCGGGCGGCCGGCCCAGGAGTCCTCGGCCCAGGCCGCCGGACCGTCCACCACCAGGTTCGGCCGGAACCGCGCCATCGGCACCGGCTCCTCCCCGGCCTCGGCGAGCCACCCGTTGAGCGCGTCGAGGGAGGCGGCAGTGGTCAGCAGCAGCGGGTAGGCGTCGGCGAAGTTGACCTGGTCGCCGGTGTCATACCTCCGGTCGCCGGAGGGGATGTGCCGGCTCGGCCGCGCGAGCCAGACCAGGCGCGCCGCGCGGCCCAGGAACGCGCCGACCCAGGCGTCCGCCGCCGGCCCGGCGGAGAGCGCCGGCACGGGGTGCGGTCGGTTGCGGAAGGTGCGCACCGGGACCGGCTCGCCGGCCGCCGGCTCCGGCACGTCCAGGTCCGGGCGGCCCCGGGCGCGCAGCAGCAACGCGCCGTCGCGGGCCACCGCGCGGAGCCCGGCCAGCCCGGGCACCTCCCGCTGGGTGATGCCGACGCCGGCGGCGTCGACGATCATCCAGCGCCGGTCGCCCGCCAGCCCCCAGGGCAGCACGCGCGCGTCGTCGTGGTCGAGCCGGTGACCGCCCTTGACGGGGTACGTGTGGATCGCGCTCAGCCGCACCCGGTCACCAGGCCACCCCGATGCCGTCCCCCGGGTACCAGTGGTTGGCCGGGGTCTCCCGGTAGGCGAGGAACCGCCGGCCGGTGCGCTCGGCGTGCTCGGCGAGGACGTTGGTGGCCGTGACGTTGTCGGTGAGCAGGACCGCACCGGGCGCCAGCTTGCCCTCGACGGCCTCGAACTCGCGCTTCTCGTGGGCCCGGCTGTGGTCGCTGTCGTGCAGGAAGAGGTCGACCGGCCGGTCCAGCGCGGCGATGGAGGCGATGGAGTCGCCGATCACCAGGTCGACCACCTCGGACCAGGGCGCGCTCCGGGCGAGGTAGCCGGCCTCGGGGTTGATGTCGAGGGAGGTGACCCGCCCCGGGTGTCCGTCGGCGGCGTTGCGCAGCAGCGCGGCGGCCAGGACGCAGCTGCCGAGCCCCTTGTCCACGCCGGTCTCCACGACGTGCCCGGGTCGGGTGGCGCGGACGATCGCGTACCAGCCGATCCGGCGGGCGTAGCGGACCTGCTTGTCGGCGAGGCCGCGGCGGGCCGCGCCGGCGGTGGCGGACTCGATGTGCCGGCGCAGCACGTCGTCGGACTCGATCTCGGCGAAGTACGCGCGGACCTGCTTGACGGGGACGTCGCAGACCACGCTGACGAACCAGGCCAGGTGGTGCCGGCTCAGCTTGGTCAGGTCGTACGTGTAGTTGTGGTGCTCCCGGGAGGTGACCAGCCACCGGGCCGAGGTGCGCAGCACCTTGGCGTCGTGGCGGGCGACCCGGGCCAGGCGCTTGGGGAAGGCGGCGACGGGGGCGAGCGGAGTGCGGGCGATGGCCCGCCGGAGCTTCGTTGCGTCCACGAGAGGGTTCTACCAGGCGAAGGGAAACAGCCGCTCGTCGAAGTTTCGGTCAAGAGGTCTATTCATGCGGCACGGACGGGGGTACACGGACCGGAACCGGAATAAGTAGCATCACGCCATGCCCCATCGCCAGTCGTACGCGGAGCCCGAGACCCACATCCTGGACCTCCCCCCAACACCGGAGCAGTCGACCGGCAGGCGTCGGCGGCCGCGTCCGCGGTGGCAGCGGATCGCACTGATCACCCTTTTGGTGTTGGCGGTGGTCGGCGGCGGCGGCATGATCGCGGGCGGGCTCTACCTCCGCTCCGTCGAATCCGACATCGAGCGCGTCGACGCCTTCGACGGGGTGCCGGAGGAGTCCCGTCCGCAGGTCGTGGCCAAGGGCGCAATGAACATCATGGTCCTGGGCAGCGACTCCCGCGACCCGGAGAACAGTTCCGGCTCCCGGACCGACACGATCATCCTGGCCCACCTGCCGAGGGACCGGTCGAGCGCCCAGCTCATCTCGATCCCCCGCGACACCTGGGTCAACGTGCCCGAATCTCCCGAGGGGCGCGGCGGCCGCGACGCGAAGATCAACGCCTCGTACGCGTGGGGCGGCGTTCCGCTGATGGTCCAGACGGTCGAGAAGTTCACGGGCGTCCGCATCGACCACGTGACGATGGTCGACTTCGCCGGCTTCAAGGAGATCGTCGACGCCCTGGGCGGCATCGAGATCACTGTCGAGAAGGCCTTCACCTCGACGCACTCGCTGAACCCGGACGGCCGGCGGGAGTTCGTCGCGGGCCGGCAGACCATGGACGGGGCCGCCGCGCTCGACTACGCCCGGGAGCGTTACGCCTTCGCCGACGGCGACTTCAGGCGGATCAAGCATCAGCAGCAGGTGATCAAGGCGATCCTGGACAAGGCGGCCTCCGGCGGTGTGCTCGCCAACCCCGCGAAGCTGAACTCCTTCGTGAAGGCCACGACGAACGCGGTGGCGGTGGACCAGTCGATGTCCCTCCTGGACCTCGCGATGGAACTCCGTCACCTGCGCAGCGGCAACCTGGGCTTCTTCACCTGCCCCACGAAGGGGACGGGCCGGATGGGCAACGAGAGCGTCGTCCTCGCCGACACGGCGAAGGCCAAGCGTCTCTTCGACGCGGTCCGCCGCGACGCGGTGCCGGAGATCCTGTCAGCCGCAAAGTAGGACTGTGAACTGGCTTGCCGGCTATGGCGGCCAGGTCCGGCCCGGTCGTATCCTGCGGTCGCCCTCGAGCTATATAGCGTGGCCAGGGGCTTTCACGGGGAAGGGTCGACCATGTCAAGCCAACCGGCGACCAGTCATCCCACGCCTCCGACACACTTCGGCGGTGTGGCGCAGCAGACGTTCGCACCGCAGCAGGATGTCGTCGGCGGCGAGGGTTTCGCGGCCCGGTTCTCCGCCGGCCCGATGACCAATGAGCCGGAGGCCGCCCCGGCGGCCCCCCGGGCCGGTCTTGACACGACCGCGGTCCTGCCCTACGCCGGTTCCAAGGCATCCTCCCGCACGCGCGGGCTGCGGGTATGGATGATGACGGTTCCCATCGACGTCGCCGCGCTGCTCGCTCCGCTGCTGCTCAGCCAGAACTACTGGCGCGGGACCCTGGCCAACGCCGCCCTCACCGTGGCCATCTTCGCGGCCGGTGGGCTCTACCGGCCCCGCCGGCACGTGAGCATCCTCGACGAACTGCCGAGCCTCTGCGGGCGGCTGTTGGCCTCCGCCGCGGTGGTGGCCATCATCGCGGCGGAGCGGCACTCCTCGGTGGAGTACGTCGGCGGGTTCATGCGGGGCGTCGCGCTCTCGGCGGGGCTGGTGATCGTCGGCCGTGCGCTCAGCAGGGCGCTCACCATCGTCCTGCGCAAGCGCCGGTGGGTGGAGCACAACGCCATCATCATCGGCAGCGGTCCGATCGCTCTCGAACTCGCCCGGCTGCTGCGCCGGTACCCGCAGTACGGTCTGCGGTTCGTCGGCTGCGTCGACGCCGCGTCGCGCCAGGGCACCGGATCGCTTCCGCTCATCGGCACGCTCGACGACCTCGAACAACTGGTCCGGCTGTCGGAGTGCGAGGTGCTGGTCATCGCCGACCCTGACTGCCTCGAGTCCACCCTCATGGAGACCCTGCTGCTGCCCCGCAGCTCGCGCTGCGACCTCTGGGCGGTGCCGCGCCTCTGGGGCTCCCGCTCACAGGGCGGATACCCCGACCACATCGGAGCCATCCCGATCGTCAAGATCGGTGACATCTCGCTCTCCGGTCCACGGTGGGCCTTCAAGCGCGCCTCCGACATGTTGTTCGCCGCCGTCGCGCTGATCGTGCTGAGCCCGGTGCTGCTGCTCTGTGCCATCGCCACGTTTATCGACGGAGGCCCGGGCATCTTCTTCTATCAGGAGCGGATCGGCCGTTACGGCAAGCCGTTCAAGGTCATCAAGTTCCGGTCGATGCGGCCGGTGAACGAGCAGGAGTCCCAGACCAACTGGTCGATCGCGCACGACAAGCGGGTCGGTCCGATCGGCCGGTTCATGCGCCGGACGTCGCTGGACGAGCTGCCCCAGCTGTGGAACATCCTGCGCGGCGACATGAGCGTGGTCGGGCCGCGACCGGAGCGGCCGTACTTCGTCGAGAAGTTCTCGGCGGAGTACCCGACCTACGCGGCGCGTCACCGGGTTCCCGTCGGGCTGACCGGCCTCGCCCAGGTCAGCGGCCTGCGAGGCGACACGCCGATCTCCGACCGGGCTCGGTTCGACAACTACTACGTCGAGAACTGGTCGCTCTGGCTCGACATCAAGGTCGTGTTGCGTACGATCGCGGAGGTATTCCGCGGTGGCGGCCGCTGACCGGGCGGGCCGGGTGACCGGCGGCGAGGACGGCAATTCGGGCAGCTGCTAGCTGCCTTCCGCGGCCGTCCTCGTCATCACCTCGTCGATCGCCGCCGACCAGTGCTCCGCGAAGCGCTCCAGGCTGTTCTCCGCCCGCACGAACGCGGTGGCCTTGTCGACCGCCTGACGCCGGGACGGCAGCATCGTCAGCGCCCGCGTGAACTCGTCGAGGTCACCGGCGGGCGCGGTCAGGTCGCGGTAGTCCGGCACGTGGTCGACGAGCGTGCGGACGTAACCCACCCGCGTCGTCACGACCGCCGTGCCGGTGGCCATGGCCTCCAGGATGGCCAGCGAACACGCCTCGTAGTCGCTGGGCGCGAGCACGCAGTCGACCGCCTGGATCCAGGTCCGCAGTTCCGTCGGCGACAGCACCCCGAGGCTGGTCGCGCCGTCGACGGAGCCCGAGCCGGCGGCCAACAGCCGGTAGCCGGCGCGGGACGCGGCGGCGGCGGCGATGTCCGGCCGCTTGCGCGCCTCCGCGCGGCCGATGAAGAGGGCGAGCCGTTCGTCCGGGGAGACCCGCAGCTGTGCACGGGCGTCATCGCGGTCGCCGATCGCGAACGTCGCGGTGTCGATCCCGTTCGGGATGACGCGGTGGACCCGGAACCGGTACCACTGCTCCACCTCCGCCGCCGTCGGCTGCGAGACGGCGATCCGGTACGCGTTGGCGCCCGCCCAGATCTCCTTCGCCGCCCCCTTGACGAGGAACTGTGTCCGCCAGGGCAGGGAGTACGAGTTGGTCCGGGTTCCCAACCGGACGTGGTCCACCCAGCACCCGTGATAGACGTGGATCCGCGGCGCCGCCGTGCGGCGGCTGACCATCCCGTTCGTGATCGCCAGGTCGTGGGCGACCGTGTCGACTTCGGTGGCACCCACGACGCTGGCCACACCGCCGAGCCGTCCGATCACGTCGCTGAGGGTGTGACAGAACCGCTCGACGCCGCCGGAGTTGTTGGCCGGGTTCGGGCTGACGATGGCGACCCTCATCGCCGCGCCCACCGGGTGAGACGCCGGCCGGCGGCGCGGGCGAGGGGCTTGGTCCGTCGGGCGATCAGCGACAGTTGCTCCCGGGCGGCGCCACGGATCAGGCCCTCCTGGCGCAGCCACGCGCCGTGCTTGCGAAGGAAGTACCAGTTGTTCCGGAGCACGGAGTACTCGTACCGGAGCTTCGACCCGCGATCGATGCCGCCACCGGTCCGTGAGCGGATGTACGTGTAGCCCCGATCCGTCACCAGGACCCGACGGCCCGCCCGCGCCGCCGACACGTACAGGTCCGTCTCCTCGCGGTAGTAGTTACCGAAGTACGACTCGTCGTACGACACGGCGTCGAAGACCGACCGCCGGAACAGCGCGTTCGCCGGCATCCAGACACACCGCGCCCACTCCGTCTCGGGGAAGAATCCGGGCTGGTCCAGTCGGGGGCCGCCCGGTGCTCTCGGTGCCCGGGCGATCCGGTCCTCGACGCTCTCACCCTCGCCGACGTTGAACCACGGCACGCCGACGACGTCGGCACCGGCCTCGTGGGCGACGCGGAGAAGTTCGGCGATGAGGTTGTCGCTGGGAATGTCGTCGTCGTCGATGATGAGCACCCACTCCGACGTCGCCGCGCGGATGCCCAGGTTCTTGGCCTTCGGGGGGCCGACGTTGCGCTCGTTGACGATGACGCGGAGCCGGGAGTCCTGATCGGCGAGACTCTGCAACCGGGCCGCTGTGTCGTCCGTGCTCCCGTCAACGACGAAGACCACCTCTCGCACGGCGGGTTGCGCCAGCGCCCACAGCGCTCTCTCGTAGGCGAGCTGACTCCTGTTCCGGGTGGGAACGACCACGGACACCGCGGCCGGACGGCTCGCCTCGCTCTCACGTAACGGCACGCCTGTCACCATGACCTCCAAACCAGGCTCCACCGGCCTCTGTGCTGCACCTGCTGCGACAGCGACCTCACGTGCTCGGCGCTCCGGCCCTCGGCGGGGGCGGGTACGCGGTGCCGCCGGCGGTCCCCGGCCACCCCGCTCCGGCCCTGCCGGGCTGCGGATCGCGTCCGCCCGGCTTCCGGCCGAACCGCGCGAGGATTCCAGCAGCGATGCCCATCAACAGCGGCCACCGGCTCGTCTCGGACAGGAAAGGCGCGGTCATGAAGCACAGAGGTGCGATCAGACAGAACGCGGCCGCCGTCCGGACGACGACGTTGCTGCCGGGATCGCGGAGGCGCCCCAGTGCCGAAAGGCCGGCGACCGACAGGAAGAGAATCACCAGCACCGGCGCTACGGGGCCGTACCGCAGCCAGTTTTGTAGCAGTTCGTTATGCACGTACACCCGGGTCGCGGTGTTGGCGGTCAGTCCCGCCAGTTGCGGCGAGAGAGGGCCCACCCCCGGTCCAGAGGTTCGCCCGGACGTGGTCCCACCCGACGCGCAGATCGCTGATGTGCCCGCTCGTCGACGCCGACTGGTGCGCTGCGCTGTCCTGCTTCGGCGCGGCCGATGCCGGTTGGCCCGACGGGGCGGGCCGGTTGGTGGGCCCGGCCGGCGGCGTCGGGCCGGGGGTCGCCGCGGCCGGTTCGCGACTCGGGTCTGGCGCGCCGCTCGGCACGGACTCGCGACTCGGGCCCGGCTCGCGGCTTGGATTCGGCTCGCGGCTCGGGTTCGACGCGGCGCTCGGGGCCGGCGCACTGCTGCTGGCCGGCGCGCTGCTCCTGGCCGGCGCGCTGCTCCTGGCCGGCGCGCTGCTCCTGGCCGGTGCGCTGCCAGCCACCCATCGGCCGCTCGTGGTGGCTTCGCGGCTGCCAGCCTCGAAGCTGCCCACGCTTCGGAGCCCGATGTCCGCGGCGAGGCCCGGGAGGGCAAGGACGACCACCCCCACCACGAGACCCGCGAAGGCGAGCTGTCGGACCATCGGTCGCCACCGCGCCCAGCCGACCACGAAGGCGGCGATGAGGACGACGAGAGCCGCGAGCCACACGCTCCGGCGGAAGCTGAACACGATGAGGAGCGGCGCGGCGACGATCACCGCCAAGTGGCGCCAGTCCCAGCGCCACCCTCGGTCCCCGAGCATGCCGACGAACACGGCGGCCGCAACCGCGGGTAGCGCGGAATCGTAGTAGACGAAATAGGCGCTGAGCCTGTCGTCGGCGATCTCACCGAGGGGGATGGCGACGGCCGCCGCGAGAAGCAGGCCGGTCAGACCCGCGCCGACCGTCACCGGGAGCGATCTCCGGTCGTCCCGGAGCGACTGCAGACTCATCCCGAGGACGAGGCCCAGGAGCAGCAGGACGAAGGGTCGGGCGTTCTGGTTGACGGCGGAGAAGATTGACTGCCCGTGGAACAGGCCGCTGCCGACGGCCAGGGCGACGAGGGCCGCGGCGAGCCCGAGCAACGCGCCTCCGGTCGACCGGAGGCGGAGTCGCTTCGGCGGCCACCACCGGGCGGCAGCCGCGAGCGCGGCCGTCACCGCGAGCGGCAGGACGATGGGCAGCTTCCCGGGCCCGAAGAACACCTGGTGACCCAGCGTCGTCAGCTCCCCGAAACGCCCGTTGGGTTTGATCTCCTGAGCGAGCAGGGCCACGAGCACGAGGCCCGTCAGGGGAACGCGAAGCACGAGGAGAGGCAGTGCCACCGCGACGACGACCCCGGCGGGTGACGGAAGCGTCCAGACGGTGTAGGCGGCGGAGAGCGCCGCGGCCGCCAACGACACCCACCCGAGTGGCCTCCGGACTATGGCGGCGAGCGGAGCCGCGGCGCGGGACCGCCAGCCGGAGGCGTGCGCCGGACGGGGTTCGGACCCGGCCGCGCCCGCGACGTCGGGTTGGCCGAGGGGCAGTTGGACGTTGGCGCTGTCGCTGCCCGAGCCAGTCGACGTCCCTCTGGAACCCATCGCCGCCTTCGCCAAGAGAACCCGCTGACAACAACCGGAACCGGTTGCCGTGACAGTCGCGGGACGACCACAGCCGAAGCAACCCTGTGACCAGAGCGGTCGTGCCTTGTGGCAGGTCGAACATCACGGCCGGCGGCCGTCGCGGCAACAGTATCAGGCGCGACGACGCCGAACGCCACCGGAAGTTTCGCCCGACGTACCCGCAGCCGGGTGGTTTCAGTACGATGCCCGCGGCGTGTCTCCGGTGTGTGACCGGGTGCGCCGCCACGGCCTCCTGACGAGGTAGCCGACGCACGCCCGGAGTCGCAGATGATCACCCGCCGCAGCCTGATCGCCGCAGCCGGCGGCCTGGTGCTGGCCGGCGACTCCCCGAGGCCGAGGCGCATCGTGCTGCCCGCCCCGTCCGGGGGCGACGACACCGCCGCACTCAACGCCGCCCTCCGCGTCGGCGCGGGTGGCCTCGTCCGGGGCCCCCGGGGCGCCCACTACCAGGTCAGCGCCCCCCTCGTGGTGCACAGCGGCACGACGCTGGCCATGGCGGAGTGCACGGTCACACTGACGGCGGGCAGCGCCTGCAACCTGCTCGCCAACGCGGCCGTCGCCGACGGCGGTCGGGACCGGGACATCTCGGTGATCGGCGGCACCTGGGTCCGCGCCGACGGTGTCGGTGGCCGCGGCGTCGACCTTCACACGCTGCGGTTCCGGCGGGTGGACCACCTCGTGCTCAAAGGGCTGGCGGTGGAGTCCTCCGGCGACAAGTACGCCATCTCCCTCGGCGACGTCACCGACGCCACCGTCACCCGGATCCGATTCGCCGTGCAGTCCGACGGCGTGCACATCCAGGGGCCTGCCGCGCGGACCAGGATCGCCACGCTCCGGGGGTCGACGGGCGACGACACGGTGGCCATCACCCCGCGCGACTGGGAGGCCTACGACGACGTCTGGGGACCGGTCACCGACACGGTCATCGAGGACGTCGACGTGGCCTCGGCCGCGGCGCTGGTCAAGGTGCTCGGCGGATCGCCGGAGACTGCGGCGCTGCGCACCACCGTCCGCGGCGTCGCCGGCCGCGCCCGCAACAACGTCATCTGGGCTGGCGACGACACCGCCGAATGGCGCACCACCGGCGGCCGAGTCGACGACCTCGTCGTCGAGCAGATCACGGCGGCCACCATCCCCGGCCGGCACCTGGTGTACCTCAACGGCTCGAACGTCGCCCGCGTCCGCGTCCGCGGGATCAAGTTCGCAGATCCCGGCGCGGACGGAGCGCTGCTACGGGTCTCGCCCGTCGCCGCCGCGACCGTCGCGGAGCTGACCGTCGAAGGGGTCGACGTCGCTCACCTCGGCGCCGGGCCCGTCGTGCGCGTCGATCCCACGGCCCGGATCCAGCGGCTACGGGTGGACCGGCTGACCGTCGCCGCGTCGGCTGCCGGCGCCAGCGTCCTGCAGGTCGCCGGCGCGGTGGACGACCTGACCGTACGGGCGATCAGCGCCGCGTCGCCCGGCGACAGCTACCTGCTGGAGCTTCCCCGGTGGGCGGCGAACGCCACGGTACGGCAGGCGAGCGTGTCGGACACGGGCGTCGCCGGACGGGGTGGCGGCCTGGTCACCGCCACCGCGGCGACCCACACCCTACCGAAGGTGACCTTCACCAACGTACGGACGGCCGGAAAGACCTGGCTGGTCGACCTCAACACCCGCACCGATCTGCTGTTGTCGCGCGTCACCATCGACGACACCACCGGCGGGGTCGCGAAGGTGCGCGGTTCGGGTGCCGCGGTGGTGCGGGGCAACACCCTGCGGACCGCGCCCGGCGCGCAGGGGGTCTCGATCGCCTCCGGCGGTTCGGTCACCTCGTACGCGCTGGACCTGGCCGTCGACGTCAGCCGGCTCGTCCGCGCCGAGCGCAGTTCGGCCACGAACACGAACGACCGGCTGTCGTGCGGGACGGGACCCGTGGTGTGTGCCGGGTTGACCTGGCAGAACCTCCAGACCGGCGCCACCTACTGACCGGCGGTGCCGGCCGTGTCACAGGGCCTTGCGGGACAGCACGCGCCTGAGGTCCGCCAGGGTGAGCGCCCGCGAGACCAGCACCGCGACACCGAACATGCCGCCGGCCAACGCCGCCTCGGCCGGCCACGGGAACCGGACCAGCCACAGCACGAGGATCGTGGCCGCTCCGCCGATCAACACGCTCGCCACCTCGCGCACGGGCAGCCGCGACGCCATCGTCCGGGCGGCCAGCAGGCAGGTGGCGATGCCGATGACCAGTTCCGTCCCCGCCGCGACCGCCGCGGCACCGATGGCTCCCCAGCGGGCGCACGCCCAGAACTGTGCCGCGAGGTTGACCACCGCCACCGTGACGGTCAACGCGGCGATCGGCCGTGCGACGCCCAGCGCCGAGCAGATCGTCGTGCCGACATAGCCGAGGGTGACGCCGACGAAGGCCACGGCGAGCAGGATCAGCGGCGTGACCGCCGGGCCGAAATCGTCACCGTAGAGGTAGGCGACGAGGGCGGGAGCGAGCGCGATCAGCAGGACCGCCGTGCCGACACCGATCACGGCGCCGGTACGCGTGGCCAGGCTGAAGATCAGCTTTCGACGGTGCGGGTCCATGGACATGCTGGTCGCCACGATCGGCAGCAGCGGCGCCACCAGCATGGCCGGGCCGAGTTGGGCGACGTCCAGGAATTTGTAGGCGGCCGAGTAGTAGCCGACCTCGGCGGCGCCTTGGAGGTGGAACAGGATCACCGAGCCGAGGCGGTAGTAGGCCATGACCGCCAGCGAGCTGATCGCGAGGGGCCAGCTCAGCGCGAGGATCCGACCCGCCTCCGACCAGGACGGCCGGCCGAGGGGCACCAGTCGCCGGTTGATCGCCACGCCGATGCCGGTCTGCAGCGTGACGACGGCGACGAAGAACCAGGCGAGCAGGACGAGGTCCCCGCCGGTACGCGCGATGACGACGACCGCCACCAGCCAGAGGACGCCCTGGACGAGAGCGAGGACGGACGACACCTCGGGACGGAACCGGGCCGTCGCCCCGGCGGTTAGGATGGAGGCCGCGGAGAGCGGCGTCGCGATCGCGACGACGCTGACGACCGCGCTGGACTGCCCGAACAGCCCCTGGGCGGCCGCGACGAGCAGGGCGACGGTCGCGGCCAGCGCCACCGACGTGCGGATGACCAGGCCAGTGCTCAGGATGCGGCCAGCGGACTCCTTCTCCCGCGCGATCCGGGAGCTCACCGTGATCGTCGTACCCATGTCGGCGACCTGCGCCGCCGCCGTGCCGAGGGTAAGCGCGAGGGCGAAGACGCCGTACCCGTCCGGGTTGAGGTAACGGGCGAGCACGGACGTGGTCGCCATCCCCACGACCATGCCCAGCAGCCGGAGCCCGAGGGAGATGGCCGTGGCCATGCTGAGCCCGCGCGCCGATCGCGCGCCCTCCGCTCCCGTACCGGCCGCGTTGCCGGTCGTTCCGGGATCCGCCGGGACGGTGCCCACCGGCGCGGTGTCCCGATCCCCCGGCCCGGTCGTCGTCTTCCCAGGTGAGGTCACCGGAGGCACTCCCCGAAGATCTGTTCGTACGCGTCCAGCCAGGTCTCGCGGCCGTGCCGCTGCTCGACGTACGCGACGCCGCTGCCCCGGAGGTCCAGCAGCGCCGCCGCCGTCCCAGGGGTCAGCTCCGCCGGGTCCCCGATCACGAGGCCACCGCAGCGGGGCACGAGCTCGGTGCCGGGATCGCCGTCGAAGGCCACGATCGGCAGCCCTCCGGCGGCAGCCTCTAGGACGCAGGTCGGCGTGCCGTCGGTCTCCGCCCCGCAGTAGATGTAGAAGTCGCTGGCCGCGAGAAGGTCGGGCACGTCGTTCCGGTGACCCGTGAAGTGCACGTCGGCGCTGCCGCCGGTGAGCTGCTCCAGCCGCTCACGGTCCGGCCCGTCGCCCACAACGACCAGCGCGCTTCCGCTGACCAGCGCCGCCGCGATCGCCCGGTCGTGGCGCTTGGCGGGGTGCAGCCGCGCGGCGAGGATGGCGACCCGACGGTCGTGGAAGCGGCTCGGCAGCAACCGCTCGCGCAACGCTGCCCGCGTCGTGGCCGGCGGGGCAGCGTAGCGCCGGGTGTCGATCGAGTTGGGCACCACGACGAGCTTGTCCCGCCCGATCACCGGTTCGAGGTCACCGGCCACGGCCTCGCTGACGCAGACCACCCGCGAGACGTGCTCGGCGGCGCGCGCGTAGCCCGCGAGCAGCAGACGACCGGCCGGGCCGCCCATCCACCGCCCGTGCTCCGTCCAGACCACCGGCGCTCGGCGGGACAGCGGCGCGGTCAGGGCGATCTGTTCGCGTTTGAACTGGAGGTAGTAGATCGAGGAGTCGGCGACGACCTGCGTCCGGCGCCGTTCGAGGGGCACCCGCAGGAGTCCGGCGGCCATCGTCCTGCGCGACCACTTCGGCCCGAGCCCGATCTCCCGCCGGTCCAGACCGCGCTCCTCCCAGCCCGGGCACTGGCCGTACAGGACGACGTCGTGGCCGCGCTCCCGCATGCCCTGGCCAAGCGCGACGGCGTGCGCCTCGGCGCCACCGGCGGTCTCCGAGACGGACACCATCGTGACGGTCAACGTGGACAAGGCGGTTCTCTCCTCAGCCGACGTGGATCCGGCCATCGGTCCGGCTCTGCTGGGCGACGGTGTACTCGTGGAGGAAGCGACCGGCGGCGTCGGCCGTGTCGAGCGGCGTCGCACCGGTCTCGTACGCGGCGGCGATGGCGTCCCGTACCGCCCCGACGCTGGTGTCCCGGGCGACAGCGGTGGCCAGCTCGCCCAGACCGCCACACGGTGCGACCGCGGTCGGCACACCGAGCCGGGCCGCCACCGCCAGGACACCGGACTGGCTGGCGATCTGGTACGGGGCGACGACCACGTCGGCGGCCGCGACCAGCGCGGTGAACTCGTCGACGCCCAGGTAGCGGTAGGCGGTCGTCACCGCCGCCCCGGTCTGGGCGATCAGCGCGTCCACCTGCCGGCCCGGCCCGAGGTCCTCGCCGACCACCGCACCCCGCCAGTCGGGCAGTTCCGCCACGGCCCGGACGAACAACTCCGGGTTCTTGTCGCTGCGGACCTGACCGGGCAGGAGGGCGAGCCTGCCCCCGTCCGGCTTCAGCTCGGCACGCCAGCGCTCGACGAGGGCCGCATCCGCGGGCGGGGTCCACTGCACCAGGGGGACCCGGGCGACGTTCGCCATTCCCCGGTCGAGCAGCTTCTGCCGGTCGGCGTCCGAATAGACGAGGATCCGGTCGGAGTCCTCGAGCGCGCTGCGCAGCGCCCGGCCGCCGCCCGGGGCGTTCGACCGGACGAAGGTGTTGTGCGGACTGGCGACCACGGTCGCGGCGCGGCGCCGGGCCACCGAGACCAGTTCCGGGGTCAGCGCGAACATGCCCTGGATGTGGACGACGTCCTGGGCGTCGATCGCCCGGAACAGGTGCGGCAGCGTCCGCAGGACGTAGCGCGCCGACGTGCGGGCCTGCCGGACCACGCGGTTGGGTGAGGCACGGTGCCAGGTGACGCACCGGCACAGGCGCACCGAGGCGGGCACCGCGTCGCAGTCGTCGGCGGTGTGCACGACCACGTCCACACCGAGTTCCGCCAGGCCAGCGGCGACCTCGACCGAGTGGTTGAAGACCCCGCCCCGGCCGCCCGACTCGACGAGGTGGACGCGCCGGATCACGACGCCGCCTTCCCGCTGGCGAGGGCCGTCACGGAGTCGACCACCTCGCCGACCGTCCGGGACCAGCCGAGCGCCTCACAGCGCTGCCACGCGGTGTGCTCCCGCGCACGCCGCGCGGGCACGTTCCGCACCGCGTCGACGACCGCCTCGGCGAAGGAGTGCGGCTCGTCGCCCACCCAGTAGGCGTCGGCGTCCCGCACCGCGTCCGGAAGGCCCTGCGCCGCGAACCGGCTCATCACGACGGACCGCCCCCGCGACATCGACTCGGTCAGTTTGAGCTGCGAGCCGCCGCCGGTGGTGGCGGGCGCGACGGTCACCGCGGCTGCGGCGTACGCCTCCGACACGTCGTCGAGCGTGCCGAGGACGGTCACCCCGGGAACGCCGTCGAACTCTGGGGCCAGCGCCTCGCTCCGCCGGCCGGCGATCACAAGCCGGGCCTCGGGAGACCCGGCGCGGACGAGCGGCCAGACGTCCCGCACCAGCGTCCGCAGCGCCAGCACGTTCGGCTCGTAGTCGTACGACGCCAGGGCGAGGACGTATCCGTCCGGTGGGGACGGGTGGTAGGGCCAAAGGTCCACACCGTTGGGGGCGAGGACGACGTCGCTCGCCCACCTGCTCAGCACGTCCAGGTCCGGCTGGGAGAGCGCGACGCAGAGCGCGGCGCGGGCGGCGACCCGGGGCTCCCAGAAGCCGGCCTTGGTCGCCTCGGCGCGGCGGGCCATCCGCTGCCACCCCTGGGCCGACGTCACCAGAGTGCGGAGGCGTCGGCTCTCGATGTTGGCGAACTCGACGATGTGCGGCACCCGTTGGAACGCCGGGGGCGCCCACGCCGCGAGGTAGGAGTGGGACCAGTACACCGCGTCGGGCCGGAACTCGTCGCAGAGCGCGTCGAGAGACTCCGCGATGGGCACCATGTAGTGGCCGCCCAGGTGGGGCCGGCCCGACGCCCGGGTACGGACCGTCGACGGCGGTGTCCACCGCAGCGGGCGGGTGGCGACCGGCGGGTCCGGCTGCCGCGTGCCGTGGTCGGGGAACGCGACCAGCACCTCGACGTGACGGCTCAGCGCCTCGGCCACCCGGGCCGTACGAATACGCCCGCCGTGCTGTGCCGGCCAGGGCGGCTCGACGCTGATCACCAGGACCCGGCTCATGCCCGAACCACCCGACACCCCCGTGTGACCGCGACGCGATCGACGATCGTTGCTCATGGCCCGCTATCGGCCACGGGCCAGTTCCGTCTCCAGCAGCGTACGCAGCACCGCGCCGCGGCCTTCCCACCCGTGCTCTGCCGCGCTCGTCATTCGGTCGGTCACGACGGCGTCGGTGACCGGCTGGAGCAGCTCCACCAGGCGGGCCACGAAGTCGTCACCCTCGGCCACCGTCACGTGCGAGTTGGTCCGGGCCAGCTCGGTCACCGACGGAAGCCCGGTGCTCAGCACCGCCAGGCCCGAGGACAGGTACTCGAAGCACTTCAGGGGGCTGACACCCCGGGTGTAGTCGTTGATCGCGTAGGGGATGAGCCCGACCGCGCAGGTGCCGGCGACCTCGGCGAGCTGGGCGGGCGTCAGGACGCCGAAGTGGCGGGCCCCCAGCTCCTCGAGACGCCGCAGCTCCGCGTCGAAACTGCCCCCGCCGGCGGCGAGCGGGCCGGCCAGCAGCAGCTCGCCACGACCGCGCAGGGCGCTGGCGACCGACTCGAGGAGTCGCATGTCGAGCTTGTGGACCGTGAGGTTCCCGGAGAAGAGGACGGCGGGACGACGCTCGGCCGCCGACCTGCTCGCCGCCGTGAACACCGACACGTCCGCGACGTTCGGCAGGAGTTCGATCCGCGGGAAGCCGGCGGCGACGAGATGCTCGTGGACCGCCTGGCTGGTGGCGATGGCGAGGCCGGTACGCGACGACAGCGCCTTCTCCCCGCGGCCCACGGCGACGCCGTCCACGCCGGGGAAGGTCGCCAGGAGGTCCACGCAGTGGTAGATCACGACGTCCGCTGCGGCTTCCAGCCCGTAGGTGACCGGCGTGAACGTCCAGAGGACCCGCGGACGCGGGCTGCGGAGCCAGGTGCCGGTGGCGCGTCGTAGCAGCGCCCGGTTGAGCGGGAGCGTCGGCGCCCGGTGCACCGGCAGCACGAGCGGCGACACGATCTCCGCCCCGGCCGGCCGGGGCCGGTGCGCCGGAGTCTCCCCCCGGTCACCCAGCGCCCGCCGGACCCGCGAGGCCATCCGGACGACGTCGTCCCGCCGGAGCTTGGGCCGGCGCAGGCCCAGTGACTCGACGAACGTCACGTTGGTGGTACGGGCGAGTTCCCGCGCGACGTAGTGCTGGTTGGTCGCGATCGGGGAGTCCCACTCGGCCGTTCCCAGCATCAGCACGTTCGCCACAGGAACCTCGCCGAGTCGGGCATGCTCCGGCGCCGACGCCGTCACCATAAAGTCATCTCCAGCTCGCAGTGCACTGAGCCCGGCGCCAGAGTAGGGGAGGCGGCAGGCGAAGCCAATACCGGGGCCGCTGTCGCCTCCGTCGGCGTCGGGTCGCCTACGCCTCGTCCGCCAACCAGGCGGCGATGTTCGCCTGGAATGCCTGCGGGGTGAACCGTCGCGCGTTGGCCATCGTCGCCGCCACGGACAGTTCCGCCGCCCGACGGACGGGGTCCACGTACGCGGCCGGGTCGGTGGCGTTGAGCAGGAAGCCGGTCTCGCCCGTCACCACGGTCTCCAGCAACCCGCCGCGGGCCCAGCCCACGACCGGCGTACCGCAGGCCTGCGCCTCCACCGGGATCATGCCGAAGTCCTCCAGCGCCGGGTAGAGCAGCGCCAGGGCTCCCCAGTAGAGCTCCCGGAGCCGTTCCTTCGTTGGCCGGAACTCGAACTCGACCGGTACGTCGACGCGGGCCGCGAGCCGCCGCAGGTTCTCCTCCTCCGGCCCGCCGCCGGCGATCACCAGCGGCAGGCGGGCCGCCGCGGCGATCTCGATCATCAGGTCGAAGTTCTTGTACGGGATCCAGCGGCCGACGCCCAGAAGGTAGCGGCGGTCCTGGTTGCGCACCTCCGGCGGGGCCGCCCCGAAGTACTCCACCTCCACCGGTGGGTTGATCACCCGGGCGTCGCGCCCCCAGAAGCGACGGATCCGTCCCTGTACCTCGAGGGAGTTCGCCGCATAGCTGTGGACGTGCCGGCTCAGCCGCTTGTCCCCGGCCTGCAGCACGGCGCGCATCGGCGCCAGCATGCTGTTCGCGCCGCGCTGATCCAGCTCCGGGCTCCAGACGTAGCGGGCGGGTGAGTGCACGTAGCTCAGGTGCCGCGTCCGGTCCGGGTCGCCGATCTTCACGGTGTGCGCGAAGGCGTGACTCGACGAGATGACGAAGTCGTACTTCTTGCGGGTCAGCGTCCGCCACGTCAGCGGCATGAGCGGAAGGGCGAGCGCCTTGCTGCGCCGCAACGGGGTCTTCGCCATCCAGGATTCGTGGAGCTCCTGGTCCACCGTCGCGTCGTCGTCCTTCCAGAGGACGAAGCGGTCCGCGTGCGGCACGACCTCCGCCATGCTGAGGAACACCTGCTCGGAGCCGCCCGTGGCCCCGAACCACTCGTGGATCAGCGCGACGGAGTGGTCGGCGAGGGGGCGGAGCGCCGCATCGGGTGTCGACGAGGCAAGGCTCATCGACGTTCCACCACGCAACCGGTTCGCCCGGTCACGGTCGCGTGAGCATGGCTACGGCACGTCCTGCACCTGACGGAACGCAATCCGGACCTCCGGGTCGTGGCAATGGCAGGGGCGAGGCATGCGGGACCAGCCTCACATGGCATGGGCTCGAACCGTGGCGGCCGCTCCCGACGACGTGGTCAGAAGACGACGACGTCCCGGATGTAGCTCGCGAAGCGGCGCAACTGGTAGGCCTCCGACACGGGAGAGGTCATCCGGATCACGACCTGACGATCGATTGCTCCCGATTCTCCGCTGCGGAAGTACGCGACGACGACCAGGCCATGCCGCTTCTGACCGTCGACCTCGATGATCTGCTCGGCGTAGCTGGCGTACTGACCACTGCGGATCCACTGCGCGCCCCACGCCTCCTCGACCGCGCGCATGGCGTTCTGCCACTGCTCGTTGCACGGCTCACGGCAGTCCCGCACGATCAGCTCGCCGCCGGTCATCTTGTTGCCCGACTCGCCGTTGCCGCAGTTGTGCTTGACGAACCCTTCGGTACGGGCAGCGAGCGTGCATTTCCAGTTCGTCGGAAGCTTGACCGGGAAGCTGATTCCCTCGAGATCGGTCAGTGTCTGCAGCGTGTCCCGCTCGTTGAACCTCGGCCACTGGGTCGGCCACGCGCCGGGCTTGGGCGGCTCGATGCCGGGCGACTGCGGCGGTGACGTCGGCAACGCCGGTGGTCCTGCCGTGCCGCTCGGCGACCCCGCCACCTGCGGCGGCGCGTCGTCATCCGAACCCGCCCAGAAGAACACGCCACCGGCGCCGGCGAGCACCACCAGGACCAGCGCGGCGATCCCGACCAGGAGCCCGGTTCGCCGACGGCGCGGCTCGGAGGGCGTGATGCGGCGGTCCTGCGCGGCGAACGGGTCGTTCGGCGATCCGGTAGACGGGCCGGGCTGCACGACCGGCATCTGGACCGTGGCGCCGGCCGCCGGTACCGGGACGCCCTGGGACGCGGCGGGCAAGGCCGGAGCGGCCGAGACCGGGGCCGGGCCCGCCGACACCGGTTGGCCGGAGACCGGGGCCGCCTGCACCGCCCAGGGCACGTGCGGCACCCCCGACACGGGCTGGGGAACCCCGGAGACCTGGTGCGGAACACCGGAGACGGAATCAGCCACCTCGCTGACCGGCTGGGGCATGCCCGAGACCGGGCGTTCGGTCGGCACCGGAGTGTACTCCACGCCGAGCGCGCGGAACAGCTTCTCCGCCCCCGGTCCAACCTCTGCCGAATACGCCACCCAGGGCGCGGCGGCCGAGAAGTCGGCGTAGGCGTAGGGCAGGGGGTCCGCCGCCTGCGCCAGTGAGTTCGTCATCCCGGCGAACGCTTCCCGCCAACCGGGAGCAGCGGCGACGTTGGCGTCCAGGACGGCCACGGTGACGAGGCGTCCCTGCTCGTCGATGGCCGCCCACGCCTTACCCACCGGGGACCCGCCGAGCACATGGGTGAACCTGTAGGGACCTGCCGGCTGCATGCCAACTCCTCTGCTCAACCGCCGTGCGGATCCTACAGAGGCGGCGCCAGCGCTTCCGCCCGACGGTCTCGGGCCCGACAGCCCCGGGACGCGCAACGGGCCCACTTGGGCGGCAGGCGGTTCCTCGCCGGTCCCGTGCCACATGCGTTCCGGCAGGTGGCTTGCCCTCTGAAAGTTTCTATGCATAGAGTTCCGGCGTGAATGAAGGAGCTGTCGCGGCGCCCACCGAGCAGGTGTCGGGCCTCTTCCAGGGGGTCCGGCTCACCCCGACCCAGCGCCGGATCGCGCACTGCCTGGTGCAGCACGCGCCGACCGTGGCGTACCTGTCGGCGGCCGAGGTGGCCGAGCTGGCGGGGGTCAGCCAGCCGTCGGTCACCCGGTTCGCGGTGGCGCTCGGCCACGACGGCTACCCCGCGCTGCGCCGCCGGCTCCGCGAGCTGACCGCCGGCGCGTCGGGCGGTCCCGCCGACACGGGCAACGAGCTCCAGCAGGCGGTACGCGCCGAGATCGGCAACCTCGACCGGCTCGCCGGGCAGCTCGCCGACCGGGACCGCATCGCCGAGACCGGGAGGCTGCTGGCCGCCAGCCGCCCCCTGCCGGTACTCGGCCTGCGGGCCGCCGCGCCGCTGGCCGCGTACTTCGCGTACTTCGCCGCCAAGGTGCACCCCGACGTGCGGGTGCTCGACGACGGCGGCAGCCTGCTCACCGACCGCCTCGAACAGGCCGCGGCGGCCGGCGCCGGCGCCCTGCTCGCCTTCGTGCTCCCCCGCTATCCCCGCGAGACCCTCGACGCGCTGCGCGAGGCGCGGGCCGCCGGCCTGCGGGTGGTGGCCATCACCGACTCGCCGGTCAGCCCGGCCACCGAGCACGCCGACGTGGTGCTCCCCGCCGCGGTCGGCGCGCAGCTCGTCTTCGACCTGCACACCGCCCCGATGACCCTGGCCATGGTGCTGCTCCAGGCCATCTGCGACGCCGACCCCGCCGACACCCAACGCCGGTTGGAGGCCTTCGAGGCGTCCGCCGCCCGCCGCCAGTTGTTCCTCGGCTGAGAGGAGACCCGAGATGTCCCAGCCCGTCCGCGCCGCGCGCGGCACCGAACGCACCGCCCGTGGTTGGCCCCAGGAGGCCGCGCTGCGGATGCTGATGAACAACCTCGACCCGGAGGTGGCCGAGCGCCCCGAGGACCTGGTGGTCTACGGCGGCACCGGGAAGGCGGCGCGGGACTGGCCGTCGTACCACGCGCTGGTGCGCACCCTGACCGACCTGCGCGACGACGAGACCATGCTGGTGCAGTCCGGCCGGCCGGTGGGCGTCCTGCGTACGCACGAGTGGGCGCCCCGGGTGCTGCTGGCCAACTCCAACCTGGTCGGCGACTGGGCCACCTGGCCGGAGTTCCGCCGCCTGGAACAGCTCGGCCTGACCATGTACGGGCAGATGACCGCCGGCTCGTGGATCTACATCGGCACCCAGGGCATCCTCCAGGGCACCTACGAGACGTTCGCCGCCGTGGCCGCCAAACGGTTCGGCGGGACGCTGGCCGGGACGCTGACGCTGACCGCCGGCTGCGGCGGCATGGGTGGGGCGCAGCCCCTGGCGGTCACCATGAACGGCGGCGTCTGCCTGATCGTCGACGTGGACCGCAGCCGGCTGGACCGGCGGGTGCACGACCGCTACCTCGACGAGGTCGCCGACTCCCTGGACGACGCCGTCGAGCGGGCCCTCGCCGCGAAGCGGGACCGCCGCGCGCTGAGCGTCGGCGTGGTGGGCAACGCGGCCACCGTCTTCCCGGAGCTGCTGCGCCGCGGCGTCGACATCGACATCGTCACCGACCAGACCAGCGCGCACGACCCGCTGTCGTACCTGCCGGAGGGGGTGGAGCTGGCCGACGCCCGGGACCACGCGGCGGCGAAACCGGCCGAGTTCACCGACCGGGCGCGGGCGTCGATGGCGAAGCACGTCGAGGCGATGGTCGGGTTCCTCGACGCCGGGGCGGAGGTCTTCGACTACGGCAACTCGATCCGCGGCGAGGCGAAGCTCGGCGGGTTCGAGCGGGCCTTCGACTTCCCGGGCTTCGTGCCGGCGTACATCCGGCCGTTGTTCTGCGAGGGCAAGGGCCCGTTCCGGTGGGCGGCGCTCTCCGGCGACCCGGCCGACATCGCCGCCACCGACCGGGCCATCCTGGACCTGTTCCCGGAGAACGAGTCGCTGGCCCGGTGGATCCGGATGGCCGGTGAGCGGGTCGCCTTCCAGGGCCTGCCGGCGCGGATCTGCTGGCTCGGCTACGGCGAGCGGGACAAGGCGGGGGTGCGGTTCAACGAGATGGTCGCCTCCGGCGAGCTCTCCGCGCCCGTGGTGATCGGCCGGGACCACCTCGACTGCGGCAGCGTGGCCAGCCCGTACCGGGAGACCGAGGCGATGGCCGACGGCTCCGACGCCGTGGCCGACTGGCCGCTGCTCAACGCGCTGGTCAACACCGCCAGCGGGGCCTCCTGGGTGTCGATCCACCACGGCGGCGGGGTGGGCATCGGGCGGTCGATCCACGCCGGTCAGGTCTGCGTCGCCGACGGCACCGCCCTGGCCGGGCAGAAGATCGAGCGGGTGCTCACCAACGACCCGGCGATGGGCGTCATCCGGCACGTCGACGCCGGCTACGACGCCGCCCGCGAGGTCGCGGAGGCCACCGGCGTGCGGGTGCCGATGGCGGAGGAAGGTGCCGCGTGACGGAGCTGGCCGGCCGGTTCCGGGCGCTGTGGGACGAGATCGCGCCCATCGGGCGGGACGACCGCAGCGGCGGCTACCTGCGCCACGCGCTGACCGAGCCGGAGCTGCGGCTGCGGGAGTGGTTCCGCGAGCAGGCCGACCGCCGGGGCATGCCGGTCACCGATGACGGCAACGGCAACCTGTTCGCCTGGTGGGGTGAGCCGGAGGCCCGCGGCGCGGTGCTGACCGGCAGCCACTTCGACTCCGTGCCGCACGGCGGGGCGTACGACGGGCCGCTCGGCATCGTCAGCGCGTTCCTCGCGGTCGACGAGCTGCGCGCGGCCGGCGTCGCGCCGGCCCGCCCGGTGGTGGTCGGCGCGTTCGTCGAGGAGGAGGGGGCGCGGTTCGGCGTACCCTGCCTCGGGTCGCGGCTGCTCACCGGGGAGATCGCGGTGGACCGCGCGGCCGGGTTGCGCGACGCCGACGGGGTGAGCTTCGCCGAGGCGCTGGGCATCCGGCCGGCCGGCGCCCGGCCGGAGCTGGTCGGCGGCTTCGCCGCCTTCGTCGAGCTGCACGTCGAGCAGGGCCGCGCGCTGGTCGAGGCCGACGCGCCCGTCGCGGTCGCCAGCGCGATCTGGCCGCACGGCCGCTGGCGCTTCGAGTTCACCGGCGAGGGAAACCACGCCGGCACGACCCGGATGGCCGACCGCCGCGACCCCATGCTGACGTACGCCTTCACCGTGCTGGCGGCCAACAAGGAGGCGCGGCTGCGCGGTGCCCACGCCACGGTCGGCCGGGTGTCGGTGGAGCCGAACGCCACCAACGCGATCCCGTCGAAGGTGACGGGGTGGCTCGACGCCCGGGCCGCGGAGCCGGAGACGCTGACGGGGTTGGTCGACGCGGTCCGCGCGAAGGCCGCCGAGCGGGCCCGCCGCGACGGTACGGAGGTGGCGCTGACCGAGGAGTCGGCCACCCCGCTGGTCGCCTTCGACGGCGGCCTGGCCGCCCGGTTGGCGACCCTGCTCGACGCGCCGGTGCTGCCCACCGGGGCCGGCCACGACGCCGGGGTGCTCGCCGCGCACGTGCCCACGGCGATGCTCTTCGTGCGCAACCCGACCGGGGTCTCGCACTCCCCCGCCGAGTCGGCCACCGACGCCGACTGCGCCGCCGGGGTGACCGCCCTGGCCCGGGTCCTCGGGGAGCTGGCATGCCGCTGAACGCGGTCCGGGATCGCCGCCGGTGGCCTGTCGAGCTGATGTCGCAGACGACTCGGCCTCGTGGTGATCGACTGATGTCGCAGACGATTCAGCTCGACAGGGGGCGGGCGAGATGACCGGGACCCGCTGGCTGGCCGAGTACGCCTGGCTGCCCGACCACGCCGAGCCGACCGCCGACGTGCTGATCGAGACGGCCGACGGGCGGATCACCGGCGTCACGCCGCTGACCGCCGGGTCCGGCGTCACCGCGGGCGTGGAGGTGCTCGGCGACGCCGTCCGGCTGCCCGGGCTGACCCTGCCCGGGCTCGCCAACGCGCACTCGCACGCCTTCCACCGGGCGCTGCGCGGACGCACCCACGGCGGGCGCGGTGACTTCTGGACGTGGCGCGACCGGATGTACGCGGTCGCCGCCCGCCTGGACCCGGACTCGTACCTGGCCCTGGCCCGGGCGGTCTACGCCGAGATGGCGCTGGCCGGCATCACCTGCGTGGGCGAGTTCCACTACCTGCACCACAACCCCGACGGCACCCCGTACGCCGACCCGAACGCGATGGGCGCGGCGCTGGTCGAGGCCGCCGCGCACGCCGGGATCCGGATCACCCTGCTGGACACCTGCTACCTCACCGCCACGGTCGACGGACAGCCGCTGGCCGGGCCGCAGCGACGGTTCGGCGACGGCGACGCGCTGCACTGGGCGGAGCGGGCCGCCGCGTTCACGCCCGACGGCGACCACGCCCGGGTGGGCGCCGCGATCCACTCGGTACGCGCGGTGCCGGCGGGGCAACTCGCCACCGTGGCGAACTGGGCGGACCGGCGGGGCGCGCCCCTGCACGTGCACCTGTCCGAGCAGCCCGCCGAGAACGACGCCTGCCGGGCCGCCCACGGCCGCACCCCCACCCGGCTGCTCGCCGACCACGGCGCGCTCGGCCCGGGCACCACGGCCGTACACGCCACCCACCTGACCAGCGGCGACCTCACGCTGCTCGGCGACGCCGGCAGCGGCGTCTGCCTCTGCCCCACCACCGAGCGGGACCTGGCCGACGGCATCGGCCCGGCCCGGCGGATGGCCGACGTGGGCCTGCCGCTCAGCCTGGGCAGCGACAGCCACGCCGTGGTCGACCTCTTCGAGGAGGCGCGCGCGGTCGAGCTGGACGAGCGGCTGCGCACCCGCCGCCGCGGCCACTTCGGCGCCGCCGAGCTGCGCGACGCCGCCACCGTGGCCGGCCACGCCGCGCTGGGCTGGCGCGACGCCGGGCGGATCGCCGTGGGGGCCCGCGCCGACCTGGTGACGGTACGCCTGGACAGCCCTCGCACGGCCGGCGTACCGCCGGTGGGGGTCTGGTTCGCGGCGGCCGCCGCGGACGTCACGCAGGTCGTGGTGGACGGCCGGGCGGTGGTGCGCGACGGCCGCCACCTGACGGTCGACGTGCCGGCCGAGCTGGGCGCGGCCATCGAGGAGGTGACCTCTTGAGCAGTCTGCTGGTCGACGACATCGGCGAGCTGGTGACCAACGACCCGGTCGGCGGTGAGGGCGGCCCGCTGGGCGTCCGGCGCGACGTCGCGCTCCTGGTCGAGGACGGGCGGGTGGCCTGGGTCGGGCCGGCCCGGGACGCGCCGGCCGCCGACCGGCGGGTCGACGCCGGGGGTGCCGCCGTGCTCCCCGGCTTCGTGGACAGCCACGCCCACCTGGTCTTCGCCGGGGACCGGGCCGCCGAGTTCGCCGCCCGGATGGCGGGGCAGCCGTACACCGGCGGCGGCATCCGGACCACGGTCGGCGCGACCCGGGCCGCCTCGGACGACGAGCTGCGGGCCACCGTGCGCCGGCTGCGCGACGAGGCGCTGCGGCAGGGCACCACCACCATCGAGATCAAGAGCGGGTACGGCCTCACCGTCGCCGACGAGGCCCGCTCGCTGGCGATCGCCGCCGAGGTCAGCGAGGAGACCACCTTCCTCGGCGCCCACGTGGTCCCGGCCGAGTACGCCGACCGCCCGGACGACTACGTGGGCCTGGTCTGCGGGCCGATGCTGGCCGCCGCCGCGCCGCACGCGCGCTGGATCGACGTCTTCTGCGAGCGGGGCGCCTTCGACGCCGACCACACCCGGGCGATCCTGACCTGCGGGCAGGCCGCCGGGCTGGGCGTGCGGGTGCACGCGAACCAGCTCGGCCCGGGGCCGGGCGTCCAGCTCGGCGTCGAGCTGGGCGCGGCGAGCGTCGACCACTGCACCCACCTGACCGACACCGACGTCGACGCGCTGGCCTCGACCCGGCTCGACAACGGGCACACCGCCACCGTGGCGACCCTGCTGCCCGGCGCCGAGTTCTCCACCCGCTCGCCCTACCCGGACGCCCGCCGGCTCCTCGACGCCGGCGTCACCGTGGCGCTGGCGACCGACTGCAACCCCGGCTCGTCGTACACCTCGTCCATGCCCTTCTGCCTCGCCCTCGCCGTACGCGAGATGCGGATGACCCCGGCCGAGGCGGTCTGGGCCGCGACCGCCGGCGGCGCGCGGGCGCTGCGCCGCGACGACGTCGGGGTGCTCCGGCCGGGGGCCCGGGCCGACCTGATGATCCTCGACGCCCCGTCCCACCTGCACCTGGCCTACCGGCCGGGTGTGCCACTGATCCGCCAGGTTCTGCGCAACGGAGTGCCCCAATGACGACCGTGACCATTCTGCCCACCGGGATCTCCCCCTCCGACGTGCTCGCCGTGGCGCGCGGCACCGCGAAGGTGATCCTCGACCCGGCCACCGTGGACGCCATGACCACCAGCCGTGCCATCGTCGACGGCATCGAGGCCGCCGGCCGGCCGGTCTACGGCGTCTCCACCGGGTTCGGGGCGCTGGCGAACACCTTCGTCGCGCCGGAACGGCGGGCCGAGCTGCAGCACGCGCTGATCCGCTCGCACGCCGCCGGGGTGGGCGCGCCGATGCCCCGCGAGGTGGTCCGGGCGATGATGCTGCTGCGGGTGCGCTCGCTGGCGCTCGGCCGCTCCGGGGTCCGGCCGCTGGTCGCCGAGGCGCTGGTCGACCTGCTCAACCACGACGTGACGCCGTGGGTGCCCGAACACGGCTCGCTGGGCGCCTCCGGCGACCTGGCGCCGCTGGCGCACTGCGCGCTGGTGCTGCTCGGCGAGGGCTGGGTGCTCGGCCCGGCCGGCGAGCGGGTTCCCGCCGCCGACGCGCTGCGCCGGGTCGGGCTGGCGCCGGTCGAGCTGGCCGCCAAGGAGGGGCTGGCGCTGATCAACGGCACCGACGGCATGCTCGGCATGCTGCTGCTGGCGATCCGCGACGCCGCGCACCTGTTCACGATGGCCGACGTCACCGCCGCCCTCGCGATCGAGGCGATGCTCGGCTCGGAGCGGCCGTTCCTGCCGGAGCTGCACGCCATCCGGCCGCACCCCGGGCAGTCGGCCTCGGCGGCGAACATCCACCGGCTGTTGCAGGACTCGCGGGTGATGGACTCGCACCGGGACGACCTGGCGCACGCGGTGCAGGACGCGTACTCGATGCGCTGCGCCCCGCAGGTGGCCGGCGCGGCTCGGGACACGCTGGACTTCGTCCGCACGGTGGCCGACCGGGAGCTGGTGTCGGTGGTGGACAACCCGGTGGTGCTGCCGGACGGCCGCGTCGAGTCGACCGGGAACTTCCACGGCGCCCCGCTCGGCTTCGCCGCGGACTTCCTGGCCATCGCCGCCAGCGAGGTGGGCGCGATCGCCGAACGGCGGGTGGACCGGCTGCTCGACGTCACCCGGTCCCGGGAGCTGCCGGCGTTCCTCTCCCCCGACGCCGGGGTCAACTCCGGGCTGATGATCGCCCAGTACACGGCCGCGGGGATCGTCGCGGAGAACCGGCGGCTCGCCGCGCCCGCCTCGGTGGACTCGCTGCCCACCAGCGGGATGCAGGAGGACCACGTCTCGATGGGCTGGGCGGCGACCAAGAAGCTGCGCACCGTGCTGGACAACCTGACCAGCGTGCTCGCGGTCGAGCTGCTCGCCGCGGTACGCGGTCTCCAGCTGCGTGCCCCGCTCGACCCGTCGCCGGCCGGCCGGGCCGCTGTCGCGGCGCTCGGCGGGATCGCCGGCGAGCCGGGGCCGGACGTGTTCCTCGCCCCGCTGATGGAGGCCGCCCGGGCCGTGCTGGCCGGGCCCGAGCTGCGGGCCGCCATCGAGCGCGAGATCGGCCCGCTGGCCTGAACCCGGCGACGGGCGGGCCGGTGGCCCGCCCGTCCGTCGTCAGGCGGTGGCCGGGGGCAGCACCTTGGCGACCAGCTTGGCCAGCTCGCGCAGCGCCTTGCCGCGGTGGCTGATCGCGTCCTTCTCCTGCGGCGTCAGCTCGGCGTTGGTGCGGTCCTGCCCGTCGCCCAGGAAGATCGGGTCGTAGCCGAAGCCGCCGTCGCCGCGCGGCGTGCGCAGCAGCCGGCCGCTCTGCCGGCCGTCGACCAGGTGCTCCTTGCCGCCGGGCAGCACCAGGGCCACCGTGCAGACGAAGGACGCGCCCCGGTGCTCGTCGGGGAGGTCCGCGATCTGGTCCAGCACCAGCTGGAGGTTGGCCTGGTCGTCGCCGTGCCGGCCGGCCCAGCGGGCGCTGAACACGCCCGGCATGCCGTTCAGCGCGTCGACGGCGAGGCCGGAGTCGTCGGCGATCGTGGGCAGGCCGGTGCGCCGGCACCCCTCCCTCGCCTTGATCAGGGCGTTCTCGCCGAAGGTCAGGCCGGTCTCGGGCAGCTCCGGGTATTCCTCGACGTCGTCGAGGCCGAGCAGGGCGACGCGGTGCGCGCCGAGCGCGCCGTCGAGGATCCGCTGCAGCTCGACGAGCTTCTTGCGGTTACGGGTGGCGAGCAGCACCTTGTTCATCAGACCTCACCTTTGTTCGCGGCCGCGGGGCTCGCGAGCTCACTCCTCGCGCTCACGAGAGGAGCGCCTTCCGCTGGGCCTCGGCCAGTTCCACGCAGCCGGCGACGGCCAGGTCGAGCAGGGCGTCGAGTTGCTCGCGCGCGAACACGCCCGCCTCCCCGGTGCCCTGTACCTCGACGAACTCGCCGGCGCCGGTGCAGACCACGTTCATGTCGACCTCGGCGGTCACGTCCTCGGCGTAGTTCAGGTCGAGCCGGGGCTCGCCGTCGATGACCCCGACGCTGACGGCGGCCACCGAGCGGTGCATCACCTTCTCCGGCTTGCCGGCCAGCGCCTTGCGCCCCGCCAGCCAGGTGACCGCGTCGTGCAGGGCCACGTACGCGCCGGTGATCGCCGCGGTGCGGGTGCCGCCGTCGGCCTGGAGCACGTCGCAGTCGAGCACGATCGAGTTCTCGCCGAGCGCCTTCAGGTCGATCGACGCCCGCAGGCTCCGGCCGATCAGCCGGGAGATCTCGTGGGTACGCCCGCCGACGCGCCCCTTCACGCTCTCCCGGTCGGAGCGGGTGTTGGTGGCGCGGGGCAGCATCGCGTACTCGGCGGTGACCCAGCCGAGCCCGGAGCCCTTGCGCCAGCGGGGCACCCCCTCGGTCACGCTGGCGGTGCAGAGCACCCGGGTGTCACCGAACTCCACGAGTACCGAGCCCTCCGGATGGGTGCTCCAGCCCCGGGTCAGCGTCACAGGTCGGAGTGCGTCGGGCCGGCGCCCGTCAGGTCGTGCCATGCCTGCACCTTATGCGGTGCCGTGATCGAACCGCCCCGCGGTGTCCCGACCCGCAGGCACGACAGGTCAGATCTCGTAGCTGGCGCCGGGCCGGACCACTTCGAGGGGACCGGCGTAGGCGGCGCCCGCCGACTCCACGGTGTGCGCCTCGCTGCCCCAGGCGGCCACCAGGTGGGTCAGCAGCAGCCGGCCGACTGCCGCCTTGGTCGCCGCCTCGCCGGCCTCCCGGCCGGTCAGGTGCAGGTCGGGCGGGTTGTCCACGCCGTCCAGGTAGCTCGCCTCGCAGAGGAAGACGTCGGCGTCCTGGGCGAGGCGGAGCAGCGCCTCGCAGGGCGCCGTGTCCGAGGAGTAGCAGAGCACCCGGCCGCCGCGCTCCAGCCGGACGCCGTACGTCTCGACGGGATGGTTCACCCGGTCGACGGTGACGGTGAACGGGCCGATCGGGAAGGTGCCGGGCTGGAGGGCGTAGAACTGGTACACGTCCTCGACGGTGCTGTCCTCCTGCCCGTACGCGGCGGCCAGCCGGTCGGGCGCGCCGGACGGGGCGTAGACCGGCAGCGGCGGGTAGGGGCCGTCCGGGGCGTAGCGCCGGACCACCACGTACGACGCCGCGTCGAGGATGTGGTCGCAGTGCAGGTGGGTCAGGAGGATCGCGTCGGGGGCGTGCAGCCCCGCGTAGCGCTGGAGGTTGGACAGCGACCCGGAGCCGAAGTCGAGCAGCAGCCGGAAGCCGTCCGCCTCGACCAGGTAGGCCGAGCAGGGGGACTCGGGTCCGGGGAAACTGCCGGCGCAGCCCAGCACAGTCAGGCGCATCGAGTCGTCTCGCTGTCACGCCGAGTAGTGCCCGCGCCGACGATCGGTCTCTCGATGATCTCTACCGACGCGTACGCCACGCTGCGCAGCCTACGCTCGCCCAGCGGGCGGCAAGAATCATCCACCGGAAGTTGTCACCAACGTGACACCCGCTCCGGGCCCGCCACCGCACCCGCGCGGGACGCGTGACGGGCCGGCATCCAACGGTAGCGCTGAGTGAGGACACCGGCCGCCGGGACCGGTGGCCGCCGGCAGGGTCACCGGCGCGCGGCGGCGACCCTGCGGCGGCGTCCTCAGGCCCAGAGCTGGCCCTCCAGCGCGTCCTCGGCGTCGGCGAGGGTGCCGCCGTACGCTCCGGTGGAGAGGTACTTCCAACCGCCGTCGGCGACCACGAACGCCACGTCGGCGCGACGGCCGTCGCGGACCGCCTCGTGCGCCACCGCCAGGGCGGCGTGCAGGATCGCGCCGGTGGAGAAGCCGGCGAAGATGCCCTCCACCTCCACCAGTTGGCGGGTCCGCAGCACGGCGTCCCGGGTGCCGACGGAGAAGCGCCGCGACAGCACCGTGGCGTCGTAGAGCTCCGGTACGTAGCCCTCGTCGATGTTGCGCAGCCCGTAGACCAGCTCGCCGTAGCGCGGCTCGGCCGCGACGACCTGGATCCCGTCCACCTTCTCGCGCAGGTAACGCCCGGTGCCCATCAGCGTCCCGGTGGTGCCGAGGCCCGCCACGAAGTGGGTGATCGTGGGCAGGTCGTGCAGCAGCTCGGGCCCCGTGGTCTCGTAGTGCGCGCGGGCGTTCGCCTCGTTGCCGTACTGGAAGAGCATCACCCAGTCGGGGTGCTCGACCGCGATCTGCTTGGCGGTGGCCACCGCCTGGTTCGAGCCGCCGGCGGCCGGCGAGAAGATGATCTCCGCGCCGTACATCCGGAGCAGCTGCACCCGCTCGGTGGAGACATTCTCCGGCATCACGCAGACCAGCCGGTAGCCGCGCAGCTTCGCCACCATGGCCAGGGAGATGCCCGTGTTGCCGCTGGTCGGTTCGAGGATGGTGTCGCCCGGTCGGAGCCGACCCGCCTCCTCCGCCGCCCGGACCATGAACAGGGCCGCCCGGTCCTTGATGCTGCCGGTCGGGTTCCGGTCCTCCAGCTTCGCCCAGAGCCGCACCGGCGGCGCGCCCTCGGGCACCGTCGGGGAGAGCCGGGGCAGGCCGACCAGGGGCGTGCCGCCGCAGGCGTCGAGCAGGCTGTCGTACCGCGCCATCGCGGTCGCCTCAGCCGGCGGCGACGGACGCGCGGTGGCCGGCGATCGCCGCCGCGGCGGCGAAGCCGAACGCGCCACCGGCGACGGCCGGCAGGACGGTCACGCTGTCGCCGTCGTTGAGCTTGGCGTCCAGCGCGCCGAGGAAGCGGACGTCCTCGTCGTTGACGTAGACGTTGACGAAGCGGTGCAGCGCCCCGGCGTCGGTGACCAGCCGGGCCTTCAGGCCGGCGTGCCGGGAGTCCAGGTCTGTGAGCAGGTCGCCCAGCGTGTCGCCGGCGCCCTCGACGACCTTCGCGCCGCCGGTGTAGCTGCGCAGGATGGTGGGGATGCGAACCTCGATGGCCATGGTGTCGTGCTCCTCGGTGATGATCGGGTGTGCCGGATGGTGACGGGGACGTGGACGGGTGACGCGGCGCTGGGTCAGCGGCCGGAACACTCGTAGTCGACCGTCGCCGGGCTCTGCCCGAACATGTAGGACTGCACGGCGTGCGGATCCACCCCCGCGTCGAGGATGCGCACCGGCTCCTCGGTCACCACGCCGTCGACGATGCGGAAGGAGCGGATCTCCTCCGTGTCGGGCTCGCGGGTGGAGACGAGGAGGTAGTGCGCGCCCGGCTCGCCGGCGAAGGAGATGTCCGTCCGGGACGGGTAGGCCTCCGTGGCGGTGTGCGAGTGGTAGATGACGACGGGCTCCTCGTCCCGGTCGTCCATCTCGCGCCAGACCCGCAACTGCTCCATGGAGTCGAACTCGTAGAACGTCATGGAGCGGGCGGCGTTGTCCATCGGGATGTGCCGGGTGGGGGTGTCGCTGCCGGCGGGACCGGCGACCACGCCGCACGCCTCGTCGGGGTGGTCCCGACGCGCGTGGGCGACGATCGCGTCGACGATCGACCGGTCGATGCTCAGCACGTGGTCCAGCCTAACGCGTACCTGCCGCGACCTTAAGGTGGCGGCGGTCACGCCTAGTCGATCAAGGCGTTGAGCAGGGACTCCTGGAGATACCCGAGGTACGCGTAGACCGACAGTTGGAACACCCGGCTGGATGTCGGATCCTCGGCGACCGCGTCGTCGAGCTCCTCGCCGAGGTCCGTGCCGTCCTTGATCTCCAGCCGGACGCCCATCGCCAGCCGGGCGTCGTTGAGCGCCCGCAGCCACGCCTCGGCCGCCTCCGCGTCGAGGCGCACCTCGCCGCCGGCGGAGTCGGGCAGCGCGGCCAGTATCGCGCCGGCCTGGTCGATCTTGCCCGTCTTGAGGTCGCCCTCCGTGTAGCGGCGGAACTCGGCGGTGCCGGACGGGTCCTCCGGGTAGACCTCGGGGAAGAGCCGGCCGACCACCGGGTCGGAGTGGTCGAAGCCGTCCGTCAGCAGGCCGACCACCTCGGAGGCGACCTTGCGCAGCACCCGGACCTCGTCGACGGCGAAGGTGGCGACGTAGCGGTCGCCCTGGCGACGGAACATGCTCACGACCGATCCACCGTCGCCCACAGCCCGTACGCGTGCAGCTGCGACGCGTCGTGCTCCATCCGCTCCCGGGCGCCGCTGGAGACGACGGCACGCCCCTTGTGGTGCACGTCGAGCATGAGCTGCTCGGCCTTCTCCCGGCTGTAGCCGAAGAGCTTCTGGAACACCCAGGTCACGTAGGTCATGAGGTTGACCGGGTCGTCCCACACGATCGTCACCCACGGCCGGTCGGACGCCGGCACCTCATCGGTGTCCGGCGTCTCGACCGGTGCAACCTGCGGAGCCGCCATGCCCCCCATCGTGCCACCGGATTCGGCGAACCGAGGAACCGGAACGCCGGACCGCCGCGGATCACCACGTCCGGCCTGGCCGGGCACGTCGGAGGCGGCCCGCGACGGCCCCGGCGCGGAGCCGGCGGCGCGGGGGGTGCGGCCGCCGTCAGGCGAGCAGGATGCCGTGGTCGACCGCATCGGCAAGCACCCCGTCCAGCGAGAGGCGGACCACCTCGAGCCGCCGGGACACCTCCCGGGACAGCTCCAGCTCGACCTCGCGCAGCGCGCGCTGCGCCCAGGCCCGGGCGGCGTTCGGATCGTGGTTGCCGGGGCTGCGCCAGTGTTGCCAGCAGCCGCCGGAGAGGGCCACCGCGACGGGCGGGAGCACCTCGGCCCGCTCGGCGCCGGGACAGCTCGCCAGGGCGTCGGTCGCGCCGGCGCCGGTCAGCCCGGCCACGCCCCCGGTGCTGGTGACCAGCAGGACCCGGTCCAGCTCGTCGTCGGCCCGGTGGTCGGCCAGACCCCAGCGCACCGCGAAGAAGAGGCGCCGGCGTACGCCCGCGGACAGCGGCGCCCCGAGGACGCGGCCGGCGGCGTCCTCGACGAGCCGGTGGACCGCGTGGTCGCACTGGGCGGTCGCCAGCAGCGACAGCGCCTCCATCTCCCGGTCGAGCAGCTGCGGCAGGCCGGCGCAGCCGACGCCGAAGACGATCTCCTGCACCACCCGCAGGTGGGTGTTCGCCAGCTCCAGGGCGAGGTGCTGGCGGATGCGCTGGGCGCAGGAGCGGGCCTGCCGGTCGAGCCGCTCGGACCAGTCGCCGGGGTCGGCGGCCACCGCCACCCGGCCGTGTGCCCCGGGCAGCACCGGCGGGTCGGCGCTGGCCCGCCGCAGCCCCTCGTCGGCGGCCCAACCCACCAGGGCCCGGCGCAGGTCCGCCCCGTCGCCACCGGCGACCGGGAACCAGCGGGCGCGGGCGAGCGCCGGAACGGCGGCCAGCAGAGCCGCCCGGTGCGCCTCGACGGTGACCGCGACCGGGTCCACCGGGGCCGGCCCGCAAGCCGACCCGATCGGCGCGACGGACGCCCCCGTGCCCTCCGTCGTCGCCGTGGTCTCGGGCACCGGGGCCCACCCCGCCGGGCCCGGGGTGACCGCGAAGAAGACCTCCACCCGGGCGCGGGCCACCTCGGCGAGCAGGTTCAGCTCGACGGCGGTGAACGCCTGGTCGGCGGCGATCACGAAGAGCAGCGCCCCGGACCGGCCCGCCGCGTCGAGCAGCAACCGGGTGCCGGCCACCCCGAGGGCGCCCGTGTCCGGCGTGTCGACGACGGTGAAGTGCCGCAGCAGCGGCTCGGGCACGCTCAGCTCGACGCGACGCGGCGGACGGGCCAGCGCCGGGCCGGCGGCCAGCCGGTCGGCCCCGTACGAGTGGGGCTGCCGGTAGCCGGGGACGTAGGCGGCCCGGGTCGGCACCCGGGAGTGCTTCACCACCAGCCAACTGCCGGCCGGCACGGAGAGCATGCCGGGATCCAGCCGGAGCACGTCGGCGAGGACCTCGGGCCGACCGGCGCCGGTCGGGCCCACGGCGACCACGGCCAGCGGTTCCTCCGGCCGCGGCTCGGTCACCCCGAGCCTGGTGGGCAACGGGCCGCAGTGCGGTGGCCTGGCGGCGCCGCCCATGTCGTCGGGCACGTCGACCGCGGGGAGAGGACCGGGCTTCATCGAGAGCGGCCTCCCATGGCAGGCGACCGGCAGCGGCCGGCCGCGTGGAATCGTCCGGTGCGGGCACCCGGATGCCGGAAGAGTACGGGCGACCAGGGCCCCTGCCCGAACACTTCGGATACTCAGCAGTAACCGTGAGATTACTCAACTTCGCTGCGTGACGATGCGAGCGCGGACGGATTTCGATGGCTATGCTGCCTCGATGAGTCGGTGGAGTTTCGTCGGCCGAACGGATGAGCTCGACCGTCTGTTGTCGGCGGTGACCGGCACGGAGGGGCGGGGCCTCTTCTTCAGCGGGAGCGCGGGCATCGGCAAGAGCCGCCTGCTGCGCGAGGGGGTGGCGGCCCTGCCCCGCGACAGGTACGCGGTCTGGTGGATCGCGGCCAGCGCCACCACCGCCGCGCTGCCGTTCGGCGGTCTGGTCCAGGTGCTCCCGGCCGAGCAGCCGCAGGGCCTGTCCCCGGCCGGCATCCTGCGCTGGGCGGTGGACGTGCTGCAACAGCAGGCGGCCGGCCGCCGGATCGTCCTCGCGATCGACGACGCGCACCTGCTCGACCCGCCGTCGGCCGCGCTGGTGCACCTGGTCGCCCGCGCGGACAACGCCACGGTGATCGGCACGCTGCGCGACGGCGAGCAGCTCCCCCTGCCGATCCGGGCCCTGTGGACCGACGACCTCGTCGACCACGTCGAGCTGAACCCGCTGGCGCCGGCCGAGACCACCCGGCTGCTCTCCGAGATCCTGGACGGGCCGGTCGACGCCACCTCCGCCGACCGGCTGGGCCGGCTCTCGGCGGGCAACCCGCTGCTGCTGCGCGAGCTGGTGTTCGCCGCCGACCGCGGGGAGCTGACCCGCACCTACGGGATCTGGAAGTGGACCGGCCGGCTGGAGCTGGCGCCCAACCTCACCGACCTGATCGACACGCGGATCGGGCAGCTCACCCCGGGCGTCCGCGCGGTGGTCGAGCTGGTCGCCTTCGGCGAGCCGCTCGGCCTGCACCTGCTCAACCAGGCCGTCGACCCGGCGGACGTGGAGCTCGCCGAGGAGCGCGGGCTGATCGTCGTGGTCCGCGACGACCGGCGGGCGAACGTGCGGCTGGCACACCCCCTCTACGGCGAGGTGATGCGCCGCCGCTGCCCGGTCAGCCGGACCCGCCGGTTGCAGGCGCGCCTCGCCGAGCTGCTGGAGCAGGTCGGCAAGCGGCGCCGCGACGACCTGCTCCGGGTGGCCGTCTGGCGGCTCGACTCCGGCACCGCGCAGGATTCGGCCCTGCTGCTCGACGCGGCCGGGCAGGCGTTCGCGCGCTACGACGTACCGCTGGCGACCCGGCTGGCCCGCGCGGCGCTCGACGCCGGCGGCGGCTTCGACGCCGCGGAGCTGCTGGCCACCATCCTGATGTTCGCCGACCGGCCGGAGGAGGCGATCGAGGTCCTCGACGCGGTCTCCGCCGACATCCGGGGCGACCGGCGGCTGAGCCGCTGGCTGACCGTGCGGGGCATGGTCAGCTACTGGGGCCTGAGCCGGGAGTCCACGGTGGAGGAGATCGCGGCCCGCAGGTCGACCCTGGCCGACTCCGCCGACCAGGCCCGGGTGCTGGCCTTCGAGGGCATCATGCGGCTGCACCGGCTGGACACCGGCATCGCGCTGCGGCTCGGGCAGACGGTGCTGGACCGGCCGGCGGCCAGCGTCGCCGCCCGGGAACTGGCCCGCAGCACCATCGCCTACCTCCAGGCGGCGCAGGGCCAGCTGCACCGCAGCGCCACCGCGATCAACCGGGTGCAGGCCGAGGCGGGCCGCTGGCGGGCCGACATGCCGTACCTGCAACTGGCCCTGGAACTCGCCCGCGGCACCCGGCTGGCGCTCGCCGGCGACCTCGCCGGCATCGACGCGATCGTGGCCGACGAGTTCGCCGACCTGGCCGGCGCCGGGGACTTCCGGCTGGGCACCGGCTACCTGGCCATCCTCCAGGCGTACGCGGCCCGCCTGCGGGGCCAGAGCGACGCGGCGCTGCGGACCAGCCTCGAGGCGTGCGCGGTCCTCGCCACCAGCCGGGTGTACGCCGGGCTGGCCCAGGCCGAACGGGCCCAGGCGGCGGCGCTGCGCGGCGACGGCGCGCAGGCGGCCGAGGCGATGGCGGAGGCCGACCGCACCCACGCGCCCGGCATGGCGGTGCTCTACCCGTGGCTGGAGCAGGCCCGCGGCGCGGTGCTGGCCGCCGGCGGCGACGTGCCCGGCGCCGTCAAGCACCTGACCGGGCTGGCCGACCGGCTGCGCGCGGACGGCTTCGCCGGTCACGAGGTGCACGTGCTGCACGACCTGGTCCGGCTGGACCGGGCGACCACCCCGGTCGGCCCGATCTGCTCGGACGGCAGCCGGCGCACGGTCGCGCAGCGGCTGGCCGAGCTCTCCGAACGGGTCGACGGGGACCTGCCGCCGCTGCTCGCCCGGCACGCCCGGGCCGCCGCGGGCGACTCCGCCGACGAACTGCTCGCGGTGGCCGACGGCTTCGAGGCGCTGGACCTGGCCGTGTACGCGGCGGAGGCGACCGCCGCGGCCCTGGACCGGCTGCGCCGGCGGCGGTCCCCGGCGGCGGCCGCGGCCAGGGAACGCCTGGCCGCCCTGCTCGGCCGCTGCGACCTGATCCGCACGCCGGCGTTGCAGGCCGGGGCGCCCGCGCTGACCGAGCGCGAGTGGCAGGTGGCCCGGCTCGCCGCGGACGGGGTGACCAGCCGGGCCATCGCGGAGCGGCTCTACCTCTCCGCCCGCACGGTGGAGAACCACCTCCAGCGGATCTACAGCAAGCTCGGCGTGGCCGGACGCGCCGAGCTGCGCGCCGCCCTGCGCGCGATCCCGGGCCACGAGGGCGGGGAATCGGAGTGAACTCTAGGCTGGGGCGGTGAGCACCCTTCGCCCCGCGCTGCTGACCGACCACTACGAGCTGACGATGGTCAGCGCCGCCCTGCGGGACGGCACCGCCGACCGCCGCTGCGTCTTCGAGGTCTTCAACCGCCGGCTGCCCGCCGGCCGGCGCTACGGGGTGGTCGCCGGCACCGGCCGGCTGGTCGAGATGATCCGCGACTTCCGCTTCGACGCCGACGAGATCGAGTTCCTGCGCCGCACCGGGGTGGTCGACGAGCAGGCCGCCGCCTGGCTGCGCGACTACCGCTTCACCGGCGACATCGACGGCTACGCCGAGGGCGAGCTGTTCTTCCCCGGCTCGCCGATCCTCACCGTCTCCGGCGGCTTCGCCGAGTGCGTGGTGCTGGAGACGCTGGTCCTCTCGGTGCTCAACTACGACAGCGCCGTGGCGGCCGCCGCCGCGCGGATGGTCACCGCGGCCCGGGGGCGGACCCTGATCGAGATGGGCTCCCGGCGGGCGCACGAGGAGGCGGCGGTGGCCGCGGCGCGGGCCGCGTACCTGGCCGGGTTCCGGTTCACCTCCAACCTCGCCGCCGGGCAGCGGTACGGCATCCCGACCGCCGGCACCGCCGCGCACGCGTTCACCCTGCTGCACGACGACGAGCGGGCCGCGTTCGCCTCGCAGGTCGCCACGCTGGGCAAGGAGACCACGCTGCTCGTCGACACGTACGACATCAGCCAGGGCATCCGCAACGCGATCGCGGTGGCCGGGCCCGACCTGCGGGCGGTCCGGATCGACTCGGGCGACCTCGCCGTGATCGCGCAGCAGTCCCGCGAGCTGCTCGACTCGCTCGGCGCCACCGAGACGAAGATCATCGTCTCCGGCGACCTCGACGAGTACGCCATCGCCTCCCTCGCCGCCGAGCCCGTCGACATGTACGGCGCGGGCACCGCCGTGGTCACGGGCTCCGGTGCGCCCACCGCCGGGCTGGTCTACAAGCTGGTCGAGGTCGACGGGCGCGCGGTGGTGAAGCGCTCCGAGCGCAAGGCCACCATCGGCGGCCGGAAGGTGGCCGTACGCCGGCACAAGCCGACCGGCACCGCCACCGAGGAGGTCATCGTGCCGCAGGGCGTGCCGGACCGGCAGCCCAACGACCGGCTGTTGCAGCGGCCGTTCCTGGTCGGGGGCGAGCCGGTCGACCTGCCGTCCCTGGACGAGTCGCGCGAGCACCTGCGGCAGTGCCTGATCTCCATCCCCTGGGAGGGGCTGAAGCTCTCCGCCGGCGACCCGGCCATCCCGGTCACGGTCGTACCGGCCGACTGAAAGGAGCACTCCGGTGGGCAACGCGCTGATCATCGTGGACGTGCAGAACGACTTCTGCGAGGGCGGCTCGCTGGCGGTCGGCGGCGGGGCCGGCGTGGCGGCCGGCATCACCCGCCTGCTCGCGGCCGAGCCGGGCCGCTGGGACCACGTGGTGGCGACGAAGGACTACCACGTGGACCCGGGCGCGCACTTCGGCGACCCGCCGGACTTCGTGGACTCCTGGCCGCGGCACTGCGTGGTGGGCACGCCGGGCTCCGAGTTCCACCCGGACCTGGCGACCGACCGGATCGAGGCGATCTTCCACAAGGGCGAGCACGCGGCGGCGTACTCGGGCTTCGAGGGGCACGCCGACGACGGCGAGTGCCTGGCCGACTGGCTGCGCCGGCACGGGGTGGACACGGTCGAACTGGTCGGCATCGCCACCGACCACTGCGTCCGGGCCACCGCCCTGGACGCCGCCCGGGAGGGCTTCGCCACCACCGTGCTGCTGGGCCTCACCGCCGGCGTCGCGCCGGGCACCACCGACGTGGCGCTGCGGGCCATGGAGGACGCCGGGGTCACGATGCGCGGAAAGCCTGTGATCAGGGCCGCATGAGGCGGTAATTCGTTGGCGGGTGTCTTACCCCGGGCCGAGGATGTCGGGCGGAGGTACGCACCGACATGAACCTGAAGCCTTACCGGGAGGCGCTCGCTCTGCCCGGTCTCCGGTCGTTGCTGCTGGTGTCGGTGCTCGCCCGCGTCCCGCTCACCGCGACCGGCGTGACCCTGACCTTCTACGTCGTGCTCGACCTCGGGCGCGGCTACGGGGCGGCGGGGCTCGTCGGCGCGGCCATCACCGTGGGCGCCGCGATCGGCGGCCCGCTGCTCGGCCGGCTGGTCGACCGGCGCGGCCTGCGGCCGGTGCTCGTGCTGACCGGGATCGCCGAGGCGGTCTTCTGGTCGACCGCGCCGATGCTGCCCTACCCGCTGCTGCTGCCGGCCGCGTTCCTCGCCGGCTCCCTCGCCCTGCCGATCTTCTCGGTGGTCCGGCAGTCCATCGCGGCGATGGTGCCGCCGGAGCGGCGGCGCCCCGCCTACGCGCTGGACTCGATGTCGGTGGAGCTGTCGTTCATGGTCGGCCCCGCGCTGGCCGTGGCCGCGGTCACCGCGATCTCCGCCCGCACGACCCTCTATCTGGTCGGCGCCGGGATCGTCGCCTCCGGCATCGCGTTCTGGCTGCTGAACCCGCCCGTCCGGGGCGGCGGCGAGCCGACCGGGCCGCAACCGAAGGTGCCCCGCCGGGCGTGGCTCACCCCGCGGCTGCTCGCCGTGCTGGCGATCAGCGCCGCCGGCACGCTGGTGCTCGGCGGCACCGACGTGGCCGTGGTCGCCGTGCTCCGGGAGAGCGGCGACGTCGGGTGGACGGGCGCGGTCCTGGCCGTGTGGGCGGTCGCCTCGCTGGTCGGCGGCTTCGCGTACGGGGCCGTCAGCCGCTCCTTCTCGCCGCTGGCCCTGATGGCCGCGCTCAGCCTCTGCACCATCCCGGTCGGGCTGGGCGGGGCGCACTGGTGGCTGCTCTGCCTGGCGCTGATCCCCGCCGGGGCGCTCTGCGCGCCGACCCTCGCGGCCACCGCCGACGCGGTGAGCCGGCTCGTCCCCGCCCCCGTACGCGGGGAGGCGATGGGCCTGCACGGCTCGGCGGTCACCGTCGGCATCGCCGTGGGTGCCCCGCTCGCCGGCGCCGTGATCGACGTCTCCGCACCGGCCTGGGGCTTCGCGGTCACCGGCGCGATCGGCGCGCTGGTGGCGCTTGCCGTGCTCCCGATCGAGCTGCGACGCCGCCGGACGGCCGTCCCGGTCACGTCCGAGGCCGAGCCCGAGCTGGCCCCGGCCGTCGGCTGACGCACCCTGCGGTAGCCCGGAGGGGCCGGGTTTCCCTCCGGGCCGCCGGGCCCGCTCCGGGCCGCCTCGGGCCACCTCCGGGCCGCCGGCCCCGCTCCGGGCCGCCTCGGGCCACCATGCCAGCAGTCGCACCCGGACCAGCCCACCCCGTCCCGCCCCGAGCCAGCCCCCGGTCCCACCCCGGCCGGGCCACCCCGGGCTCACTGGCCGTCCCGTCCGGGCCGCCACCCTCATTCCGAGCCGTCGGGTCCGCGGCCCGGCCCGGCAACTTCGGGGAGAACGCTGCCTCGACGCCGGCTGAGGCAGCGCCTTCCCCGAGGTTGCCGACTCGACCGGGAGCGGGAGGAGCGGGCCGGAACAAAGCGGGGGCGGGAGAAACGGGGGCGGAAACGGCGACGGGCGCCGACCCCTGGTGGGGGTGGCGCCCGTCGTACGTGGTGCTGAGCGTCAGTGCCGGTCGACGTCGGAGGCGACGTCCTCCTGGTAGCTCGCGCCGCCGTCGGACTCGCTGGTCAGCGGCTTCGCGCCGCCCTCCGGCGGGCCGGCCAGCGACTGGCCGGCGGCCAGCTCCGGGAACTTGTGGTCGAACGCCGGCCGCTCCGAGCGGATCCGCGGCATGCGGTCGAAGTTCCGCAGCGGGGGCGGCGAGGTGGTCGCCCACTCCAGCGAGTTGCCGTGGCCCCAGGGGTCGTCGACCTCGACGACCGGCCCGGCCTTGTACGACTTCCAGCAGTTGTAGATGAACGGCAGCGTCGAGATACCGGTGATGAACGCGCCGATCGTGGAGATCATGTTCAGCGTGGTGAACCCGTCGCTGGGCAGGTAGTCGGCGTACCGACGCGGCATGCCCTCGTTGCCCAGCCAGTGCTGCACCAGGAACGTGGTGTGGAAGCCGATCATGGTCAGCCAGAAGTGCACCTTGCCCAGCCGCTCATCGAGCATCCGGCCGAACATCTTCGGGAACCAGAAGTAGATGCCGGCGAAGACGGCGAACACGATCGTGCCGAAGAGCACGTAGTGGAAGTGCGCCACCACGAAGTACGAGTCGTGCAGGTGGAAGTCGAGCGGCGGGCTGGCCAGCAGCACACCGGTGAGACCACCGAAGAGGAAGGTCACCAGGAAGCCGATCGAGAAGAGCATCGGCGTCTCGAAGCTGACCTGGCCCCGCCACATGGTGCCGATCCAGTTGAAGAACTTCATACCGGTCGGCACGGCGATCAGGTAGCTCAGGAAGCTGAAGAAGGGCAGCAGCACCTGGCCGGTGGAGAACATGTGGTGCGCCCAGACGCTCATCGACAGCGCGGCGATGGCGATGGTGGCGGCGACCAGACCCTTGTAGCCGAAGATCGGCTTGCGGGAGAAGACCGGGATGATCTCGCTGATGATGCCGAAGAACGGCAGCGCGATGATGTACACCTCGGGGTGGCCGAAGAACCAGAAGAGGTGCTGCCACAGCATCGGTCCGCCGGTCGCCGGGTCGTAGACGTGGGCGCCGAGGATGCGGTCCGCGGCCAGCGCCATGAGCGCGGCGGCCAGCAGCGGGAAGACCAGGATCACCAGGAGGCTGGTGACCAGCATGTTCCAGGTGAAGATCGGCATCCGGAACATCGTCATGCCGGGCGCGCGCAGGGTCAGGATCGTGGTGATCAGGTTGACCGCGCCGAGGATCGAGCCCAGACCGGAGATGACGAGGCCCACGACCCACAGGTTGCCGCCGACGCCCGGGGAGTGCTCGACGTTGCTCAGCGGCGTGTAGGCGGTCCAGCCGAAGTCGGCGGCGCCACCCGGGGTGATGAAGCCGAGGGTCGCCATCGTGCCGCCGAAGAGGAACAGCCAGTAGGCGAAGCTGTTCAGCCGGGGAAACGACACGTCCGGCGCGCCGATCTGCAGCGGCACGACGTAGTTCGCGAAGGCGAACACGATCGGCGTCGCGAAGAACAGCAGCATGATCGTGCCGTGCATGGTGAACAGCTGGTTGTACTGCTCGGGCGACAGGAACTGCAGCCCGGGTCGGGCGAGCTCGGCCCGCATGATCAGGGCCATCAGGCCGCCGATCATGAAGAACGCGAACGCGGTGACCATGTACATGATCCCGATCTGCTTCGCGTCCGTGGTCCGCAGCAGCCGCGCGATGGCCGACCCCTTGACCGGCGCTCGGACCGGCCAGGGCCGGGTCACGACCGGCTTGGGTGCGACGGTGGTCACGAGTGGCCTCCGGTTCTGGGTTGTCCCGCTCGGCACGCGCTGGTTATCTGCGGGCCGTCATCCGCAAGGAGGATAGTCCCCGGCAGGTGGCTGCGCCGCGTGGGGTGGTCGGGTAGCCTCCGCCACCCGGCCCGGCGGCCGGGGCGACCCGGCTCCTAGAGCGGGCCGAGCAACAGCCGGTAGTGCTCGCCGAAGATGCGGTCGCCGCGCCCGCGCAGCAGTGGGTCGCGCAGCGCCGGCGGCACGTCCCGGGTCCGGTTGCGGTCGCGGGTGCGGTCCCGCACCCATCGCGTACGCGGCCGGCGGCGACTCTCGTACGCCGCCAGGGCGGCCTGCACGCTGCCGGCCGCCCGGAGCGACTCGGCGAGCACGACGGCGTCCTCCAGCGCCATCGCCGCGCCCTGGGACAGGGTCGGGGCGGTGGCGTGCGCGGCGTCGCCGACGAGCAGCACCCGCCCCCGGGACCAGCGTCCCAGCTCCACCTCCTCGGTGAGCCCGACGTGCACCCGCTCCAGCGCCTCCAGCACCTCGGGCACCGGTCCGCCGTAGTCGCCGAAGAGTTCGCGCAGCCGGGCCACCGGGTCGGCCGGCAGGACCGTGCCGGCCTCGTCGGCGTAGCAGTGCAGCCGTCCGGCCCCGAGCGGCACGACCAGGAAGCCGGCGCGCTGGCCGAGCAGGGCGGTCCACTCCGCGAGCCGGGGGCCGTCGCGCACCACGCTGCGGTAGACGACCTGGCCGGCGGGGCACGGCGGGCCGCCGAGCGCGGCGAGGGCCCGGATGGAGGAGCGCGGCCCGTCGGCGCCGATCACCAGGTCGTACTCGGTGGCGGTGCCGTCGACGAACGTGACGCCGACCGACTGCGGCAGCAGGTCGATGGTGCGCACCTCGGCGCCGTGCCGGACGGCGCCACCGGCCCCGGTGAGCAGCACCCGGTGCAGTTCCGCGCGGGGCAGGGCCCGGCACTCGCCGACGCCGGCCCAGAGCGCGTCCAGGTCGACCTCACACAGCGGGGCCCCGGTCGCGTCGAGGAACCGCTGGCGGTGGATGACCTGCCCGAGCGGGCGGACCGGGCCGTCGAGGTCCAGCCGGCGCAGCGCGCGGGCGGCGTTGCCGGGCAGGTAGAGCCCGGTCTCGGCGTTCTCCCCCGCGGGGAGCTTCTCGGTGACGTCGGGCCGGAAGCCCACCATCCGCAGCGCTCGGGCCACGGCCAGACCGGCGATGCCCGCGCCGACGACGAGGATGCGCAGGGGGGAGCCACCCATGGTGGTGTACGCCTCCGGAGGGGTTCGGCACGCGTTGGAGGCAAGACACTACTCGCCGCAATCGGTACACACCAGAGTCAATCGTCCCGTGCGAAACATTCCTCGGAGCGTGCGACGCACTGCTCGGGCGACCACCTGCCCACCGCCGGTCTCGGGCGTGACAAACCTCACTTACCGCCCTATTACCCCAGGCCCGTTGCGCGAGGGTTTCAGAGATGTAAATGTGTCGACTGCGTATGGGAGCGCTCCCGCACCGTCTCCAGACCGATCCGACCGGCGTCTCCACGCCGAAGCAAGGAGCGTCATGAAACGTCCACTCCGGGCCCTCGCGGCAGCCGCCGTGCTGGCCGCCGGCTCGATCGTCGCCGTCGCCCTCGGCGGCACCGCCAGCGCCGACACACAGATCTGCGAGCAGTACGGCTCCACCGTCATCCAGGGCCGCTACGTGGTGCAGAACAACCGTTGGGGCACCACCGCCCAGCAGTGCATCAACGTCACCGACAGCGGCTTCGAGATCACCACCCAGAACGGCAGCAACCCGACCAACGGCGCGCCGACCGCGTACCCGTCGATCTTCCTCGGCTGCCACTACACCAACTGCTCCCCCGGCACCAACCTGCCGATCCAGGTGAGCCAGATCAGCAGCGCCACCAGCAGCATCTCCTACCGCTACGTCAGCGGCGCCGTCTACAACGCCTCGTACGACATCTGGCTGGACCCGACGCCGAAGCGGGACGGGGTGAACCAGATGGAGATCATGATCTGGCTCAACCGCCAGGGCCCCATCCAGCCCATCGGCTCCCCGGTCGGCACCACCACCCTGGCCGGCCGGACCTGGGAGGTGTGGCGCGGCAGCAACGGCTCCAACAACGTCATCTCGTACGTCGCGCCGTCGCCGATCAGCAGCCTGAGCTTCAGCGTGCTCGACTTCATCAACGACGTGAAGAACCGCGGCGCGATCACCAGCAGCTGGTACCTGACCAGCATCCAGGCCGGCTTCGAGCCCTGGCAGGGCGGCACCGGGCTGGCGGTGACCTCGTTCTCCGCCGCGGTCAACGGCGGCGGCAACCCGACCACCCCGCCGCCGACCACTCCCCCGCCGAGCACGCCGCCGCCGGGTGGCAGCGGGTGCGCGGTGAAGTACACGCCGAACTCGTGGAGCAACGGCTTCACCGCCGACGTCCAGATCACCAACACCGGGTCGAGCGCGGTCAACGGCTGGACGCTCGCCTACAACCTGCCCGCCGGGCAGCAGGTGACCAGCGCGTGGAACGCCACCGTGAACCAGAGCGGGTCGGCGGTGACCGCCCGGAACCTGAGCTGGAACGGCTCGCTCGCGCCGGGCGGCACGGCCAGCTTCGGATACCAGGGGACGCTGAGCGGGGCGTACACCTCGCCGACCAGCTTCACCCTCAACGGGGTCACCTGCTCCCGCTCCTGAGCCCGGGCAGCCCTCAACTGACGGACGCGCCCGGCCGGCGGCACTCGCGTGCGCCGGCCGGGCGCCGGCCTCACAGCTCCGGCGCCTTGACGACCTCGTCGTCGTAGAGCGCCTTCACCTGGGCGTCGGTCATCGCCCCCTGGTATGCGCCGATGTCGTCGACGGCGCCGAACAAGGGGTGTGAGGTTCCGTAGCCGCGTCCGACCTTCAACGGACCGCTCGCCTGCCACGGCTGCCAGGCCGCATTGAGCGTGGACGTGGTCTTCAGGTCCCCGTCCACGTAGAGCCTCAGTTGCCGCCGGCCCGCGTCCAACACGCCGACCAAGTGGTGCCAGCTCTCCCCGGCGTCCAAGGCTGGGGTCTGCGCGAACGTGGTCCCGGTGCCGCCGTCGGCGGTCGCGGCATCCTTCTGCATCTTGAGCTTCCAGACTCCGCCGTCGTCAGTGGCGAAATAGAGGTAGAACCCACTGTTGACGGTGCCTTCCTGGGAAAGCACCATCTGGTACGCATCCGTCCGGTCGAGCTTCGTCCAGGCCGAGACGGTGAACGACTGGTCGGTGCGCAGCACCGGGGTGTTCTGCCAGACGGTCGTCGGCTCACCGTCCCCGTCCACGGACGTTCCCGTCTTCACCGCGCTGCGGGCCCACTCCGCGGTCGCCTCCCACGGCTCGGGGTTGACGTCCGGGAAGTAGTAGCCGTCGAGGTGGAGGCCGGTGTCCGTGACCTCGGCGCCGCGTTCCAGCGCCAGCCAGCGGTCGAAGCCGGTCCCGTCCGGCGCCTCGCAGGCGCCCGCGCGGTCCTTCGCATGGCACGAGACGCCGCCGTTGAAGTCCCAGCCGCCCACCTGGACCGGCGCCAGCATGCCCGGCTCGTCGAAGCCGCTGGAGTCCTCGTCGCTCTTCAGTTGGCCGGTGAAGTCCTGCTCCACCACCACCCGGTCGAAGATCTGGACGTCGGCGATTTCCCCCTTGAACAGGTGGTGCGACACGCCGTCGAACAGCTTGCGGCCGATGTTGACCGGCCCGGTCGCGTTCTTGCTGACGGTGTGGCCGACGGTCTTCACCCGCACGCCGTCGACGTAGAGGCTGATCGTTCTGGCGGTGGCGTCGTAGACGCCCGCCAGGTGGGTCCACCGGTTGACCGTGGCGGGCCCGCTGTACGCCACGTCTCCCGCGTTGACCGCGGCATCAGGGTCGTTGTACATGAAGAAGCCCCAGCCGCCCGCGCCGGCGTTGGCCGACGGGTCGAAGTACAGGATGAAGCGCGCGTTCTTCGTCCCCATCTGGGAGACCACCGTCCGGTAGGTGCTGGTGTCTCCCAGCCGCACCCAGGCGGCGACGGAGAAGCTCTTCCGGGTGTCCAGCACCGGCGCGGCGGTGGTCAGCCAGCTCGACAGGCCGTTGAAGCTCGCCGACTGACCGCCGAGGAGCCGCGCGTCGCCGGCCCACGCCACGTTGGACCCGGTCAGCGACGTGTCGTTGACGAGGGGCCCGGTGCCGTCGCTGTCACCGAGCGCGGGCTGGGTGTCGGCCAGGGCCCCGGCCTGGGTCTGCCCGGGATAGGTCTCCAGGCCCCAGCGGGCGATCGGCGGGGAGGGCCGCTTGGCGTCGACCTCGACGCTGGCGTAGCCCTCGTTGAGGGTGGCGTCGACCGCGGAGACGTAGAGGATGTTCGTCCCGTACCTCGGCACGGTCAGGGTGAGTTCGGCGCTTTTGGGACCGGTGCCCGTCGGGGCGATTGCCGTGGTGGCACCGGTCCAGCCGTACCTGAAGGTCGTCACGTCGGCGCTCGGCGAGTCGATCCGGAACTTCGCCGGATGGCCGGGCCCGGTCGGGGCGGTGACCACCGTGACCGTCACCGCCGGGGCGGTGTTGTCGGCTCTGAACTGACACCATCCCGACCAGCCGCTCCACTGCGAGTACGGCGCCGGGTCGACGGTGGTGACCCGCCACGCGTACGTCTTGCCCTTGACCACCGTGACCGCCGAGGTGGTCGCCCGACCGTTCGCGGGCGCGGACGGCCTGTTGGGCGGGGTCAGTCGCGCGGGGAAGCTGTCCGTCACCGTGCCGATGCCGCCCGCCGGGACCTCGATCCACTCGTAGACGCCGTTCAGCGACTGGGTGGTGTCGGCATCGGGGTAGACCGCGGAGAACGTCGGCGTCAGCGTGCCGGTCGTCATCACCCCCGAGGTCGGGCAGGCGACGCCGGCCACCTGCATCCCGGTCGCCCGGCCCGGGCGGGAGTCGTAGTCCACGACGAGCTTGGCCTTGCCCGGGGTGAACTTCTTCCAACGGTCCTGGGTGGACTCGTCCGTGCCGTCGGAGTCGCGGGCGCTGAAGCCGAACGTGATGGTGTTCCAGCTGTTCGCCGCCGCGGTCTGCACCTGGCTGGTCACCGCCGAGGCGGAGAAGTTCATGGTCATGTCCGGCTGCGGGGAGTCGGAGCACCCGTAGCCCTTGTTGGCGTTGCCCGCCGTCCGCGTCAGGTAGCTCTTGAGCGCCATCCCGGTGTAGGACGCCTTCATCGTCGCGTTGATCACCGGCGTCAGGTACATGTTCGTGTAGGTGGCGCCGCAGGACCACGAGTGGTAGAGGCTCATCTGCACGTACGCCGACTCGATGTGCTTGCCCTTCAACGACACCGAGCCGTTGGACGTGGGGAACTGGAAGTACGACCGGAAGCGCACGTCGTTGCAGGGCCCGTCCGGGCTCAGCCCCACCCGGGCCACCGTGTAGTCGGTGTTCGTGCAGCCGTTGCTGGTGCCGTATGCCCACTTGGATCTCGTCACGGACCAGTTCGGGTCCACGTAGACCGGGAAGGTCGTGCCCGGGGCGTCCAGCAGCTTCGCGTCGGGAACCAGCCGCAGGTCGCCCTCCCGGGTCACCTGCGTCGCCACCGCTGCCGTCCGGGCGCCGTCCCCGGTCACCGAGGCACTCGATCTGGCGATGGGGGCGTCCTGTCCGCGCGCGACGCGGGCGCCCGCCGGCAGGGATGAATCCCACATCACCGCCCGCTCGGCGCGGGCGAACGGCGCGCCTCCGACCGCCGCTCGCAGGGCGCCGTCGGGCAGCCGCGTCAGGTCCGCGTCGCCACCGGCCCTGAGCGTGATCGAACGGACCGCCGGGTTGGCCGCCGCCCGCGCCGACCTGACGACCAGGACGTGCGTGAAGCCCGTCCGGGTCGCCCGCACCACCAGGTCCACCTCGGGCAGCACCCCCGGATAGGTGGCCGAGTCACCCGAGACGGTCGGTGCCGGCAGCCGCTGCGGCCAGGACAGCGACATCGACTTTCCGCCGCGCCGCAGGGACACCATCGGCGCGTCCCCGCCGCCGGAGAACGCCACGTCGGCCACCGAGGCCGCCGGTCGCAGCAGGCCGTCGGCACCGCGCCGCAGGGTGAGGTCAACCTCCGCCCACGACCCGTCGGGCCGTCGGGTGCGCTGCGGCTCCACCGCCGACTCGAACCGCAGCCGGCCGTCGGGCTGCGCCACCACCTGCACGTACTCCGAGCGGGACGGACCCACCACCACCGGCCGGTCGCACGCGGCGGCCGCCGTCAGGGCCTCGCGCTCGGAACTCTTGACCGCGTCGCACGCGGGAGCGGCCGCTGCGGGCGACACCGGTGTCCCCGCCACCCCGATCGCCGCCACCGAGACGGCGACCGCCGTCACCACCGCGGCGGACAGCCACGGTCGGTACGGGCCCCGCCGGGCCGGAGGGTCACTGGCAGCGGACAGGCGGAATCGACGATCAACCATACGAGCCCCCGTTCAAGGTATTGAAGATCGCCGAAAGGGTAAGGACAGCGGTGAGTAACCGTCAATCAACCGTTCGGTGGTCGGTCGACACCATCGCCGCTCCCGCCCGCGCTCCCGCGCACGGGGCCAGCGATGCCCGGACGCGCGACGTCCGCCAGGCCACCCCGAGCCTGGCGGACGTCGTGCGGATCGGACCGGCGGTCAGACCCGGGTGAGGCGGACGGCGTCAGCGATGATCAGGCCGGCGGCGGAGCTCCACCGGCTGACGGCGACCCGGTTGGCGTCGCCCGCCGGCAGCGTGAAGGCGCCCAGCGTGCGCCACTGCCCGCCGGTGACCCGCTGGTCGACGACGATGGTCCGGTTGCCGGTCGTGGTGGACACGATGTACGGCGTCGCGGCGTTGTAGCCGGCGTTGGCCGGCCACCAGGCGTCCACCTGGTAGTTCGCCGTCGCCGGGACGTTGAACTTGTACCAGGCGGCGTCGCTGGCGGCCACCGGATCCGCGAACCGGTAGTCGGCGCCGAAGCGCTGGGTCGAGTACGTCGAGGTGCCCCAGTTGGCGCTCGCGGTGAACCGGCCGGCCGTGGAGTTGTCCACGGTGGAGGTCCAGGCGGTGCCGCCCGCCATCTTCGCGGCGACGTCGGAGCGCATCTTGTTCAGGTCGATGAAGGACGGGTCGATCTTGCCGGTGGTGCTGGTCTCGCGGTGCCCCCGGGCGTAGCTGGCGTCCCGGCCCAGCCGCTTGAGCACGGCCGCGGTGGCGGCGATCGACGCGTTGTACTGCGCCGCCGTCATCTCCTGGCTGACCCCGTTGTAGTCGATCTCCCAGCCGATCATCAGCGTGTTGCCGTCCCCCGCCGGGATCGGTCCGCTGCCGCCGCTGGTGCCGGCGTGGTTGCAGCGGCCGGCGGAGATGACGTGGAAGACGCCGTGGTAGTCGACGAGGGCCTGGCAGAGCGGGCCGGGCAGGTCGGAGCGGCCGTTGATGCAGACGTTCAGCGCCGGGTGCGGGTTCGTGGCGCTGGACGTGGCGGCGGTGTGGTGCCAGAGCACGCCGATCGGGTTGAAGTCACCCGGGCGCATCCGGTTGAGCCAGTCGCCGTGGGTGACGACCTGGACGCCCGCCCCCCGCAGGACGTCCACCAGCCAGGGAATCGTGGCCATCAGGACTCCCCGAGCAGGTCGGCGAGGCACTCTGCCTTCGGCGCGGCGATCGGCGCGGCGCTGGCCGCGGCGGGCTTGGCGGCGACGGCCACGGCGGTGGCCATCAGCGCCGACATGCCCAGCAGCCTGCGGCGGCGCAGGCGGGCGGGTCGTGACGCGTTCATGGGGCTCCTTCAGCGAGGGCGGAGGGGTTCCGACTGATCGATGAACTGGTGACGCGCACGCTATATCGTCACGAGCATCTATGTCGATACCCTTCATCGCCCCTATTCGGACTGAAGGAATTTGGCAGCGGCGGCCCGGTTCGGGCGCCCGGCACCGCCGCGACCGGGGTCGCGGGAGGGGTCGGTCAGGGGTTGCCGAGAGCGTCGATGTCGCGCATCTCCTCGGCGGTGAGCGAGAAGTGGAAGATGTCGGCGTTGGCGCGGATCCGGTCCGGGGTCACCGACTTGGGGATGACCACGATCTCGTGGTCGACGTGCCAGCGCAGCACCACCTGGGCCGGGGAGACGTCGTGCGCGGCGGCGATGCGGGTCAGCACCGGGTCGGCGAGGTCGCTGGTCTTGAACGGGCTGTACCCCTCCAGTACCACGCCCCGGTCCCGGTGCTCCCGGTGCCGCTGCCGGTCGTACAGCGACGGGCTCCACCGGATCTGGTTCACCGCCGGGTTCTCCTCCGTCGCCTGGATGAGCTCGTCGATCTGGGCGGTGCTGTAGTTGCTCACCCCGACCGCCCGCGCGAGCCCCTCGTCGCGGGCGGCGAGCAGCTCCCGCCACACCGGGATGCCGTCCGCCGGGTTCGACGGCGGCCAGTGGACCAACCACAGGTCGACGTGGTCGGTGCCGAGCGCGGTCAGGCTCGCCTCGATGGTCTCCCGCTCGCGGCCGACCCGGTCCGGCGGCAGCTTCGTGGTGAGGAAGACGTCCTCACGGCGCAGCCCGCTCTCGCGGACGGCCCGGCCCACCTCCTCCTCGTTGCCGTACATGGTGGCGGTGTCGACGTGCCGGTAGCCCGCGTCGAGCGCGGCGAGCACGGCGTCGTACCCGGCCTGGCCGGTGGCCTGCCACGTGCCGAAGCCGAGCAGGGGCATCCGCACCTCGCCCGGGAGCGTGACCGTGGGCTGCTCCTCGTGGTCCATGCCGACGGGTCTACCCGTGCTGCTCCCCGACATGCTCCGCCGATCCGGACAACCCGGCGCCCGGGGCCGGCGGGCCGACAGCACCGGGGGCGGCGGGCGGCGCGCGGCGGCCTGACGCACCGGAGGCCGGCGGGCGGGCGCGGTGTGCCGGAGAATACGGGGGTGGCTGACCCGCTGGAGGAGTACCGGCGCAGACGGGACGCGGCACGCACCCCGGAGCCGGTGCCGAAGCGACCCCCGCGACGGAGGAGGCCCGCCGACGGCACCGCCCGCTTCGTCATCCAGCAGCACCACGCCCGCAGCCTGCACTGGGACCTGCGGCTGGAGCACGAGGGCGTGCTGGCCTCCTGGGCGGTGCCGCGCGGGCTGCCCCGCGACAACGGGCGCAACCATCTCGCCGTGCACACCGAGGACCACCCGATGGAATACCTGGACTTCCACGGCGAGATACCGGCCGGCGAGTACGGCGGCGGGCGGATGACCATCCACGACCGGGGCACGTACCGCGTGGAGAAGTGGCGCGACGACGAGGTGATCGTGGTCCTCGACGGGGAGCGCACCGCCGGGCGGTACGTCCTCTTCGCCACCGGCGGGAAGGGTGGCCGGGACTGGATGGTCCGGCGCACCGACCCGCCGCCGGAGGGCTGGACCAGCATGCCGGAACTGGTCCGCCCGATGCGCCCCACGCGGGCGGCGAAGCTGCCGAGGGACCAGGCGGAGTGGGGCTACGAGCTGCGCTGGGACGGGGTGCGCGCGGTCGCGTACGTCTCGGGGGGACGGCTGCGGCTGCTCTCGGAGGACGACGAGGACATCTCCGGGGCGTACCCCTGGCTGCGCGAGCTGGCCGAGGAGCTGGCCCCGACGGAGGCCGTGCTGGACGGCGTCCTGGTCCGCATCGACACCGCCGGCAGGGTGCGTCCGGTGCGCGGCGGGCGGCGGACCCCGGACGCGCAGTTCCTGATCTTCGACCTGCTCTGGCTGGAGGGCGTGACCAGCATCGACCTGCCGTACGCGCAGCGCCGGGAGCTGCTCGACGGTCTGGCGCTCGCCGGCCCGCACTGGCAGACTCCGCCCTGGTTCCCCGGCGCCGGCCCGGAGGCCCTGCGGGCCGGGCGGGAGCAGGGGCTGCCCGGCGTGGTGGCGAAGCGGCTGGACTCGGCCTACGAGCCCGGCCGGCGCAGCCGGCGCTGGCTGAGCATCGACGCCGGCCGGGACACGAGCTGAGACGGCGAGGAGCAGCGTGTACCTGACCCACCTGGAGTGCCCGCGCTGCGGGCGGGAGCACGACGCCGGCCGGCTGGCCAACCTCTGCGACTGCGGCTCGCCGCTGCTGGCCCGCTACGACCTTGCGGCGGTGGCGAAGGTGCTCACCCCGGAACGGTTCCCGCTGCGCCCGGCAGACCTGTGGCGCTACCGGGAGCTGCTGCCGGTGGCCGACCCGCGGCACGAGACCACGTTGGGCGAGGGCTGGACGCCGCTGCTGCGCGCCCCCGCCTACGGCGCCGAGATCGGCATCTCGGACCTGATGGTCAAGGACGAGGGGCTGACGCCGACCGGCTCGTTCAAGGCGCGCGGCGCGGCGGTCGGCGTCAGCCGGGCCCGCGAGCTGGGCGTGGAGCGCATCGCCATGCCGACCAACGGCAACGCGGGCGCGGCCTGGGCCACGTACGCCGCGCGGGCCGGGCTGGGCGCGACGATCGTGATGCCGCTGTCCGCGCCGACCATCTGCCGGCGGGAGTGCGTGGCCGCCGGAGCCGACCTGCGCCTGGTCGACGGGCTGATCGGCGACGCCGGCCGGCACGTCGCGAAGCTGGTCGCCGAATCCGGCGGGGCGGTCTTCGACGCCGGCACGCTGCGCGAGCCGTACCGGCTCGAGGGCAAGAAGACCATGGGGTACGAGATCGTCGAGCAGCTCGGCTGGCAGGTCCCGGACGTCATCATCTATCCCACCGGGGGCGGGGTCGGCCTGATCGGCATCCACAAGGCGCTGCACGAACTGCGGGAGCTGGGCTGGATCGAGGACAAGCTGCCCCGCCTGGTCGCGGTGCAGTCGACCGGCTGCGCGCCGATCGTCCGCGCCTTCGCCGCCGGCGAGGAGCGGGCGCGGCCCTGGGCCGACGCGCACACCGTGGCGTTCGGCATCACCGTGCCCGCCCCGCTCGGCGACGAGCTGATCCTCGACGCGCTGCGGGCCAGCGCCGGCACCGCGATCGCGGTCGACGACGCCGAGATCCTGGCCGACCTGCGGGACTTCGCCGCCCGGGAGGGACTGCTGCTCTGCCCGGAGGGGGCCGCCTGCCTGACCGCCGCCCGGCACCTGCGCGCCGGCGGTTGGATCCGGGCCGGCGAGCGGGTGGTGGTGCTCAACACCGGGGCCGGGGTGAAGTATCCGGAGACCGTGGACGTCGCCGACGTGCCGGTGCTGCCGGCCCGAGGATGACAGGGAGAGGTCTTCCCGCACGAGTCCCCGGCCGGCGGGGGCCCTTCCGCGCCCCCGCCGTCAGTCGGTGCCGGGGTCGGTGAGGCGCCAGGCGGCGCTGATCAGGCCGATGTGCGAGAGCGCCTGCGGGGTGTTGCCGAGCTGCGCGCCGGTGCGTGGGTCGATCTGCTCGCTGAGCAGGCCGACGTCGTTGGCGTGCCCGAGCAGCCGCTCGAAGAGCGCCTCGGCCCGGTCCCGCTCGCCGGCCAGCACCAGGCACTCCACCAGCCAGAACGAGCAGAGCAGGAAGCCCGCCGGGTCGGTGTCCCACCGCCGGACGAGGCCGTTGGCGCTGCCCAGCCCGCGCTCGACCGCCTCGATGGTGACGCGCATCCGGGGGTCGGTCGCCGGCAGGAAGCGCACCAGCGGCAGCAGCAGCGCGGAGGCGTCCAGCTCGGGGGAGCCGAATGCCCCCGTGTACGCGCCGACCCGCTCGTTCCAGCCCTCGCGCAGCACGGCGGCCCGGATCTCGTCGCGGATCGCCGCCCAGCGCCGCGGGTCGCCCCGGCCGCCGAGCCGGGGCGCGAGGGTCATCGCCCGGTCCATCGCCGCCCAGCAGAGCACCTTCGACGACAGATAGTGCCGGTCGGCGTCCCGGGTCTCCCAGATGCCCCGGTCGGGCAGGTGCCAGGTGGCGGCCACCTGCTCGGTCAGGCCGAGCACCATCTCGCGCAGCTCCTCGTCGAACGTCTCGCCGAGGTGGTCGCGCAGCCGCCAGACCGCCGAGATCACCTCGCCCGGCACGTCGAGCTGGCGCTGCCGCCAGGCGTCGTTGCCGATCCGGACCGGCAGGCTGTCGGCGTAGCCGCGCAGGTGCGCGCACTCGTACTCGGAGACGTCGCGCTCGCCCTCCAGGCCGAAGAGCACCGGCACGGGATCCGGGCCGACCCGGCCGATCGAACGGGCCGCCCAGGCGAACAGGCGGGACGCCTCGGACGGGCAGGCGGCCACCCACAGGGCGCGCATGGTCATCGCGAAGTCGCGCAGCCAGGAGTAGCGGTAGTCGTAGTTGCGGTCGCCGCCGATCCGCTCCGGCAACGACGTGGTCAGGGCCGCGGCGACCGCGCCGCTGCGGGCGTACGTGAGCCCGGTGAGCACGGTCGCGCTGTGCCGCACCTGGTCGGCGTAGCGGCCGTCGTAGTGGTGCGACTCGCGGTACGCCCGCCACGCCTGCACCGTCTCGGCCAGCGCGGTCACCGGGTCCAGCCGGGCCGGCGCCGCCCCGTACGCCCGCCCGTACGCCGCGTCGAAGCCGACCACCTGCCCGGCGGCGACCTCGAAGTCCTGCCGGACCCGGTCCCGGTCCACCGGCAGCGGAGCCCCGCCGGAGTGCAGGGCCAGCACCACCGGGCCGGCCGCGGCGAGCACCCCGCCGTCGGGCTGCTCGTGCAGGTACGGGGTGAGCAGGCCGTACTCCGGGCGGGGGCGGAAGTCCAGCGACATCCGCACCCGCCCGGTCAGCCCCTCGACGACCCGCAGCAGCACCGCCGGCGAGTTCATCCCCAGCTCGTGGCCCCGGGCGCCGAGTTCGGCGGCGAGCGCGTCGGTGACGGCGACGCTCCCCTCCGGGGTGTGGTGCACGGTGCGCAGCACCAGGGTGTCAGCGAGGTACGCCCGCTCCGTCCGGTGCCCGGGCAGCCCGGCGGCGATGGGCGCCAGCCGCCAGTGCCCGGCCGTCGGGTCGAGCAGCCGGCCGAAGACCGACGGGGTGTCGAACCGGTCCGGGCACCACCAGTCGACCGAGCCGTCCCGGCCGACCAGGGCGCCCGAGCGGCAGTCGGAGAGGAATCCGTAGTCGGAGATCGCCGGCTGGTCCACCCGCTGCGGGTACCCCGTTCCGCCCGCCTCAGGCGGGGCCGTCGGCGGCTCCGTCAGGAGGTGGGTGGCTCGTCCTCGCCCGCCGCCTCCGCCGCGTCGGCCTCCTCCTTGGTGCGGTGCACCGCCTGGTCGGCGTGCTCGGGCGGGCCGTAGACGGTGTAGAGCACCAGCGGGTTCGGGCCGGTGTTGACGAAGTTGTGCTTCGTTCCGGCCGGCACGACCACGAGGTCGCCCTGGACGACCTCGCGCTTCTCCCCCGCCACCCGGGCCTCGCCGGTGCCGCTGACGAAGGTGAGGATCTGGTCGATGTCCTCGTGGACCTCCTCGCCGATCTCGCCACCCGGCGGGATCGTCATGATCACCAGCTGGCTGTGTTCACCGGTCCACAGCACCCGCCGGAAATCCGGGCTCTTCTCGGCGACAGTCGCGATCGTGTAATGCTCCATGTCGGCCCACATACCCGCTGTGGCGCCACGCCACGCCGGGACGCGCAGATGGTGGAATTCCCCACTGCCCGGAGGTTTACCGCCCCCGTGAGCGGGGATCGACACAGGGACGGGCGCACAGCGCCGGTCGAGCCAGGTCCCCGCTGACGTACCGCCGGACGGCTGCGGTGGTGGGAGACGGCCAGAGCGCGGCGACGTTCCGATCCCGAGAGGTCGAGCGGCGCCGTGCGCTCGTGTCCGGGCCCGATGCGGCCGGCACGCCAGGTCCGCCCGTACCACCGGCACGTCCACGGTGGAGCAGTCGGTTGTCGCCACGGGCGCACCGGGGGTGACGGGCTCAGTCGTCGTCCTCGGCCGCCACCGGCTCCCGGCCGACGCAGCGGACCTTCAGCTCGAACTTCCCGGCCGGGCCGGTGAACGCGACCTCCACGTCGTCGTCCGGCCCCCGGTCGACGTCGGAGACCCGGTAGCCCTGCGCCGGCACCCAGGAGACCAGCCACACCCCGTCGGGCCCGCACTCGGCCACCGCGGTGCCCCCGTCCGTGGCGAAGACCCTGCGCTCGCCGTGCGGGGCGACGCCGGTCGGTGACGTCGACGCCCCGCCGGCAGTGGTCGGCGCCGGCGCCGCCAGGGCGCGCTCGACCTCCTCCTGGCTGAGCACCCCGCCCGGGGTGCCGGCGATGCTCTCCCCGACCCACCGGATCGCGGCCACCCCGATCAGGGTGGCGACGGCGGCGGTGACCAGCCACCCGGCGACGGCGAGGAACGAACGGCGGCGCATCCACCGAGTGTCCCCGATCCCGGGTTGGACCGAGCCCTGGACGAGGCTAAGGGACGGTTAAGGCGGGGGCCGGCACGTCCCGCGGCGGTTAGCCTGCCACCTGTGGCCCGCCTGCTGCTCATCGAGGACGACCTGACGATCCGTACGCCGTTGTTGCGGGCGCTGCGCGAGCGGGGGCACGCGGTGGCGGCCGCCTCGACGGCGATGGCCGGCCTGCGCGACGCGCTCGACGACCGGCCCGACCTCGTCGTGCTGGACCTGGGACTGCCCGACCTGGACGGCCGGGAGCTGCTGCGCATGTTGCGGGCGGTCAGCGTCGTGCCGGTGATCGTGGCCACCGCCCGCGACGACGAGACCGAGATCGTCCGGGTGCTCGACGCCGGGGCCGACGACTACGTGGTGAAGCCCTTCACGGCGGCGCAGCTCGACGCGCGGATCCGGGCGGTGCTCCGGCGCGGGGCGGGGGCCGCCCCGGAGGACCCGGCGCTGGTGGTCGGCGGGCTGCGGGTCGACCCGAGGTCGCGGCAGGTCACCCTCGACGGCGAGCCCGTCGAGCTGACCCCGCGCGAGTTCGACCTGCTGCACCATCTGGCCGGCCGCCCCGGCCAGGTGGTCACGAAGCGGGAGTTGCTCGCCGAGGTGTGGCAGATCCCGTACGGCGGCGCCGACAAGACCGTGGACGTGCACCTGTCATGGCTGCGCCGCAAGCTCGGGGAGAGCGCGCAGGCACCCCGTTACCTGCACACGGTGCGGGGCGTCGGGGTCCGGCTGGACGTGCCCGGGAGCCCCGGATGAGGGCACGGATGGCGCTGCTGGTCGCCGCGGTCAGCGTGCTCACCCTGGTCGCCTTCCTGGTGCCGCTGGCGTTGCTGGTGCGTACCGTCGCCGAGGACCGGGCCACGGTGCGGGCCACGGCCGACGCGCAGAGTCTCGTCACCGTCGTCGGGACCGCCGACACCGCCACGATCCGGCTCACGGTCGAGCAACGGGCCGCCGAGTCCGGCCGGCCGGTCAGCGTGTTCCTGCCCGACGGCACCGTGCTCGGCGCGCCGGCCCCGCGGACGCCCGCGGTGGCGCTGGCCGCCCGGGGGCAGAGCCTCACCGCCGAGTCGGGGCGGGGGCGGGAGGTGGTGATCGCGGTGCAGGGCCGCCCGGACGGCACCGGGGTGATCCGGACGGTGGTCCCGCCCGAGGAGCTGACCGCCGGGGTGAGCCGGTCCTGGCTGGTGCTGGCCCTGCTCGGCGTGCTGCTGGTGCTGATCGGGCTGGCCGTCGCCGACCGGCTCGCCCGCACCCTGGTCCGGCCCATCGGCGAGCTCTCCGCGGTGTCGCACCGGTTGGCCAACGCCGAACTGGATGCCCGCGTCACGCCCGCCGGACCGCCCGAGCTGCGTGAGGTGGCCGGCGCCCTCAACCACCTCGCCGGCCGGATCCAGGTGCTGCTGGTCCAGGAGCGGGAGGAGGTCGCCGACCTGTCCCACCGCCTGCGCACCCCGCTGACCGCGCTGCGGCTGGAGGCCGAGTCGCTGCGGGACCCGGAGGACGCGGCCCGGGTGGCCGCGGCGGTGGACGGGCTGGAGCGGGCGGTCACCGGCCTGATCCGGCAGGCGCGGTGGCGGGCGCCGACGGCGAGGGCGGCCAGCGCCGACGCGGCGGCGGTGGTGGCCGAGCGGGTGGCGTTCTGGTCGGTGCTGGCCGAGGACACCGGACGTGCCGTCACCCTCGACCTGGCGCCGGGGCCGCTGCCGGTGGGCGTGCCCGCCGACGAGTTGGCGGCGGCGGTGGACGCCCTGCTCGGCAACGTCTTCGCGCACACCCCGGACGGCACCGCGTTCGCCGTCCGGCTGGCGGCCGATGCCGGCCGGGCGGTGCTGACCGTGGCGGACGAGGGGCCGGGGATCCCACCCGGCACGGTCGACCGTGGTGCGAGCACCGCCGGCTCGACGGGCCTCGGCCTGGACATCGCCCGCCGCGCCGCCCAGGCCGCCGGCGGCCGCCTCAACCTGCACGCGGCACCCTCCGGCGGCGCCGAGGTGCGCCTCGAACTCGGCCCGCCGGGGCCCTGACCCGCCCCGCCGAACGACGCCGCCCCGGGCCGGCGGGGCGGCCCGCCCACCCGTACCGCACGCACCGCCCCCGGGCCGGCGGGGCGGCCGGCCCGCCCATGGCGCACGCGCCGCCCCGGCCCCCGTCCACACCGGGACCGCACGGCCCCTCCCTGCGCCCCGCCCGGGCGCGCGGCGCAGCCCGGCCGTCGCGTCCGAGGAGCCTTAACCCGGGCTTAGCGTTCGGGCAGCGTGGCGCTATCCGGTCGGGCGCGATCCTCGTGGTCAGGAACCGAGGAAAGGCGAAATGAGATGACGCGCAACCCCCTGATCCTGGCGTCGGTCGGCGGCCTGGCCGTGCTCGCCGTGGCCGGCGCGACCCTCGGCGTCGCGGCCGCCGACGGCGGCCCGGCCCGGGCGACCACGCTGGCCGCCGCCACGACCACCCCGACCGCCGCCGCCACCCCGGGCGGCACGGCGACCGCCTCCCCGGCCACCGCCCCGGCGACCGGCGGCGCTCCGGCCGCCCCCGGCACGCCGTCGGGCAGCGGCGCCCCGGCGGCCGGCGGGGACGCCGTGTCCGAGCAGCGGGCCCGGGAGATCGCGCTGGCCCGGGCGGGCGGCGGACAGGTCGTCGAGGTCGAGGCCGAACAGGAGGACGGCCGCCCGGTGTGGAGCGTGGAGATCGTCGCCGGGCAGACCGAGCACGAGATCGACGTCGACCGGGACAACGGCACGGTGGTCAAGGCCGAGCAGGAGCCGGTCGACGACGATGACGACGATGACGACTCCGGCGACGACGACTGACCGGGACGCCGGGCCGCCGCCTCCCACCGTGGGGGCGGCGTCGTCGTCGGCCCGGCGGATCGCCTCCGAACGGCCGCCGGGTCCGGGGCGCAAGGCGCACCGGGGCGGACGGCGTACCGGGGCGCGGGGCCGGGGCCGGGGCCGAAGGACCCTGTGACCGACACCGATGTCTGGCTACATTGGGGTATGGTGCCCGCCCACGGGGGCCGGGCGGCGGAACCGGTCTACCGCCCCATCCTCGCCAACCGGCGGGGCGAGCTGGAGGCGCTCAGTCATCTCGACGACGTCGTGGCGCCGCTGCTCGCCCCGGTCCTCCAGGTGTCCATCCTGGACTCGTACACACTGGACGTGCTCGGTCGGCTGCCCGACGGGCTGCTCCCGGGCGTCGATGTCACCGACCTGCCCGACGCTCCGGAGACCGAGCTGGCCCGGTGGGGCGTACCGCTGGTGCCGGTGATCGGGCTCGCGGACAGCGACCCGCGCCTCGTGGCGCACGGCGTGGCGGCCCGGACCCACGCCCACCGGGCGGTGGTCCGGCTGCGGGTCGGCCAGGACCGGACCGGCCCGGACGCGGCCACGGCGGCGGTGGAGCGGGTCTGGCGGTTCACCCGCCTGGTGCCCGAGCAGTGCGACCTGCTCCTCGACGCCGGGGACGTGTGCTGCGCGGCCGACGTGCGGGGGGCCGAGCCCCGGCTGCGCCGGCTGCTGGAGTGGGCGCGCCGGCACGCCTGGCGCTCGGTGAGCGTGGCGGCCGGCGGGATGCCGCCGGCGGTGACGCGCCTGCCCACCGACGAGCCGGTCCGCCTCGACCGCTGGGACTGGCTGCTGTGGCAGCGCCTGGCCCACCTCGGCGTCGGGTACGCCGACTACGGCGTCGGCTCGGCGGTGCCCGGCGCCGAGCAGCCGGGCGACCGGCTGCCGACCGTGCGCTACACGGCCGACGACGCCTGGTGGGTGTACCGCTGGTCCCGGCGGGGCGGGCGGGGCGACGACCGGTTCGCGGACCTGTGTCGGGCGCTGGTCTCGGCGCCCCACTGGCCGGCCGCCGGGGCCGACTTCTCCTGGGGCGACCACGAGATCGTCCGGCGCGCCCGTCGGGGCGCCGGAGCGGGGTCGGCCAGCAACTGGGCGGCGTGGAGCACGTCGCACCACCTGGCGCACGTGCTGGCGGCGCTGCCCCACGCCGGCCGGGAGACCCGGCCGGGGGCGTGGCGGTCCGGTCACGCGGGCCCGGAACGGGGCCGGCCCGCCCGGCCGCACCGGGGCGGGGAGACCCGCCGGGCCGGCTGACCGGCCGTCACTGCTTCTCGGTGAACCCGAACTGCACGATGCCCTCGTCGTCGACGCTCGCGTCCACCGAGGCGTCGCCGAGCAGCTCGGCGGCGTCGGAGTCCAGGAAGATCCGGGCGCCCTGGTTGTCGACCACATGGTCGCCCTCGACCGGTTCGGCGACCAGCTCGACGGTGAGCGAGCCCGCCTCGGTGTCGGCGGCGATCCGCACCCCGCCGTCCTCGGCGACGTCCTGCTGGTTGGCGAGGTCTCGGATGACCAGCACGGCGTTGTCGGTCATGGTGAGCATGGCGGAACTCCTCGTGGATTCTCGGATTCGTGGTGCGGACCGGGCTCGGCCCGCGCACGAGCGCACGTCGGAGGCGATGGAAGGGCGACACGCACATCGCCGTCGCAGCCTGGGGCAGGTGAGAGCCCCTTCACGGCCTACGTTGCCCCGTGTCGGGGGATCCGTCAAATAGAGCGGGGTCAGTGCCGGGCGCCGGCCGGGGTCAGCCGGGCCCGGATCTCGCGAACCGCCGCGCGGCCGGCCCGGTTGGCGCCGACCGTGCTCGCCGACGGTCCGTACCCGATCAGGTGAATCCGCTCGTCGGCGACCACCCGGGTGCCGTCCATGGTGATACCGCCGCCGGGCGCGCGCAGCCGCAGCGGCGCGAGGTGGTCCAACGCGGCCCGGAATCCGGTGCACCAGAGGATCACGTCGGCGGGCACGAACCTGCCGTCGTCCCAGGCCACCCCGTCGGGTGTGATCCGGTCGAACACGGGTAGGCGGTCGAGCACGCCGCGCTCGCGCAGCCGGCGCAGCTCCGGCGTGAGCGGCAGCCCGGTCACCGCGACCACGCTGGCCGGGGGCCGGCCGGCGCGGACCGCCGCGTCGACCAGGGCCACCGCCGCCCGCCCCCGCTCGGGGGTGAACTCCTCGTCGCGGAAGTCGGGCGGGCGGCGGGTCACCCAGGTGGTGCCGGCCGCGACGGTGGAGACCTCGGCGAGCAGCTGGACGGCCGACGTCCCGCCGCCGACCACCACGACCCGCCGGCCGGCGAACTCGGCGGGGCCCCGGTAGTCGGCGGTGTGCAGCTGACGGCCCCGGAAGCTGGACCGGCCCGGGTAGTGCGGCCAGAACGGCCGGGTCCAGGTGCCGGTGGCGTTGACCAGGGCCCGGGTGGACCAGTCGCCCCGGTCGGTCCGGACGTCCAGCCGGCCGTCGGCCCGGTCGCGCACCTCGCGGACCCGGACCGGACGCCGTACCGGCAGGTCGAACGCGCGCTCGTACGCGGCGAAGTAGGCGCTGACCACCTCGGCCGCCGGCCGGTCGGGCGCCGCCGCCGGGAACGGCAGGCCGGGCAGGTCGTGGAAGCCGTGCACCCGGTCGAGCCGCAGCGTGGGCCAGCGGTGCCGCCACGCCCCGCCCGGCCCGTCGTCGCCGTCCAGGATCACGAAGCCCTCGCCGGGGGCGAAGCCGGCGCGGCGCAGGTGGTAGCCGGCGGAGAGGCCGGCCTGTCCGGCCCCGATCACCAGCACGTCGACGGAGCGCTCGTCCATGCCGAATGCAACAACGAACGCGCCGCCCGGCTGCCCGCCGGAAGGCGTCTCGCCGCTCACATCCCAGCGCTGCACTTTTCTTTCGGTCAACGGTCTTCTCTGGAAGATTCCTCCGTGGCAGCATCAGCGCATGCATCGTCGTCTCTTCCCCCGGACGCTCGCGCTGGCGGCGCTGGTGGCCGCCGCCGCCACGGCCGGGGCCCCGACCGCCACCGCCGAGTCGCCGACCCCCGCGGCGACCCGTCTGAACGCCACCATCGACGCGATCCTCGCCGACTCCCGGCTGGCCGGAGCGCAGGCGTCGGTGGTCGTCAAGGACGCCGCCACCGGTGCGCCCGTCTATCACCGCAACGGGGACCGCCGCCTGGTGCCCGCCTCCAACACCAAGCTGCTGACCTCGGCCGCGGCGCTGGAGCTGCTCGGGCCCGGGCACCGCTTCAGCACGGAGGCGCGCACCACCGGCACCCGCCGCGCGGGCCTCGTCTCCGGCAACCTCTACCTGCGCGGCGGCGGCGACCCGACCATGCTCGCCGCCGACTACGACGCGCTGGCCGCGCAGGTCGCCGCCAAGGGCGTCCGGGTGGTCACCGGCAACCTGGTCGCCGACGACACCCGCTACGACAACACCCGGCTCGGCCCCGACTGGACGTGGGACGACGAGCCCTACTACTACGCGGCGCAGGTCTCCGCCCTGACGGTGGCGCCGGACACCGACTACGACGCGGGCACCGTCATCGTGCACGCCGCGCCCGGCGCGAGCGCCGGCGCGCGCCCGGTCGTCACCACCACCCCGGCCACCGGCTACCTGAAGATCGACAACCGGGCGCAGACGGTCGCCGACGGGGAGACCTCGATCTCCTTCGAGCGCGCGCACGGCAGCAACACCGTCGTGGTCACCGGCCAGATCGCGCTCGGCGACCAACCACAGAGCGACTGGGTGACCGTCTGGGAGCCCACCGGCTACGCCGCCGACGTCTTCCGCGCGTCGCTGCGCAAGCACGGCGTGCGGGTGCTCGGCCGGACCGTGCTGGGCCAGGCCACCCCGGAGGAGGCGGCCGAGGTGGGGCGGCACGAGTCGATGCCCCTGTCCCAGCTGATGGTGCCGTTCCTCAAGCTCTCCAACAACGGGCACGCCGAGGTGCTGACCAAGGAGATCGGCCGGGTGCTCACCGGCTCCGGCACCTGGCCCGCCGGACTGGCGGCGATCAGCGAGTACGTCGCCGACGCCGGGATGGACACCGGCACGCTGCGCCAGCGGGACGGCTCCGGGCTCTCGCGGCGCAACCTGATCCCGGCCGACGAGTTCGTGGACCTGCTCACCGCCGTCCGCGCCGAGCCCTGGTTCGACACCTGGTACGCCGCCCTGCCGGTCGCCGGCGACGCGGACCGCTTCGTCGGCGGCACGCTGCGCAGCCGGATGCGCGGCACCCCGGCGGCCGGCAACGTGCACGCCAAGACCGGCAGCCTGACCGGCGTCTCCGGCCTGTCCGGCTACGTCACCGACGCCGACGGGCGGGTGCTGGCGTTCTCCATCCTGCTGAACAACTACCTGGCCTCGTCCGTCAAGGGGCTGGAGGACCAAATCGCCATCGCGCTCGCCTCGTACACCGAGAAGGCCGCGACCGCGGCGCGGGTCGCGCCCCCGAGGGCGCCCGACGCTCCCCGGGTCCCGGAGGGCCGGGAGTGCTCCTGGGTGAAGCCCGTCGCCTGCTGACGGGGCCGGCGGGGCCCGGTGCGAGGGCCCCGCCGGCGCTCAGGCGCTCGGGCGGTGGGGCGGCTCGGCGTCCGGGTCGCCGCCCGCGATCAGCGCGGCGATGTCGGCGGGGCGCAGGCCGCGCTGCGCCAGCACCCGGGTCCCCCAGCGGTGCAGCCGGCACGGGTGCGGGCTGGCGTCGTTGCGGCAGACCGTCCCGCCGGACCAGCGCCGGGGCGCGTGCACCACCACCGCCCGGACGGCGAACTGCGCGTCCTCGGCGGTGACGTACGGCGGCAGCGGGATCTCCCGGAGCACCTCCCCGGACGGCTCCCCGGCGCCCCGCGGGGCGGTCGGACGGACGGTGCGGGTGGTGGTGCTGCTCATCGGTCGTGCCTCCACAGAGGATGGTCGGGCGTGGACAGCAGAAAGTTACGGCACGCTGAACACGGCGCGACGGACAAACTGTCCCGGCTCAGCGGCCGCAGCCCCGGCACGGGCGCCGGGTACGCAGGTGGTGGCCGACCGCCGCGACCCCCAGCCCCCAGCCCCACAGCCAGTACGCGGGCTCGGCGACCCAGAAGAACGCGAGCGGGTAGCGGCCGTCGCCCGGGTCGAACGTGCCGGTGACCGTCTCGACGGTGAGCTGGGCGATGCCGACCCCGAAGTAGCAGACCAGGCCGACGGAGAACAGCGCCGCCGGAACGAGGAGCAGCAGCCGGGGGACGCGCCGGCCGGCCAGCAGCGGCACCCAGCCGGGCCAGAACACCCCCCAGGAGTACACCAGGGCCAGCGGCAGCAGCACGCCGGCGAGCAGGAAGCCGACCTCGAAGGCGATCATCGACGCGCCCTGGCTGAGCGGCATGTCCTCGAAGCCGACCCACAGTTGGGCGGCCAGGCGCAGCAGGCATCCGAGAACCGCCGCCCAGGCCGCCGCCCGGGCCCAGGCGGGCACCGCCGCCGACGCGTCGCGTACCGGGCCGGTGCGGCCGCACCGGCGACAGTCCCCCCGCAGCCGACGCCGGTGACCGAGGAGCGCCGCGTGCAGCAGCGCGGCCCCGGTGAGGCAGGCGAGCCGGCTGAGCAGGGCGCCCGGGTGGAACGCCGCGCCCGGGTCGAGGATCAGCAGCCCGACCACGTCCAGCAGCAGCAACGCGCAGGAGAGCAGCACCGCCGCGCAGACGACCCAGCCGGCCGCCGCCAGCGCCGGGCGCCAGGAGCGGGCGGCGGCGAGCCCCGCGCCGACCAGACCGGCGGCGGCGCAGAGCGCCACGGCCCACCAGCCGGTGAAGACCACGAGGTCCGTGTCGAGCGGCGGGAACTCCGGCGCGCCGACGAGGGCCCAGCGCACCCGCACCGCACCGTGGGCGAGGGCCCAGGCGATGACGGCGTACGGCAGGACGGGGTGGCGCCGCCGGACGGCGGCGCGGGTCGGGGCCGGTGGCGGCAGCGTGGTGGTCATGCCTGCGACGATGCCGTCGTACGCGGCGCGCCGGCTCCCCGGCGGGGGTGGACCGGCTCCCCCGCGCGAGGGACCGACCGGGGCCGGTGGCGCCCCTGGTCAGACCCGTTCGAGCACGACGACCGGGATCTGCCGGTCGGTCTTCGCCTGGTAGTCGTCGTACGCCGGCCAGATGGCGGCCATCGTGGACCACATCCGCGGCTTCTCCTCGGCCGTCGCGGTACGCGCCCGCGCGGTGAACCGCTCGGCGCCCACCTGCACCTCGGCCAGCGGCTCGTCGAGCAGGTTCAGGTACCAGGCCGGATGCCTCGGGTCGCCGCCCTGCGAGGCGACCACCAGGTACGCGTCGCCGTCGCGGCCGTAGATGAGCGCGGTCCGGCGGAGCTTTCCGCTGCGCCGGCCACGGGTGGTCAGCAGCAGCGTGAAGACGCCGGGCCGCCACTCGTGCCCCTCGGCGCCGTCGGTCTCCACGTACCGCCGGATGTGCTCGGCCACCCAGCCCTGCGGGCTGTCCAGCACCTGCTCGCCCGAGGTCATCGGCCCTGCCCTTCGTCCGCGGCTGCTCGTCGCGACCACGCTACTCCGGGACGCGCCCGAGCGCCGGGCGATCGCCGCCGCGCACCGGCTGACCCGTGCGGACGCGGGGCGTCGGGCAGTCAGCGCAACGCGACCGCCTGCACGCCCACGTTGCCGCAGTCGTCGGTGAAGACCTCCTCCGCGGTCCAGCTCAGCACCAGCCGGGCCCCCTTGCGCGCCTGGAAGCGGAGGGTGAACTCGGCGGAGCGGCTGGTGTGCCGGTCCTCGATCCGCAGGGTCCGGGTCGGACCGCCGTCGGAGAGGCGCGCGTCGAGCCGCCCCCGGGCCATCCACACCCCGGCGTAGAGGCGGACGGTGCGCGGTCGGCCGTCGGCGACGACGGCGAGGCTGAAGCCGCTGCCGGCGCCGCAGCGGTAGACCCCGTGGGGCGAGCCGCCCACCGAATCGACCGGGGTGCCGTCGCGCCACCGGAAGCTCTCCTGGTTGTCGTCCCAGCCACCCAGGGCGCCCCGGCCGCCCTCGTCCCGGATGTCGCCGGTGCCGCCGCGCTTGCGGACCGTCGAGTCCGCGCCGCGCAACCCCCAGTGGACCCAGTCCCGGCCGCCCACCGCGGTCAGGTCCACCTCGGCCGGCGTCTCGGCCATCCCGGCGTCGAGCGTCGGGCGCACCGGCGGCGTCGGGGAGGCGGACGGGCTCGGCGGGCGCTGCCGGGGCCGCAGTCCCGGCGAGACCTGGCCGGCGGCGGGGTCGCGCCCCTCGACGCCGGGGAGCCCGGTCGGCCCGCCGACCCCCGCCGGCACCCCGCCCCCGGTCTCCTCGCCCGGACCGGGGTCGCCGGAGTTCAGGTACGTCACGAGGGCGACCAGGCAGACGAGCACGGCGACACTCTCGATCGCCCACCGTCGCCGCTGCCGGACGCGGGCCAGCCGCCGCAGGTCGCCGCGGGTCCGCCGCCCGGGTGGGGGAAGGAACGGCCGGTGCCGGGCGGGGGCGGCGCTCGCCCGGTCGCCGTCGCCTCCGCCGTGCCGCGCCGGCCGGACACCCTGCCGCGTCAGGTCTTCCTCCGCCACCGACCCTCCACTCCCCACCGGCCGCCGCCCGGGCGTACGCGAGCGCCCGCCGGGGGCGTCCCGCGTTGGCGCCGGCTCGTCGGGCGCGCCGGACGGGGCGGCCGGGCGTATCCAGTTTCGTCACCGGACCGTAGCGGACATCGATCCGGACGGTGGTTGCGGGCCGGGGGCCGTTCAGTGCCGCCGGCGACGGCGCAGCCCACGGCCGGGGTGCCAGCTCTCGATGACCAGGTGGTCCGGCGGGTCGCCCACCCGGGTCAGCACCACCTCGGTCAGCTCGATCCGGAACCGGTGCGAGCCGTCCTCGCCGGGCGGTTCCTCGTGCGCCAGTCCGGCGATCTTCGCGTCGCCGCCCCAGGCCCCCGGATGGGCCTCGGGAGCGTCCTCGGTCGGGCAGTGCAGCGCCACCCGTGGGTCGCGGCGCAGGTCGAGGGCCTTGAGCGCGCCGGCCATGCTGCCCAGCCGCAGGTGCTCGGCGTCGAAGTCGAACTCGGTGCCGCTGATCCGGGGCGAACCGTCCCGGCGCAGCGTCGCCATCGTGCCGTGCTTGCGTACCGCGAAGCGGGCCCGCACGCGCTCGGCGAACTCGGGCTCCTCCCGCACAAGATCAGACCACCATGTCATGGGACCCAGCGTCGCAGTGAATCCGGACAACCCGCGGCGGGTTTTCTCAGCGGATCTCGAAGCCGAGCGCCTGCGCGATCATGATGGCCTGCTCCGGGTCGACGATCGCCCCGGCCCGCTCCACGACCGTCGGGTCGAGCGCGGTCAGGTCGCTGCGGCGCAGGTCGGCGCCGGAGAGCCGGGAGCTGTGCAGTTGCGCGGCGGAGAGGTCGACGCCGGTGACCGTGGCGCCGGTCAGGTTGGCGCCGGTGAGGTCGACCTCCCGCATCCGGACGTCGGTGATCCGGACTCCGCGCAGGTCGGCGCCGGGCAGCGCGACGAACGACCAGTCGCCGCCGGCGATCGTCAACGGCCGCAGGTCGCACTGGGTGAACGTGCTGCCCACCAGCTTGCAGCCGGTGAACTCGGCCTCGAAGAGGTTGCAGCGCTGGAAGGCGCAGCGGGTGAAGGCCGAGTCGGTGTGCCGCGAGGCGTTGAACCGCACGTTGCCGAAGGTGCACCCGTCGAAGACCGCGCCCCGGCTGACCGCCTCGGTCAGGTCGACGTGGAAGAAGGAGCAGCGGACGAAGTGCCGGTCGAACAGCTCCTCGCCGTACCAGTCCTCGTCGCGGAAGGTGGCGTCCTCGGTCAGCTCGGGCATCGGGCCAGGCTACTGACGGGGTGCGACAGGTGTGGCGGCCGGCCCTTCCGGGCGGGCGTACCAACTAGTAGTTTCGGCGGCGTGAGCGTGGCACGCAGCATCGACCCGGACGTGATCGGCTTCGACCCGGCGCGCCTGGCTCGGATCGACGCGCACTTCGGCAGGTACGTCGACGACGGCCGGCTCGCCGGCTGGCAGGTGGTCGTCACCCGGCGCGGCGAGATCGCCCACTCGTCCACGTACGGGCTGCGCGACGTCGAGGCGGGGGCGCCCGTCGAGGCGGACACGCTCTGGCGGATCTACTCGATGACCAAGCCGGTCACCTCCGTCGCCGCGATGATGCTCTGGGAGGAGGGCCGCTTCCAGCTGACCGACGAGATCAGCCGTTGGCTGCCCGAGTTCGCCGACCTGCGGGTCTACGCCAAGGGCTCGGCCCTCAAGCCGTACACGGTGCCGGCGATCGAGCCGATCCGGGTCTGGCACCTGCTCACCCACACCGCCGGCCTGACGTACGGCTTCATGCAGACCTCGGTGGTCGACGGCCTCTACCGGGCCGCCGGCTACGACCTGTACCCGCCGGCGGACGTCGACCTGGCGACCGCCTGCCGGGCGTTCGGCGAGCTGCCCCTGCTGTTCCAGCCCGGCACGGCCTGGGGCTACTCGGTCGCCACCGACGTGCTCGGCCGGCTGGTCGAGGTGGTCTCCGGGCAGAGCCTGGACGCCTTCTTCGCCGACCGGATCTTCCGTCCGCTCGGCATGACCGACACGCACTGGTGGGCCGAGGGTGCCGCCGCCGACCGGCTCGCCGCGCTCTACGCGCCCGACCCGCGCACCGGCCGGGCGGTCCGCTACGACAGGCTGGGCGCCCTGGCGTACGAGAAGCCGCTGCTGCTCTCCGGCGGCGGCGGACTGCTCTCCACCGCCGCCGACTACCACCGGTTCACCCAGATGCTCCTGCGCGGCGGCGAGCTGGACGGGGTGCGCCTGCTGGGTCCGCGCACGCTGCGCTTCATGACCCGCAACCACCTGCCCGGCGGGCGGGACCTGGGCACGCTGTCCACCGGCGGCTTCGCCGAGACCACCCTCGACGGGATCGGTTTCGGGCTCGGCTTCGCCGTGGTGCAGGACCCGGTGCCCAGCCGGGTGCCGAGCAGCGTCGGCGAGTACTACTGGGGTGGCGTGGCGAGCACGGCGTTCTGGGTGGACCCGGTGGAGGAGGTCACCGCGCTCCTCTTCACCCAGCTCATGCCGTCGAGCACCCACCCGCTGCGGCCGCAGCTACGCCAGCTCGTCTACTCCGCCCTGCTCGACTGAGCGCGCCGGGCATCGTCACGCGCCCGCGCACCGCTCCGCCGCGTCCCCGACGCCGCGCGACAGCGCGAGGGCCCGGCGGGACCGCCGGGATCCCCGGTCCGCCAGCGCGCGGCGGCGCCGCTCAATAGCCTGGAGTCGGCTACGTCCGCCGGGCCGGACGGGCGGGGCGGGAGGCGGTCATGAGCAACATCGTCGTGTTCGGGGCGGGGGGCACCGCGGGCTCGCGGATCACCGCCGAGGCGGTCAACCGGGGGCACCGGGTCACCGCGGCGGTCCGCCGCCCGGAGGCCACGTCGTATCTCCCGCCGGCGGTCAAGGTGGTCACCGGCGACGCCACCAGCGAGCGGAGCGTCCGGGAGCTGGCGCCGGACACCGACGCCATGGTGGTGGCGATCGGCGGCGGCGAGCGCGGCCTCTGGCTGGACGCCGCGCGGAGCCTGGTCGGGGCGCTGCGGGGCCTGCCGGCCGCGCCCCGGATCATCCACGTCGGCGGCGGGTCGACCCTGCTCACCCCGAGGGGCACCCGCTACCTCGACGAGCCGGACTTCCCCGACGAGTACCGCGACGCCGCGCGGGGCCAGGCCGACGCCCTCGACTTCTACCGCTCCTCGGCCGACGGGGTGAGCTGGACGTACGTCTCCCCGCCACCGCTGGAGTTCCACCCCGGCGAGCGCACCGGGCACTACCGCACCGGCGGCGACCAGCCGGTCACCGACCACGAGGGGCGCTCGGTGCTCAGCTACGAGGACCTGGCGGTCGCCATCGTCGACGAGATCGAGACCCCGCGCCACGAGAACGCGCGGTTCACCGCCGCCTACTGAGGGCGGGCGGGCCGGGCGGCCGGGGCGCGGCCGGGCGGCCGGGCCGGGCGACACCGGCGTCAGTCGGCGAGGCGGGCGGGGAAACCGCCGGTGGCGACCGGGCCCCAGGCGTCGATGGTGACCCGGATCAGCGACTTGCCCTGGCGGACCATCGCCGCCCGGTACTCGTCCCAGTCCGGGTGCTCGCCCGAGATGCACCTGAAGTACTCCACGAGCGGCTCCAGCCCCTCCGGCAGGTCGAGCACCTCGGCGGTGCCGTCGAGGTGCACCCAGGGCCCGTTCCAGTCGTCGGAGAGCACGCACGCGGAGACCCGTGGGTCGCGTCGGATGTTGCTCACCTTGGCCCGCTCCGGGTACGTCGAGATCACCAGCCGCCCCTCGGCGTCCACCCCGGCGGAGACCGGTGAGGACTGCGGCCGCCCGTCGGCGCGGGTGGTCATCAGCACCACCCGGTGCCGTGGCCGGAGGAACTCGACCAGCTCGGCCCGGTCGACCCGGGTGTTCGTCGCGATGCTGCGTGCCACCACCCGTTTCTACCAGTCGGTCAGCGCGGGCGGGGCGCGGCACGGCCGGCGGCGGGCTGCGCGGGCACCCGGGGGCGGGCCGAGGGCCGCCAGGCGCGGCCGTTGGCGTAGATGATCCGGAAGCCGAGATACGACGCGAGGGGCGCCCAGTGCGCCGAGCCCATCCGCAGCTCGGCGGCGTTGTGCCGTTGACCGTTGGCCAGCACGTCGAGCAGCACGGTCTCGAAGGCCGCCGATTCCACCCAGTCCACCTCCCGGGTGTAACCGCAGATCAGCGCCGCTCCGGTGGCGTCCAGGAAGTCCCGCAGCGCGGCGTCGGAGGCGCGCAGCACGGAACAGCTGCCGAAATAGAGCCGCCGGCCCTCGCAACGGCCGGCCATCAACTCGGCGACGTCGGCGAGTTCGACGGATTCCCAGTCGGTGAGGCAGAGCCGGCTCGGTTCGCCGTGCATCGCGAAGAAGCCCACCCGGTGGTCGGCGTACTGCTTGAGCAGCCAGCGGTCGACGAAGTAGAAGAGCTCGTCGCGGGTCGCCGCGTCCTTGTGGATGAAACGGATCTTCCCGAGCCGTTCGAGCAGTTCGAGGGTGGGCAGGACGGAGCCGCGCTCGTTGAGGTCCCGGTGCCACTGGCCCTCGATGCAGAAGACGCCACCGCGCGCCACGCCGCCTCCTCCCCCGTGCCCGCCGGCGCTGACGTTACCGCCCGCGACCGCCCCGCGAACATCAGCATCGGCGTGCCCGCCTGCGCCTTTCCGCGCCGTTCACGGTTTCCTGCGGTCAGTTCGCAGGGAATGGGTGGTTCGCAAACAGGGCCGATTCCCAGGCAAGACCCAGGAACTGCGGATCGCGAGGACAATTCTCGTTAATTGCCACCAAAGGGCCGCCCGACTGCCAGGGTGGAAAGCGCGGGACGTCCCGGTCGATGTCCCGGACGCCACCCCAATCGCACTCCTATCGGGAGGACTTCTGTGCGCGTTAACACCCTGAAACGAGTGGTTGTCGCATTCGCCCTGGCGATGCCGGGAGCCGCGATCGCCACGGTGGTCGCCGCGCCAGCGGCCCATGCCGACGGCTGCTACACGTGGAAGCGCAACCTCTACCAGGGGCGCTCCGGCGACGACGTCCGCCAACTGCAGATCCGGGTGGCCGGCTGGGCCGGCCACCGGGACATCGTGGAGAACGACGGCCGCTTCGGGCCCAAGACCGCCGCCGCGGTCCGGCGGTTCCAGTCCGCGTACGGGCTGCGGGTCGACGGCGTCGCCGGGCCGCAGACCTACGCCAAGCTCTACGAACTGCAGGACAACGACTGCACCCCGCGGCACTTCAGCTTCACCGAGCTGGACGACGGCTGCGGCCGCGGTGGGTGGACCGGCGGCCCGCTCTCCGCCGCCCAGACCCGGCAGAACGCCCTGCGAACCATGTGGAAGCTGGAGGCGATGCGGCGCGGCCTGGGCGACCAGCCGCTCCACGTCAGCAGCGGCTTCCGCAGCCGCGGCTGCAACGAGCAGGTCGGCGGGGCGTCGGACAGCCAGCACCTCTACGGCAACGCCGCCGACGTGTACTCGCGCAGCAAGTCGCTGTGCCAGGTGGCCCGGGACGCCCGCAACCGGGGCTTCAGCGGGATCTACGGGCCGGGCTACCCGGACCACGACGACCACGTGCACGTGGACTCGCGCCGCGAGAACGACAGCGACCGCACGCCGAACACCACCAGCTGGTCCGCGCCCGACTGCGGGATCGGCGCCGGCAACGACTGAGCCGGCGGACCGGGCACGACCGGCCGGGTCGGACGGCCCGACCGGGCGTGCCGGACGGAGAATCGGTCGGACCGGACGGCGGCCGGGTCGACCGGTCGACGGCCACGGCGACGCCGGCCCGCAGCGCGGGTGGGGAAACCCCGTGCCCGGGCCGGCGTCGTCCTGCCCGGATCGCCGCGAGCGGGGCGCTGCCTCCGCTCAGCTCGCCCGGGGCCAGCGCGGCGCGGTGGCGGGGGCCGGCCGGCCGGGGCCGGCGGGCGCGACCACCCGGCGGGTGCCCGGCCCGCCCTCGGCGCGGGTCGGCGCGGAACCGGTCACCGGGAACGGGAAGGGCACGTGCACGAAGGGATTGCCGTGCCGGACCAGGGCGTCGATCTGTCGCTCGTTGAGCCCGTGCCGCTCCAGCACCCGCCGCCCCCAGCGGTGCAGTCGGCACGGGTACGTCACGCCGTCGTTGCGGCACAGCGGACCGGCCGGCCACTCCTCGGCGGCGTGCACCACCACCGCCCGGACCGCGAGCCGGACGTCCTCGGGGGTCAACGGCGCCGGCACCGGCACCTCGCCCAGGATCTGGTCGAAGGGATCCGTCGACTGCTCACCAACTCGCACGGCAGGCCTCCCGCGGCTCCGGCAGCGGTGCGGCTGACGCGCCGCACCGCATCCTCGGCAACTGGTACGGCCCCCGCGCCCGGGTAGTTCAATCCGGGCGGGCCGGAGCCGCCGACGACGCGCGGCTCAGACCAGGCCGGCGTCGTGGACCAGCAGGGCGACCTGGACGCGGTTGTTCAGGTCGAGCTTGACCAGCAGCCGCGACACGTACGCCTTGACCGTCGCGACGCTCATGAACAGCTCGCCGGCGATCTCGGCGTTGGTCCGGCCCTGCCCCAGCGCGACGGCGACCTCGCGCTCCCGTTCGCTGAGCCCGTCGAGCTGCCGCAGCGCCCGCTCCCGGCGCGGATCGGGGCCGGCCGCCGCGCGGGGGACCGTGACGTGGTCGATCAGCCGGCGGGTCACCGCCGGGGAGAGGGTGGCCTCCCCGGCCGCCACCCGGCGTACCGCCCGCACGATCTCGGCCGGCGGGGTGTCCTTGAGCAGGAAGCCCCCGGCCCCCGCCCGCAGCGCCCGGAGCACCTGCTCGTCGGCGTCGAAGGTGGTCAGCACCAGCACCTCCGGCGGGTCGGGCGACGCCCGCAGCGCCTCGGTCGCGGCGAGCCCGTCCAGCCGGGGCATCCGGATGTCCATCAGCACCACGTCCGGCGCGCACGCGGCCACGGCGGCGGGCACCTCGCTGCCGTCGGCGGCCTCGCCGACCACGAGCAGGTCCGGCGCGCCGCCGAGGATCATCGACAGGCCGGCCCGGACCAGCGCGTCGTCGTCGACGATCAGCACCCGCACCGGCCCCTCGGCGCCGGTGCCGGGCGTCGCCGGCCCGGTCACGCCGGCCACGGCAGCCACGCGGCCAGCCGGAAGTCGCCCGAGTCGTCCCGCCCGTACGCCAACCGGCCGCCGGCCAGGTTGACCCGTTCGGCGATGCCGACCAGGCCGGTGCCGGCGCCGGGGATCTCCGGGCCGGTGATGCCGCCGACCGGCCACCGGTTGCGGATCTCCACGGTCAGCCCGTCGCCGGGGCCGCCGGTCACGTCGACGGTGACCGCGGCGCCGGCGGCGTGCTTGCGGGCGTTGGTCAGCCCCTCCTGCACGATCCGGTAGACGCTGCGCCCCACCGCCATCGGCACCCGATCCACCGCCGGGACCACGTCGCGGACGCTCACCCGCACCCCAGCCGCCCGGGACTCCTCGATCAGCGCGGGCAGGTCGCCCAGGGTGGGCTGCGGGCGCTCCGGATCCTCCTCGGCGGAGGTCTCCGCGCGGAGCACCCCGATCACCTCGCGCAGGTCCTGCAGCGCGGCGTGGGCGCTGGTCCTGATCACCCCGGCCGCCTTCGCCACCTCCTCCGGCGCGGCGTCCGGCCGGAACTCCAGCGCCCCGGCGTGCAGGCTGAGCAGCGATATCCGGTGTGCCAGCACGTCGTGCATCTCCCGCGCGATCCGGGTGCGCTCCAGGTGCCGGGCCTGCGCCACCCGCAACTGCTGCTCGGCCTCGGCCCGCTCGGCGCGCTCGCGCAGCGACACGACCAGCTGTCGTCGCGCCCGGACGAACATCCCCCACGCCAGCACGGCGGCGATGAAGAGCACCGTCCAGACCATCGCCGCCCAGAAGGACAAGGCCGGGTCCGGGCGGAGCCCGTAGTAGGCGAACGCCAGCAGCAGGTGCACGCCGACCAGCCCGGCCGCGACCGGGAAGGGGCGGCGCACGGCGACCGTGAAGACGATGATCAGCAGCGCCATCGAGGCGGTGACGGAGAAGGCCCCCAGCGGCAGCGTGGCCACCGCCAGGCCCACCGGCCAGCGCCGGCGCACCCAGAGCGCGGCGGCGGCGGTCAGCCCGCACACGAAGTCGAGCTCCTCCAACCAGGCCGGGCCGGCGTTCAGCGCGATCTGCGGGTCCGGTGACGCGGCGTCCCCGAAGGCCAGCACCGCCCAGCCGAGGGCGAGCAGGAAACCGAGGCCGTCCACGAGCCAGTCGCGCGCGGTCCGCCGGGTCCGCCCGGCCGCCTCGACGAGCGCCCCCGGCAGCAGCCAGGGATGATCGGGTACGGCGGCGCTGGTCACGCCGCCATGCTAGGCAGCCGGCCGGGACACCGGCCAGCTACCAAAGTCGACACCTCGGCGTCGACCAAGGTAGCCGCCGGGCGAGACCGTCGGCCGCAGCGGGCAGCCGGCCGGCGCGGGCAGCCTGACCGACATGATCGACGTGGAACACCTCACCAAACGGTACGGGCGGCACACCGCCGTCGACGACGTGTCGTTCCGCTGCGAGCCGGGCACCGTCACCGGCTTCCTGGGGCCCAACGGGGCCGGCAAGTCCACCACCATGCGGATGATCTGCGGGCTCACCCCGCCCAGCGGCGGCGGCGCCACGGTCGTCGGCCGGGCGTACCGGGAGCTGCCCAACCCGGGCCGGGAGGTCGGCGTGCTGCTGGACGCCTCCGCCCAACACGCCGGGCGCACCGGCCGCGAGGCGCTGGCCGTCGCCGCCGCGACGATGGGCGTGGACCGCCGGCGGGTGGCCGCCACGCTCGACCTGGTCGGGCTGAACGCGGTCGCGGCGAAGCGCCGGGTCCGGGCGTACTCGTTGGGGATGCGGCAGCGGCTCGGCCTGGCGCACGCGCTGCTGGGCGACCCGCGCGTGCTGATCCTCGACGAGCCGGCCAACGGCCTGGACCCGGAGGGCATCTTCTGGATGCGCGGCCTGCTGCGCGACTTCGCCGACCGGGGCGGCACCGTGCTGCTCTCCTCGCACCTGCTGCGCGAGGTGGAGGCGGTCGCGGACCGGCTGGTGGTGATCGGGGGCGGCCGGATCGTGGCCCAGGGCGACAAGGACGAGCTGCTGGCCGGGGGCGGCACCCTGGTCCGGGCGCGGGACACGGCGGCGCTGCGCGGCGCGTTGGACCGGGCCGGGCTGCCGGTCACCGAGGGCACCGACGGGTTGCTGGTCCGCACCGACGCCGAGGCGGTCGGGCAGGCCGCCGCCGACGCCGGCGTCGCCCTCACCGAACTGCGCCCGGCCGGCAGCGGCGGCCTGGAACAGCTCTTCCTCACCCTGACCGCCGGCGCGTCGACCCGGGAGGCCGTCCGATGACCACCACCACCGCCAACCCGTCCACCGGCACGCCCCACCACCGTCCGTCGGTACGCCGACCGTCGCCGCTCCGGCTCACCGGCGTCGAGCTGCGCAAGCTCGTCGACACCCGGGCCGGGCTGTGGCTGCTGGTCACCATCGGGCTGCTCGCCGCCGCCCTCGTGGTCGTCCAGCTGATCTGGGCACCGGACGCCGAACAGACCTACGCCAACTTCTTCCTTTCGACGCTGCTGCCGGTCGGGTTGCTGCTGCCGGTGCTCGGCATCCTGTCGATCACCAGCGAGTGGTCGCAGCGCAGCGCGCTGACCACGTTCGCCCTGGTGCCCCGCCGGGGGCGGGTGATCGCCGCCAAGCTGGCCGCGACGGTGCTGGCCGCCCTGGCGTCGGTGCTGGTCAGCCTCGCCGTGGCGGCCGTCGGCACGCTGGTCGCCGGGGCCACCGGGGGCGCGGGCACCTGGCGCTTCGAGGGGGCGCTGCTGCTGCACGCCGTGGTGTTCCAGGTCGCCAACGTGCTGATGGGCGCCGGCTTCGGCCTGCTGTTGCTCAACACGCCGCTGGCCATCGTCGGCTACCTGCTGCTGCCGACCCTCTGGTCGATCCTCGGCGGGATCATCCGGCCGCTGGAAGGGCCGGCGGGCTGGCTCGACACGGGCCGCACCATGGAACCCCTGTTCACTCCCGACGTGACCGCCGGGCAGTGGGCACGGCTCGGGGTGTCGCTGCTGGTCTGGCTGGTCGTCCCGCTGGCCGCCGGGCTGGTCCGCACCCTGCGCCGCGAGGTGTCGTGACGGTGGACGGCTACGGCGCTCCCACCGTCGTCGACGGCGGCGCGGCGGAGCTGGCGCTGCTCTGGGGCGGCTTCCCGCTGCTCGGGGCGGGCGCCGGATGGCTGCTCACCGCGGGCGCGGGGTGGCTCGCCGAGCTGCCCTGGGCACCGGCGCAGGACCTGCTCGAACTGGTCGCCGGGCTACCCGACCCGCAGGCCAGCATCGGCGGGCTGGCCGTCGGCGCGCTGGGCGGCCTGGTGGTCGCCGCCATCGGCACCGCCGAGCGGCTCGCCGTCACCGTGGGCGCCGAGCGGGTGGGGCTGCGCCGCGACGGCACCCGGTGGGAGGTCCAGCGCCGGGAGGTGCGCGCGGTGTTCCTCGACGGCAGGGAGCTGGTGCTGCTCGGCCCGGACGACGAGGAGCTGGTCCGGGAGAAGTCGGACCTGGCCCCCGACCGGCTGCGCGCCGCCTTCCGGGAGCACGGCTGGCCGTGGGCGGAGGCCGACCCGCACCGGGACGCGTACCGGCGGTGGGTGCCGGGGCTGCCCGGGCTGCCGATCGGCGCGGACGCGCTGCTGCGCGCCCGGCAGCGGGCGCTCGACGACGACCGGGGCGGCGAGGCGCGGGAGCTGCGCGGCGAACTGGCCCGCTGCGGGGTGGTGGTCCGCGACGAGCGCAAACGGCAGTACTGGCGGCTGACCCGGTCGGCCGCGCGCCCCCGGCCGGAGGACGCGACTTCGCCTGAGCCGGAGGTCGACGGACGGTAGCGTTGCGTTCGACGGGGCCCTGGCCACGGGGAGCGCGCGATGACCGAGCAGCAGCCGTACCGGGTGGTGACCCGGCACCCCGGCTTCGAGCTGCGCCGCTACCCGCCGCACCTGATCGCCGAGGTGCGGGTCGAGGGGTCGTTCGAGCAGGCCGCCCGGGACGGCTTCCGGCCGCTGGCCGCGTACATCGGGGGCGCCAACCGCTCCCGCGCCGAGGGTGGGGGCGGGCCGGCGGCGCGCGAGGCTGGCCCGGCGACGATCGCGATGACCGCGCCGTACCTGCAGGAGGAGGCGGACCGGCCGGGCTGCTGGCTGGTGCGGATCGTGCTGCCGGCGGCCTGCACACCCCACACGCTGCCCGAGCCGACGGACCCCCGGGTACGTACCCGCAGCGTCCCCGGGCAGCTCGCCGCCGCGGTCCGGTTCCGGGGCCGGTGGACGGCGCGGGCGTTCGACCGGCGGGCGACCGCGCTCGGCCGGGCGGTCACCGCGGCCGGGCTGCGCCCCACCGGCGCGGTCCGGTACGCGCGCTTCGACCCGCCGTGGACACCGTCGTTCCTGCGCCGCAACGAGGTCGTGCTGCCGGTCGCCGAGTGAGCCGGCGCCGCACCCCGGCACGGCTGTCCTCGTTGGAGATTTGCCCGCGTCGTTCGCGGGTACCGCACGGCGCACGGGCGACCGCTCGGACGGGATCGGAAGGGGGACGACGATGACCTCCACGGGAAGCGCCGCGAACGGCGGCGGCAGTGGCATCTTCCGCCGCAAGCCGGTCGAGGAGATCGCCGACGAGGGCGGCGAGGGGCTGGCCCGCTCCCTCGGGCTCTGGCAGCTCACCGCCATCGGCGTGGGCGGCATCATCGGCGCGGGCATCTTCGCCCTGGCCGGCGCGGTGGCGAGCGAGACCGCGGGCCCGGCCGTGCTGATCTCGTTCCTGATCGCCGGGCTCGCCAGCGCGGCGGCCGCCCTGTCGTACGCCGAGTTCGCCGGCATGATCCCGAAGGCCGGCTCGGCCTACACCTACGGGTACGCGGTGCTCGGCGAGGCCGTGGGCTGGTTCATCGGCTGGGACCTGCTGCTGGAGTACACCGCGATCGTGGCCGTGGTGGCCATCGGCATCTCCGGCTACTTCTCCTTCCTCGTGACGGAGCTGGGGGCGGAGCTGCCGGCGTGGATGCTGGGCGCCCCGGGCACCGGAGACGGACACGTGGTGGACCTCTTCGCGGTGGTCCTGTGCCTGTTCATCGCGTTCCTGCTGAACCTCGGCATCAAGTCCGCGGCCCGCTTCGAGACGTTCGTCGTCGGGTTGAAGGTCGCCGTGGTGCTGCTGGTGATCGTGGTCGGCTTCTTCTACGTCAAGACCGCCAACTACTCGCCGTTCTTCCCGTTCGGGTTGAGCGGGGCGTTCACCGGCGCGGCGACGGTCTTCTTCGCGGTCTTCGGCTACGACGCGATGAGCACCGCCGCCGAGGAGTCGAAGGACGCCCGCCGGCACATGCCCAAGGCGATCATCTACTCGCTGGCCATCTCGATGGTCCTCTACGTGCTGGCCACCCTGGTGCTGACCGGCATGCAGAACTACCGGGACATCGACCCGGAGAGCGGCTTCTCCTCCGCGTTCGCCTCCGTCGGCCTGTCCGGCCTGGCCAGCGTCATCGCCGTCGGCGCGATCATCGGCATCCTGACCGTGATGTTCACCTTCATGCTCGGCGTCACCCGGGTGTGGTTCTCGATGAGCCGCGACGGCCTGCTGCCGGGCTGGTTCGCCAAGCTGCACCCGGTCCGCCGGGTGCCGAGCCGGGTCACCTGGATCGTCGGCGTCGGCTCGGCCCTCATCGCCGGCTTCCTGCCGATCCGGGAGGCCGCCGAGCTGACCAACATCGGCATCCTGCTCGCCTTCGTGGTGGTCTGCGTCGCCGTGATCGTGCTGCGCTACCGCCGCCCCGACGCGCCGCGCACGTTCCGGCTGCCGGGCATGCCGGTGGTGCCCGCGATCGGCGCGCTCTTCTCCGTCTGGCTGATCACCTTCCTCGCCCCGGAGACGTGGCTGCGCTTCGCGGTCTGGTTCGTGCTCGGCGCGCTGATCTACGCCTTCTACGGCTACCGCCGGTCGAAGCTCGCCGGCCGCGGCTGAGGACGCCGCCCTCAGCCGCCCGCGATGACGCCGGCGGCTGAGGGCGTCCGCCGTCAGCCACCCGCGATGACGACGCCGGCCAGGACCGCGAAGACCGCCGAGACCACCGTGCCGGTCAGCCGCCGCCACGGCGGCGCGCCGGCAAGCGACGGCAGCCCCCGCCAGCGGTACGCGGCCAGCGCGATCCCGCCGGCGGCGAGGCCGACGCCCACCGGCCAGAGCCAGGCGGGGACCACCGTCCAGTCGCCCAGCCGGTGACCGAGGCCGAGGTAGAGCGCCGCCCAGGCGGCGGCGGGCGCCAGGGTGAGCCGGTCCGGGGCACGGCGGGCCGTGGTGAGCAGGCTGAGCCCGCCGAGGAAGGTGAAGAACACCGCGAGCCCGGCGCTGATCCAGACCGGCGGGGGGATGTCGCGGTCGGCGTCCTCCGCCGGTACGCCGAGCAGCCGCAGCCCGATCGGCGCCACGTCCGCGTCGGTGTTGCCGAGCACCACCACGCCCCGCCCGGTGGCCCGTTCGAAGCCCGCGTACGCGTGGAAGCCGCCGGTGGCGCCGTTGTGCCAGACGACCTCGCGGTCGCCGTGGCGGGTGGTGAACCAGCCGTAGCCGATCCGACTGCGCTCGTCGTCGGTGAAGCGCGGGGTGGCGGCGTCGGCGCCGGGGGCGGTGCCGGCGAGCGTCGCGCCGACCAGCCGGGCCAGGTCCTCGACGGTCGACCAGTAGCCGATCCCGGCCGGCGCGTAGCCGCTGCCGACCCAGGGGTCGACGGCGCGCCCGCTGCCGGTGGCGCCCTCGGCCCGCCCGGCCGGCAGGGCGCCGGCGTCGGTCGCCACCACGGTCGCCGTCATGCCGAGCGGTCGCAGCAGCTCGCGGTCGAGCAGTTCGGGGTACGACGTGCCGGCTCGGGCGGCGAGCGCCTGCCCGAGCAGCGCCACGCCGAGGTTGGAGTAGCGGACCTGCCCGCGGCGGTCGCCGGGCTCCTCGTCGCCGGCGGCCTCGACCAGCCACCCGGCGTCCTCGCCGGCGTAGGGGTTGCCGCCGGTGAGGTTGGTCCACCAGGCGCGGGTCAGGTCGCCGGGCGAGGTGGCGGGCAGCCGGGGCAGGCCGGAACGGTGGCTGGCCAACTCGGCGAGGGTGACCTCGCGGGCGGGGCCGGTCAGCTCGGGCAGTGCGGCGCCGACCGGCTCGTCGGGGCGGACGGCCCCCGTCGCCGCCTGCCGGGCGAGGAGCATCCCGGTCATCACCTTGGTGATCGAGCCGATCTCGAACGGCGTGCCCGGTTCGACGGGTCGGCCGTCCGGGTCGCGGTCGCCCAGGCCGGCGGTCCGGACCCGGCCGTTCTCCACCACGGCGACGGCGAGGCCACGGTGCCCCTCCGGGTCGGACACCGCCTCCCGGACGGCGGCGGCCAGCGCGGCGTCGCCGGTGCTCTGCCCCGTGAGCCGGGTTGGCCCCGGCATGATCCCGATGGCCGCGACCGCGGCGACGGGTGCGACGGCCAGGGCGAGGATGGTCGGCTTGCGCATGGTGCTCCTTCCGTCGTGGTCGGTCCGGAGGCGGTGCGGAGGTCGGGCGGCGGCCGGGTTGGTGCGGCGGCCGCCCGGAGGCGGTGCGGGGTTCGTCAGCGGCGGGCGGCGGTGAGGATGGCCAGCAGCGGCACGACCCGTTCGGCGGGGACGGCGTAGCGGCCCCGGCCGGCGCTGCGCAGCCAGCCGGCGGCGGTGAGCTGGCGCAGGTGGTGGTGGAGCTGGCCGGTGGTGCCCAGGCCCTCGATCGTGGCCAGCTCGGCGGTGCCGTGCCGGCCGGTCAGGATCTCGCGCAGCAGGCGCAGCCGCACCGGGTGGGCCAGGGCGGTCAGCACGCCGGCCAGCTCCGTCCAGTCCCCGGCGAGCACGTCGTCGACGGTGCGGCCGTACTGCCAGTCGTAGTGCTCCTCGTCGAGGCGGACGGTGCCGGTGTAGAGCACCGCGCCGGTGCCGTCGGCGGGCAGCCGCCGCTTCAGCCCGTCGAGGGCCCAGAAGACACCGTCGGGCGCGGGCGGCGCCTCGGCCGGGGGTGGCTCCGCCGCGAAACGCTCGACCAGCGCGGCCACCTGCGCCTCCAGCGCGCTGAGCCGGTCTTCGATCTCCGCCATACATCGATACTACGAAGTTACGTACTTACGTGCAACGGCGGGCCGGCCGGAGCGGTTCCCCGCGCGATCCGTCCGACCGCTACCGTTCCCGGTCTGGGGAGGTGCCGCCGGTGTACGTGGTGTCCGTGATCAACTACAAGGGCGGGGTCGGCAAGACCACCGTCACCGCCAACGTCGGGGCCGAACTGGCCAACCGGGGCATGAAGGTGCTGCTCGTCGACCTCGACCCGCAGGCCAGCCTGACGTTCGGCTTCTACGACCCCGACGACTGGCGGGAGCGGCTGCGCGACGGCCGGACGGTGAAGCGCTGGTACGACGGGCTGCGCGGGGACACCCCGGCGGTGACCCTGGGCGAGCTGGTCGTCTCTCCCGGCCCGGCGAACGCGCGGCTCACCGGCGCCGGCCGCCTCGACCTGATCGCCTCCCACCTCCAGCTCGTCGACATCGACCTGACGCTGGCGCGCGGCGTGGCCGACGGCGACGAGTACGACGCCGAGCTGTTCCGGGTGCGCGGCTCCCTCGCCGAGGGGCTGCACGACGACGCGCTGGGCGGCTACGACATGGTGCTCATCGACTGCCCGCCGAACTTCAACGTGGTCACCCAGTCGGCCATCATCGCCAGCGACCACCTGCTCATCCCGGCGAAGGCGGACTACCTGTCCACCCTGGGCATCGACTACCTGCACGGCAACGTCCGGGAGCTGGTCGACCGGTACAACGCCGACGCCCGGCGCTTCGCCACCACCCGCCGGCACCACAAGGTGGCCCCCGGCGTCGCGGGCGTGGTGTTCACCATGATCCAGCTCATGGCGCAGCGGCCGATCGCCGCGCACCAGGGCTACATGGACCAGGTCCGCGCGCTCGGCCTGCCGGTCTTCCCCACCGCCCTGCGGGAGAACGTCACGGCGTTCGCCACGAACACCCCCCGCGGCGTGCCGGTGGTGCTCCGCGACCGGCTCACCGCGCCGGTGGTCCGCGACGAGCTGCGCCAGCTTGCCACCGAGTTCCTCGAACACCTCCAGCCCGAGCGGGTGGTGGCGTGACCGGCCTGGGCCGCGACGTCGCCGACCTGGTCACCGCGCTGCTGCGGGACCTGCCCGCCGCCGACCTCGCCGCCCTGGTCGAGGGGCGGGCCCGGCTCGCCGTGGTGCCGCTCGACACCACCGTGGCCGGCCCACCGCCCGGCCATCCGGTCGACGCCCGTCCGGCCCGGACCGGTCCGCCCGACGCCCGCCGGTCACCGTCCGCCCGGCCGGTCACCGCGCCAGCCCGGGCGGCCGGCCCGTCCGCCGCCGATCCGACCGGGAGCGGGGTCACCACGGCGGCCGGGCGGGCCGCGCCGACGGCGGACCCGACCCGCGCCCGGGCCGCGCTGGCGGCCATGTCGCGGCGCGACGACGGTACGGTGTACCTCGCCGGCTGGACCGCCCGCGACCTACGGGCGCTGGCCGCGAGCCTGGAGCTGCGCGGCGTCACCGGGCTACGCAAGGCGGAGCTGGTCGACCGGATCGTCGACCGCACCATCGGCTACCGCCTCGCCTCCACCGCCATCCGCCGGCTCTGAGGAAGCATGAGGCGGGTCTGCGCAGTCATGCCCGGCATCATCACGCAACCCGAACGGGCACCCGAGCCGAGCAGCGCCCTGCCCCCTCGCCAGGTCGAGAAGGCTCGCTGAAGATCGGCCCGGGCCGGGCCCGCCACCGCAGGTGGCCGGCCCGGCGTGCGCGCCAGGGTTGGGCACGCGCCGACGGAATCAGCGCGGGCGCGGGCTCGCCTTGCCAGGCCCGCTCGGGGTCGGGATGGGGCTCGCCCCACCAGGCCCGCTCGGGGTCGGGATCGGGCTCGCCTTGCCAGGCCCGCTCGGGGTCGGGATCGGGCTCGCCTTGCCAGGCCCGCCCGGGGTCGGGATCGGGCTCGCCCCACCAGGCCCACCCGGGGTCGGGATCGGGCTCGCCCCACCAGGCCCACCCGGGGTCGGGATCGGGCTCGCCTTGCCAGGCCCGCTCGGGCTCGGGCTCGCCTCGTCGGGACCGCTCGGGCTGGCCGTCGGGGCGGGGTTCGCCGGCCGGACAGGCCGGCCCTCGTCGTTGCCGCTGTGGGCAAACGCCATCGGCGTGGCGATCACGAGTGCGGCCAGCAGTCCGGCCGCACTCGCCGCGACGGTGGTCCGGCGGCGGTTACGCGCCCGCTGTTCCGCCCTGCTCAGTTGGTCCCGCATGGTTGGAGCCTCCTCGGCCATCTCGGAGAGGGCGGAGCGGAGTAGGTGTTCGAACGGCTCGGTCATCGCTTCAGCTCCAGTTCGGCGTTCGGCAGCAGTTGCCGCAGCCGGCTGACGGCGCGATGGGTCCGGCTGCGAACCGTCCCCACCGAACAGTCCAGCAACTCGGCGACCTCCGCCTCCGGCAGGTCCTCGTAGTAGCGGAGGACCACCACGGCTCGCTGCGCCGGCGTCAACTGGCACAGTGCGGCCCTTAGCGCCAACCGGAGATCCGATCCCGCACTCGGATCGGTCACCACGGAATCGCCCGCACCGACCGGTAGGTTCCGGCGGCGACGCAACCGCCGCCACCAGCTGACCTGCTCTCGGTACATGACAACCCGCAGGTACCCCTCCGGATCGGAGTGGCGGATGCTCCGCCATCTCGGAATCATCTTCGCCAGCGCCGACTGGAACAGGTCCTCGGCACTGCTCCGATCACCGGTGAGCAGGTAAGCGACCCGCATTAGCGCCGGCGCACGGCTGGCCACGAACTCGGCCAGCACCGCCCGTTCGTCGTCGTCCACCCCACCACCCTCATTCCTCGCTTCACCCGTTACAGACGCCCGACGGCCGCACGGCTATCCCGGGCCGGACGGATTTCCTGCGGGTCGCCCCCGTTCGATCCGGTGCCCTGAAGGGCTAGGCTGTCCGGCGCCGACGAGGCCGAGGAGGGCATGCATGGACAGGTGGGTGGCGTTGTTGCGCGGGGTCAACGTCGGCGGCGCGAAGGTCGCCATGGCGGACCTGCGCCGGCTGGTCGCCGGTCTCGGGCACGACGACGTGAAGACGTACCTGCAGAGCGGGAACGTGGTCTTCGGCAGCACGGTGCGCGACGCCGAGGCGCTGGCGCGGGGCATCGAGCGGGCGATCGCCGACGAGCTGGGGCTGAGCGTGCCGGTGCTGGTGCGCAGCGGCCGGGAGCTGGCGGCGGTGGCCGGCGGCAACCCGTACGCCGACCGGGAGGACGACCCGACGCGGCTGCTGGTGGCCTTCCTCGCGACGGTGCCCGAGAAGTCCGCCGTGACCGCCCTGACCGTGCCCGGCGGCGAGAACGTCGCGTTCACGGTCACCGGCCGCGAGGTCTACCTGCACTACCCGGACGGCGGCTACGGCCGGTCGAAGTTCACCAACAACTACCTGGAGAAGCAGCTCGGCGTGGTGGCGACCACCCGCAACTGGCGGTCGGTGCGCGCCCTCGCGGAGCAGGCGGCGCCCTGAGCCGCGCGGCCGCGGGGGGGGGGGGGGGGGGGGGGGGGGGGGGGGGGGGGGGCCGCCCCCCCCCCCCCCCCCCGGGGGGGGGGGGGGGGGGGGGGGGGGCCCCCCCCCCCCCGCCCGGGG
>NZ_JBIDDA010000018.1:0-120153 GCF_043204915.1 Micromonospora sp. NPDC047670
GTGGGGCCACCATTTTCATGAGCCACACCCAGCCGCGATCATGACGCTGACCCTGCCAGCCAGCCCCAGGCCAGCCAACACCCACCTTCACAGCCCTTTTCATGCTGAGTAGCGGTTGGCTTCGACGTGGTGCAGAACGAGGATGGCCTGCACGATCGGGGTCGCTCGACGTGGGCAGCAGCGCAGCTTGTTCAGGATCTTCCAGGTCTTGAGGGTGGCGATCGCGCGTTCGCCGCGGGCGCGGGTCTTTGCGTGGGCGCGGTTGACGGCCTTCTGCCGGCGTGACAGCTTCGGTCGGAAGCGGCGCCGCTTGAACGGAGTGCGCACGCTGCGGTGGGCTCCTTGGTAGCCCTTGTCGGCGAAGGTCATCACGTCTGCCCTGGTCAGCGCCTCGATGATGCCGTGGACCCTGGCTGCGGTCAGGTCATGGACGGATCCGGGCAGCGCCGGTGAAGCCCAGACGAGCCGGTCAGCGGCATCGGCGATGACCTGCACGTTCACGCCGTGGTGCTTCTGTTTCCCGGAGTAGTACGGCCGTTGGTCGGCGACCCGGTCGATCGGAATCAGGGTGCCGTCCAGGATCGCGTACGCCAGTCGGCGGATCCGTTCCATGGCGGTGGCCAGGTCACCGGCGGCCGCCGCGAGCAGGGCTATCGCTTCCTGCACGTACCGCCAGGCGGTGGCGACGCCGATCTCGAAGCCGGTCGCGAGTCGGGTGTAGGTGTCGCCGTTACGCAGATGGGCAAGAGCGAGCAGCGCCTGCCGGCCTGGTTCGAGGCGCCGCCACCGGGATCGGCGCTGTTTACGGTGGCCGCGGATGCGTTCGGCGAGGTGGTTCAGGGTGCGGCTGGACAACGGAATCGTGGCGGGGTAGGACAGCATGGCGAGGCTCCCGGTCGGGGCTTCGAGTCTTGGTCGACAGCTGTCCTACCTGGAGCCTCGCACCCATCGATCACCGGGCCTGCCGCACCGTCCCGAGCTGCAAGATCAGCTTGGAAAAGGCTCAATGAGCCGCTATCTCACCGGAGAATCCACTCCAACCTGGCGAAACGAAACCACCTAATCGGACCAACCTCACCAAGCGAGATCAGACGCCCTCTTAGTCGGAGCCTCTCCGAAACCGCCCCCGACGTGACGCAGTTCGTGGAGTGCGACCGCATCGACCTTGTGTTGCACCGCGCCGAGGAGAAGGCGTTCATCGAGTTCAAGTTCTACCTGCACGCGCCAAAGTTCGACCCGTACACAGGCCGCCGGTCGGGCTTCAAAGGCGGCCCCGGCCGCATGAACCTGGAAGAGTTCCGGCGGTGCGTTGATCAACTTCACGTCCGACAGTCGATTCACGGATTGTCCAAGTACATCGTCCTCGTCTACGCCGACCCAATCGGCGGGAGCACCACCGGGAACAGATACTCGACCCACTACGATGACTATGCCCATTGGACCGGCGAGATCACGCTGGATCTGCTGGAGTCTGTAGAGCCTATCGAGTCGGGTGGCGACAGAATCCAAGCGAAGCTCTTCGCGGTCCGATAGGTGACGAGGAGCACGGGTGCTCGTGGTCTACGGGCGGCAGCCCGCCGCGGCCGGCGGCGGGCAGTTGATCAGGCGGAATGTACGAGTCGCGCGCCGGCTGTGAAGCCTCCGCTCGCCAGGCCGCGATCCGATCGCTATGCGGCGCGAAGGCCATACCGGCTTCACGGCATGCGGACATGGCTCCCCTCTGTGTCAAGACACCGCAGGGAGCGGGATTCTAAACTGGGTCTCGGCGGGTCCGGGGAGTGACTTCTCCGAAGAGCTGGCTTGGGGATGCAAGCTGGTCACGCTGGAGTCTGTAGTCGTTCCCCGTTGTCCTCCCGGGCCCGCCGCCGCGGCTACGGCGTCGTTGGTCATGCGTCGGTAGATGATGTCGGACAGGCGTCGTTTCAGCGCGCGCATGGCTTCCATTGATGTCTTGCCGGTGCCCTTCTTCCGGTCGTAGTAGGCGCGTCCTTCGGTGGGGTTGCGTAGCTGGACGGTGGCCATGATGTGCAGCACGCGGTTGATCTGCCGGTTGCCGGCGCGGGAGAGTCGGTGTCGTACCTGCTCGCCGGATGATGCGTCGATGGGGGCGGTGCCGTTCCAGGAGGCGAAGTGGGCCCGGTTGGGGAAGCGGGTGATGTCGCCGACCTCGACCAGTAGCCGGGCGGTACCGGAGGGTCCGATGCCGTGCAGGTCCATCAGGGTGGTGCCGGTGGAGGCGACCAGTTCCTCGAGTTCCTTGTCTGCTTCCTTGGAGCGCCGGTAGACCCGTTCGAGGTCGCTGATCAGCTCCGCGGCGACCCGGCGTCGGGCTTTGCCGACCGTGTCACGGGGTCTGACCGTGGCCAGCAGTGCCTTGGCCTGGGCGGCGGACAGACTCTTCTTCGCCCCACCCGGAATCAGTTCCAGCAGCAGTTGATGCAGCTGGGACACCATCCGGGTGTGGTCCTCGCCGAGGGAGCGGCGCCGGTCGAGCAGGATCCGCAGCAAAGCCAACTGCTCGTCGTTGACGACCGGGCGCAGCCCGGCCATCCGGGTGCCGACCAGCGCGACCGAGTGGGCGTCGGTGGCGTCGGTCTTGCGGCCCTGCCCGGTGGCGAACACCCGCGCCCTGGCGGACAGCTTCGGTGGCACGTCGACGACCTGTTCGCCGTCGGCCAGCAGCCGGTTGGCGATGTGCCGGCCGATGCCCTGGCAGCCCTCGATCGCCCAGACTCGGTGTGGCCACTGCTTGGCGTACTTTCTCATCGCCGCGTAGCCGTCGCGGCCGGTGTCGAAGCGGCCCCTGCCGGCGACGGTCTCGTCGCCGGCCATGACCTCGATGGTGGCGGAGCGTTTGTGCGGGTCCATCCCGATGACCACACGATCCGACGTGCCACTCAACGCGTCCTCCGATGCTCGATCCACCTGGGTTGTCGAGCCGGGAGGGCAACGCTACTTCGAGCAGAACAAACTCCTCTTGAGCCTCTCCCCGCCCTGGGGCGACGCCCGGGACTGCGCAGGCCAAATGAGAGCCACACGACCAGCGTGGGCAGCCGATGAGAGAGCGACAGCCCGGGCGCCTCAACCGAAGCCTGGCCGGGCAACGGTCGTAGGTCAATGAAACAAGTAGCCGATGAGCGCGTGATCAATCGCGGTCACGACGAGAGCGGGCTGCCGTCGCCGTTGTGGCGTGCCGCACAAGTTGATCCTTCCCCCAGGCCGTTGTTGCAAGATAGTTGCAACAACGGTCTGGGGGGCCACGTGACACCAGAGATCATCCGAGCCAGCCGTAACGACGCCGAGCGGCTTACGACGCTCATGCTCCGATCAGCGGCTTACCAGGGCCGATACGCGTCGATTCTCGCCGGCTACCGAGTGAGCCCCGACTACATCGACCGGCACCTGGTCTTCGCCGCCGTGAACGCCCACCGCGACGTGGTCGGCTTCTATGCGCTGCTCAGCGATGCGCCGGAACTGGACCTGCTGTTCGTCGCCGACAACGCCCAGGGCGCCGGCGTGGGCCGCGCCCTGGTCGGCCACATGCTCACTCAGGCCCGCGCCGCAGGCTTGTCCACCGTGCGAGTCGTGGCACATCCACCTGCCGAACGGTTCTACCGTCGCCTGGGTGCCCGCCGGGGCGCCACCGTGCCAGCCGCCCCACCACGGGTCACCTGGGAGCGACCCGAGATGTGGTTCGACGTCGACCGTGACCAGTAATGAGCACACTCTCGTCCACCTCGTCCCAGAACGAGGAAGCAGTACGGGACCGCAGTCGAGGTTGACGCGCCACCGGCGTCCGGATCTGCCGCCGACCGGGCGTCACTGTACGTGACGCAGAACGCAGGGTACTCAACGCTTTGTCTTGCCGAACTGCGGATGTCTGTTCGCAGGCCCGGTGAGATCATGGCCTGCGGACGAAGGTGCAGGTGACCTGACACCGTTCGTGCAGCACGAAGTACACGATGATCCACGGCGGGCGGAGCGTGATGATTACAGGGCACGACACTGTCTTCGTGACCGGCGCACCTGTCGATGCCGGCATCCGGGCGATGCTGGACGTCCTCCATCGCCGGTGGCCCAACATGCTGGTTGCGGTGAGCGAAGTTGCCGGCGGCGTGTTCCGGCCCTGGCAGACCTCGCGTAACGACGTACCCGCTGGCAGCGGCGAGGTGCTCGTCGCCCGTGACGCCCAGATGGAGCAGCGTTGGGACGAGGTCGGTTACTCGCTCATGGAGCGCGACGAGGGACCTTTCGCGTTGCTCTACCAACCAGGCGGTCGGACCACGGTTCAGATCTCGGTCAACGAGGACCCATATGGCCGGTCCGGATTCGGATTCGAGCCGCACTCGGCGACGTTGATCAGCGCTGGCCTGTCACTCGTGACGGTGGTGACGCCGGACGCCGAAAGCCCTTTCAGTCGACGGATCCTCGATGCGCTCAGGCAAGCGCTGATCAGTCAGACCCGTCAGACCTGATCTCTCGCATCCGCGAGGCGTAACTTCGACATCCGCTCATGCCACGAGCCGCGCGTTACGCAGCGTGACTCGACGCCGATCGGTCGCCGCGGGCGGCGACGGCGGCGTTGAGGGCGTCGATGACCAGGCTGGTGCGCATGTGGATGTTGATCGACCAGCCGATCAGCCGTCGGGTGGCGATGTCGATGACCGTGGCCAGATACAGCCAGCCGGTCCCGACGCGCAGGTAGGTGATGTCGCCGCACCACCACCGATTCGGTGCGGTGGCGGTGAAGTCCCGGCCGATCAGGTCCGGCACCGGCGGGGCGGCGGGATCCGGGATCGTGGTGCGTTTGCGGCGGCGCAGGTGCCGGCCCACCACGTCCCGCTGCTGCATGATCCGCTCGACACGCTTGCGGTTGACCCGCACACCCTGACAGCGCAGCTCGACGGTCACCCGCGGGGATCCGTAGGCGCCGCCGGAGTCGGTGTGGATGGCCCTGATCTGCTCGGCGAGGGCATCCTCGTCGGCGGCGCGAGCCTGCCGGGCCGGCTCACCGGCGGTCCACCGGTAGAACCCGGAGCGAGACACCGCCAGGACCCGGCACAGCCGCTTGACGCCGAAGGCGGCACGGTGGGCGGAGATGAACCGCAAGCGGTTGGTCACCGATCCATCTCCTTCGCGAAATAGGCGGCTGCCTTGCGCAGGATCTCCTTCTCCTGCCGCAGCTCAGCCACCTCACGCCGAAGCCGGGCAATCTCGGCGTCCTTGTCCGCCAGCGACAACCCGTCCCCACCCGAGGCCGTCGCGGTCTGGCGTTCGGCGGCGCGGACCCAGTTCCGCAGCGTCTCGTGGCTCATCCCCAGCTCACGCGCGACCTGGTTGATCGGCCGCCCCGACGAACGGACCAAGTCAACCGCATCACGCCGGAACTCTTCCGTGTACTTCGATGGACGCCCCAACGGGGACACCCCTTCCTCTGGACCAGCGTCCAGTCTCAGGGTGTCCACTTCTCAGGGGGAAGCTCAGACAGCCCCAACCAGATGATGCGACGCTGGCAACGTCATTCGATGAGATGACTTGCGACGTTGGCTGGAACCGCCGGGTCTCTCCGCTGGTGTTTATCGACGCCCTTGTGATGAAGATCCGCCAGGGGCAGGTCGCGAACCGGCCCGTCTACGTCGTGGTCGGTATCAGCCTCGACGGAAAATGTGACGTGCTGGGCATGTGGGCCGGCACCGGCGGGGAAGGCGCCAAGCAGTGGGCCGGCTACCTCACCGAACTGCGTAACCGCGGTGTCGAGGACGTGTTCATGGTCTGCTCCGACGGCCTCAAGGGCATGACCGACGCCATCGAGCAGGTCTGGCCGCAGGCGGTGCATCAGCAGTGCGTCGTGCACCTCGTGCGGGCGTCGCTGAGATACACCAACCGCAAGGACTGGCAGAAGATCACTGCCGCACTATCGGAGATCTACACCGCCCCCACCGTCGCGGCTGCGGAGGCCCGCTTCGAGGCATTCGCCGCCGAGTTCGGTGAACCAGTACCCGGCCGTCACCTGGCTCTGGCGGACCTCTTGACCGTAGTTCGTGCCGTTCCTGGACTGCGACCACGAGGTCCGAAAGGAGCCTCAACGCCCGGTTCCGGCAGGTGCCTGTCGGCGCGGGACTTCCCGCCGCGATGAAGGCCTTTACCTCGTCGTCCAGCAAAACGTAAGGGCGCGGGAGCATCGCCGGCCGGGTCGACGGCTGGGCCAGGGCACTCAACGCGTCGATCCTCGCCTACGACGATCGGATCGCCATCTAGGAACCTCGATAACACCGCGGGCCCAAACACTAAAGTCGACACACTTCCGCAACCCGCTGCCTATTTGTGGAAGTTGCGTGGACTATCAGCGGGTCGCCCGGTGGCGGACCAAGAACGCGTCCGGCATACTCGTGACCGTGTCGGACGGTTTGGCATTCTGGCGCAAGGTTGGGATTGACCCGATCCGCATCGAGACAAGCGCGGGCGGGTTTCTCACCCTCCGCTGTTACTTCTCCGGGTCTCCCACATTCCTTGGCTCCCTCGGGCGAATTGATGTCATCCGCACGGAAAGGGCGCTCGCGCGCTGGCTCGCGATGGAGGGTGCGACAGGCCATGACCTAGCTCGAGCATCGACGTGGCCACGAATCGTCGACCGGGCCCGGGCGGGAGACCTAGAGATCGTCGTGGATGTCGGTGACGATCCCAGCTTCGGCCCGATTAACAACAGCTACAGCCCGGACTTCGTCGCCGACCGGCTGACCCAGGGCCCCTGTAACGTAGATATCTACGACGTGGCAGATGCGCGAAAGCTGCTCGCCGATGTGGCTCAGTGGGCGGGAGACGATAAGGCGCGTCGCATGCTCGCTGATTCGCATCCGCTCGGCCGCCTACTCTCCCAGCTGTCCCAGCGGACCCCACGGATGGCGCAGGCATGGCACCCGTCATCCCGGGTCCCGCCCCGGCAGGCAATCGCTACCGAAGCCGAACAGTTTCGAGAACTGGTCAACGATCTGCGGGCGCGCTTCCGGGTCCATCCCGAAGGGCGATCTTGAGCCAGCGTTCAGTTTGCCCACGCCCTTGCTGGGCGTCGCCTACATCGGAGGGTGACGACGACACGCGCAGAAACCGCGTCCCTGCCCGTCCCCGACGCCAGAGTCTGCCGCGAAGCCGTCCACATCCGAGGTTGAGCACCAGCTCGGCGGTCCAGACCGCGAGTACCGTCGACCCCGTCATGTACCTCGCGCCGAAGATGCACGCCGAGGCCGCCGTCGCGGCCAGGGAGCGCTGGCCAGTCCGAGCATCGCCAGCGCCGCAGCTTCCCCGCCGACGCGACCCCGGTCCCGCCGGCCGCTCCACCCCGCCCACCAAGATCAACCGGAGGCGTGCGGAGACTCGCCGATCGCAGGTGGCGGTTGCTGTGCTCGCTTGCTGAAGATCAGTAGGCCAGGCGGCGTGGTGCTCGATGGGTCCGCACCTTTCGCTTTCCAGCCTGGCTTACTGAGCAAGTCGAGCCAAACAAATGCCTACGCACCCAGAAGGCCGGCTGTGATGAGGGTTGAGCAGAAACACCCATCCACGTGCCGACCGACCTGACAGATAACCCGGTGGGCGTCCGTCACGTAGCCGCAGGTGCCAACGTCTGCCTGACGGCCTCCATGCCGCGGATCATGGCCGTTTCGATGGGCTCGGCGAGATCGTCGGGCAGGACATCGTGAGTCCAGATCAGTCGACATCTGTGCTCGTCGTCGGCGACGACCTGCATGGAGGCGTTGTCGTGAGCCGGACTCAGAGTTCCTCCGACAACCGCGTAGACGATCCGGCGGGCGTGGTGGTCCACGGAGACGAGCCGTTCGCGGGCCACGGCGCCATCGGCGAAAGTAACGATCCGGTAACCTCCCTCGAGGCGGGTGTCAACGACGTAGCCGGGTGCCATGCGGAGGGGGCCCTCTTCGAAGTCGCCGATCACCTTCCAAACCTCGTCAGCGTTAGCCCCGATCACGATTTCCTTGCTGATTGATGCCATCTCTCCTACTCCTACGGACGCGGTGCGGCAGCCAACCGCCGTTCAGTCGCCGGCAGCCAGGCAGAACAGGTGCCCCTCGAGGTCGGCGAGCACAACCCATTCGTCGCCGCCGGGCTGAAACTCGGGCTTGGTCGCCCCGAGGGCGAGCAGTTCCTTGACGGCGTGTTCGACGTCGGCAACCTTGAAGTCGAGGTGGGCGTGCTTCGCGGGGTCGGGCCAACTCGGCGGCTGGTAGCCCTCGACGCGCTGGAATCCGAGCTGGACAGGACCGCCGAGGTAGACAGTGTCGGCATCGCTGTATGTGATCTCCCAGCCGGTCGCCGTCCGGTAGAACTCGGCGAGCGGTCCGGGTGCGCGGCAGTCGATGACGACCGTGGCGAGCTGTGCAAGTGCGGGCATGTCAATAACTCCTTCGAGCCGCAGGTTCACCCACAGCCTCGTCCGGTCGGTGCGCAGAGTCTTGAAGATCCTTGCGAGCGCCTCTGTCAGGCCCTGGGCGTAGGTTCGATCGGTGCTCTCGTTCGTGGATCTTGCTGCTCGACCCGAGTTCACCGTGACCGCAGTGACGTGCCGAGACGACCACAGGAACTGGTCCGCGGCGGAGTCGCACGACAGCTTCCGGGTCGTCATCGTGCGCCGGGGCAGTTTCAGCAGAAGAGCCGGCGGTGTCTGCACGAACCTCGACCCCACCGTCGCCTATCTCGCCGTACCGGATGAGGAGGAGCGCTTCGCTCATCCTGCCGGCGGCGACGTCTGTACCTCGGTCACCCTCGCCCCGGCACTGTGGCGAACCCTGGCCGGGGACGCGAGACGGGCGAAAACGCCGACCATCTACGTGGATGCGCAGTTCGACCTGGCCCACCGGCGGATTCTCGGGGCCGCTCGCGCGGGCGACGTCGACTACGCGCTCACCGAACAACTCCTGCATCTGATCAATGCGGCGGTCACCCAAGCGGTTGCCGGTCCTAACGGAGGGGGCAGGAACGCATACAGTGCGGACACCGCACTCGTCGCGGCAGCCCGTGATGCGATTGGTAATGACCATCCCGCCGCCCGCGGCCTACTGCCGCTGGCGACGTTGCTCAACGCCTCGCCGTATCGGTTGAGCCGGGCCTTCACTCGACAACTCGGGGTGTCACTAACCCGCTACCGCAACCGGGTCCGCGTCGCCCGGGCCCTCGACCGGCTAGAGACAGGTGAGACTCAGCTCGGCGTACTCGCTGCGGACCTCGGCTTCGCCGATCAGGCGCACCTATGCCGCACCGTGCGCGCCCATGTCGGCCATACACCGACCACGCTGCGCCGCCTGCTGACGCAAGCGCACCGGCCATAAAGTTCGCCATGGCGTCCACCGGGTGGGCATACGTGATCCGCGGCGGAGCCACCCGCCTATACCCACTGGTGCTCGCCGCCCTCGCTCTGCTGCTGCGGCCGCGTCTCGATGGCGCGGCGGTAGCGGCCGGCGAGTTCGCGCACGAGTTCGACGAGTTCCGCGGGCTCTGTCACGGTGAAGTCGATGCCGAGCAGGCCGAGGTGGACGGCGAGGGCTTCGACGCTGTCAGCTCCGGTGTCGAGCAGGCATTGGGTGTGGTCGACCGGCGTGACCGTGCCGATGGCGGCGTTGATCCGCTCGACGAGTTGTTCCGCCGGTGCGTGTACGACGACCCGCGCCCGGTACCGCCAGGCGGTCGACGACACGCCGCGGCGGACCTGGTCGATGGCCTCCTCTGGGAGATCTCGGGGGGTGAAGCGGGGGCCGGTCGGGGTACGTGGGCTAAGCCGGTCCACCCGGAATGTGCGCCAGTCGGCTCGGTCAACGTCGTATGCCACCAGGTACCACCGTCGGCCCCAGTTGACCAGCTGGTATGGCTCGACTTCGCGTCGGCTCTGCGAGCCGTCGTGGCTTCGGTAGTCGAAGCGCAGGCGTTCGTGGTCGCGGCAGGCGGCGGCGATGGCGCTGAGCGTAACCGCGTCCACTCGTGGGCCCGGATCGTCTCGAGGGATCGCGACGGCGTACCGCTGCAGGGCGTTGACCCGTCGCCGGAGCCGGGTGGGCAGTACCTGCTCCAGCTTGGCCAGCGCGCGTAGCGCCGTCTCCTCGACGCCGGTGATGGTGCCGCCGGCGGCGGTACGGAGTCCGATCGTCACCGCGACCGCCTCTTCGTCGTCGAGCAGCAGCGGCGGCAGCGCGGCCCCGGCGCCGAGCCGGTAGCCGCCCACCGCGCCGCGGGTGCCGTGTACGGGGTAGCCGAGGCTGCGGAGGCGGTCAACGTCGTTGCGGACGGTCCGGGTGCTGACAGACAGCCGGTCGGCCAGTTCGGTGCCGGTCCATTCGCGGGGTGTCTGAAGGAGCGAGAGCAGGCGCAGCAGCCGCGCCGAAGTTTCCAACATTCCTCGGAGTCTGCCACTCAAATAGGAACAGCCCTTGCCTAATGGGCTTCTACGGTGATGCCATGACGAACGACAGCACGATCACCCCGTTCCGGATCGACATTCCGCAGGCCGAGCTCGACGACCTTCAGCAGCGGCTGGCCCGGACCCGATGGGCGGAGGAACTGCCCGCGGACGGGCCGGCGTCGCCGGCGGGGCCGGTGCCGCCGGGCTGGGAGTACGGCGTCCCGGTGGGCTACGTCCAGCGGCTGGTCGAGCGGTGGCGCACCGATTACGACTGGCGGGCCTGGGAAGCGAAGCTGAACGCGTACCCGCAGTTCATGACCGAGATCGACGGCCAGAACATCCACTTCCTGCACGTCCAGTCACCGGAGCCGGACGCGACGCCGCTGATCCTGACCCACGGCTGGCCGACCACGGTGGCCGAATGGCTGGACGTGATCGGCCCGCTGAGCGACCCACGGGCCTACGGCGGCGATCCGGCGGACGCGTTCCACCTGGTCATTCCTTCGGTGCCGGGCTTCGGTCTCTCGGGGCCGACCCGGGAGCCGGGCTGGGACCGGTACCGGGTGGCCCGCGCCTGGGCCGAGCTGATGCGCCGGCTCGGATACGACCACTACGGCGCTGCCGGCAACGACGGCGGCTCGCTGATCTCGCCCGAGGTGGGCCGAGCCGACCCGGAACACGTCTGCGGCGTACACGTGACGCAGGTCTTCTCGTTCCCGTCCGGCAACCCCGCCGAGCTGGCCGGCCTCTCCGAGGACGAGCGCGGCAAGCTCGCGTTCGCTGAGTGGTTCATCCAGCACCGGGGCGCCTACGACAAGCTCCAGTCCACCGAGCCGCAGAACCTGGCCCACGCTCTGGCCGACTCACCGGCCGGGCTGTTGGGCTGGCACGCCCAACTGCTCGGCGAGCAGCTGGACCCGGACTTCGTGTTGACCAACGTGATGCTCTACTGGCTGACCAACACCGCGGCCTCAGCGGCCCGCTTCTACTACGAGGACGCGGCGGCGGCGCCGGTCCAGCAGAAGTCGAACGGCCGGGGGACCACCGTGCCGGAGCCGACCACCGTGCCCCTCGGCCTGGCCAACTTCGCCTGGGACTTCCAGTCGATCCGGACGTTCGCCGAGCGCGACCACCAGAACATCGTCTCCTGGAACGTCTACGACCGCGGCAGCCACTTCGCCGCGCACGATGCCCCTGAGCTGCTCGTCGACGACATCCGGCAGTTCTTCCGCAAGGTCCGCTGAGCCCTCGCCCGTCCATGACACCACACGTCGACGAAAGGAAATCCCTCATGTATCTCGTCATCGGCGCTACTGCCCACTTCGGCCGCCAGACCGTGGAGGAGTTGGTCGCCGCCGCCGCGCCGGTGCGGGCGCTGACCCGTACCCCCGAGCAGGCCGCGCTTCCGGACGGCGTCGAGGTCGTCTACGGCGACCTGAGCAAGCCGGAGACGCTGCCGGCGGCGCTGGCCGGCGTCGAGGCCGCCTTCCTGGTTCTGCAATACGGAATGGACGTCGCCCCGCTGCTGGCAGCCGCGAAGGCGGCCGGCGTTCGTTCGCTGGTGTTCCTGTCTTCCGGGGCCGTCGTCCCTGAGGCCGAGCGGCAACCAAATGTGATCGCGCAGTACCACCGCGACGTCGAGCGGGCCATCGAGGCCTCTGGCATGGACTGGACGTTCCTGCGACTGCTTTTTCCCGCCATCAACTCGCTGACGTTCGGGATGCAGCTCCAAGGCGGCGACGTGATCCGTGCGCCCTACACCCAGGCGGCATTCAGCGCCGTGCACGAACGCGACGTCGCCGAGGTGGCTGCCCGAATCCTGATCGGCGGCGGGCACGAAGGCAAGGCCTACGACCTGACCGGCCAAGAGTCGCTGACCCAGGCGCAGCAGGTCCATATCCTCGGCGAGACGCTCGGACGTTCACTCACCGTCGAGGACCTCGACCCGCAACCTGTGCTCGAGCAGATGAGCCAGTTCATGGACCGCGAGTTCCTGACGGCACTGTTCGACCTCATGGCAGAGGCGGTCGGCAAGCCCGCACCAATCAACAACGTCATCGAGCAGATCACCGGGCACCCCGCGCGGACCTACGCCGAGTGGACCGCGGACCACCGGGCCGACTTCGCCGGCTGACCGATCTGGTGGGGGCGGCGAACGCCGCCCCCACCACAAGGATGAGAGGGAAAGCCCAGTGGTACCGGTATTGGGACAACGAGAGTTGGGCCGAGCTCTGCTGGCTCGTCAAATGTTGCTAGATCGAGCCGACACGACCATCGAGGAAGCGGTTATCCATTTGGTCGGGATGCAGGCACAGACCCCTTACGGGCCCTACTTCGGGCTCTAAAGCAGACTGCGTAGGAATGACACCACCGCTCTGGCGAGCGCGTTGACCGAGCGCCGCCTGGTACGCGTCGCTCTGATGCGCAGCACCATCCACCTGGTCGCCACCGCGGACTACCGCTCGCTGCGGCCCTGGTCGCAGCCAGCGCTCGACCGGGAACTTGCCACCGCATTCAAGGAAACGTTGGCAGGGATAAACCGCCAGACCGTGGCCGAGGCCGGCCAAGCCCTGCTCAGCGCACGGCATCTCACCCCAGCCGAGCTCGGGGCATCGCTGCACGAGCGATGGCCTGATCGCGAGCCCCGTGCGCTGACCACCCTCGTGCGTAACCTGGTGCCGCTGGTGCAGGTGCCGCCACGCGCCGTCTGGGGCACCGGGGGCACGAGCCGGTACGCGACGGCGGCCAGCTGGACCGGAGCCGAGCCCGCCCCCGCCGCCGATCCGGAACAAATCGTGCTGCGCTACCTCGCCGCGTTCGGCCCTGCCTCAGTCAGCGACGTACAAACCTGGGCCGGCCGAACCCGACTGCGTCCCATCCTCGAAAAGCTGCGGCCCCGGCTGGCGGTCTTCCGCAACCAGTGCGGGACGGAACTGTTCGACGTGCTGGACGGGCCGCGCCCAGACGCCGACGTCCGGGCGCCGGTTCGCTTCCTACCCGAATACGACAATTTGTTGGTCTCCCACGCCGACCGCACTCGCGTGATCTCCGAAGCGGACCGCAAATGGGTGATGACACGCAACAGGATCGCGCCATACTGCCGGTGGGCACGTTGGCCTCGATGGCGCTGCGATATCGGCCGCTCGCCGGTCGGTCCGTCAGGTACGGAGGCCGCAACACGGTCCAGTCCGCCCCGCTCGCGGCCAGTACCCGTTCCATCCGCTCCAGGTCGGCGTAGACGTTGCGGTAAACCGCCCGGATAAGCGGTCTGACCGTCGCACGGAACCACAGCGGTTCGCCCGCGCCGCCTCGCAGCACCGGTTGGGCACTGACGGCGACCACTCGACGCACACCGGTGCGGTCCATCGTGGGCCGCCCGCTCGTGCTGTTGTCCCGGGATCCCAACCTTCCCAACGCCATCTATGTGACGTTCGCATCCACCGCGTTCGTGCTCGCGGTCCTCGGGCTGTGGCGCTCGACCCGTGGCCGTTCGGCAACCAACCTGTTCGAGGTTGCTCTGATGGTGGAGCTACTGGTGGTACAGGTCTTCTGGCTCCTGGACAGTGAATTCGCCGGAATCCTGCCGGTTGCCTGGACCGTGGCCCTGCTGACCGTAAACCGGCAACACACCGCCACTGCAATGCCCGGTCGCGCTACGTGAACACCCGCCCCGAATCCTTGGGACGGCCGTTCACCCGGTGGAGCGTGCGCAACCTCGCCGACCATCTCAGCACCCTGGCCACCCGCCCGATCATGATCGGGCGTGAACGGCTGCGACTGCTGCTGATCGAACATGGGATCACGTTCCAGCGGACCAAGACGTGGAAGGAATCGACCGACCCGCACCGCGAGGCAAACTCGACCGGATCGAGTACGTGAGCAGCCATCTCCCGCAGCGGATGTTCGTGTTCGACGAGTTCGGGCCCCTCGTTGTCCGTCGGCAGGCCGATGCCGGCGGGGCACGCAAAGGTCATCCGCGGCGGCTCCCCGCGAACTATCACAAGCTGCACGGCGTCCGGCAGTTCCACGGCTGCTACTCGGTCGGCGACGATCAGCTCTGGGGCGTCGTCCGGCGGCGCAAGGGCGCCGCGAACACCCTCGCCGCGCTCAAATCGATCCGGCGAGCACGCCCGGACGGAGCGCCGATCTACGTCATCCTGGACAACCTGTCGGCGCACAAGGGCAAGGGAGCCCGGGCGTGGGCGGCGCGAAACAAGGTAGAGCTGTGTTTCACGCCGGCCTACGCCTCATAGGCGAACCCGATCGAGGCCCAGGTCGGGCCGCTACGCACCTTCGTGATCGCCGGCTCGGACCACCTGAACCATCCCGCATTGACCCGCCACCTGCACAACTACCTGCGCCGGCGCAACGCTAACGCCCGACGTCCTCGCAGCCCAACGCCGCGAACGCGCCCGCATCCGCAGCGAACGCCAACGACGCCGGGGCCAACCCGCCACCGAGCGGCCTGACCCCAACACCTTGGGCGTTCTTGATCCCGGCGCTAGACGAGCTGCGGTGCGGGCGTTCTAGCGACGGTTCGGGCCGGGCGGGTCTCGCGGAGCAGCAACAGGCCGTTGACCATCATCAGGGTCGCGGTCAGGCAGTGGATGCCGAACGCGGCGGCCATCGAGCCGTGGTGGGCCAGCACGTTAGCCATGTCGCCGTAGGCGGCGAGGGACTCCACCAGCAGCGCCCAGCCCAGCGCCCGGCGGTGGCCGGTGACCAGCAGGACGCCCAGGACCAGGGCCATGACGACGTCACGCGTGCCCTTGACGATCAGGAAGCCGCCGCCGTCGCCGGCCGGCCAGCCCGGCAGGCCGAAGCCAGGCGCGGTGGTCTCCGGGCTCACGATGTACTCCGTTCCGAACCAGAGGATGAACAGGATGAATGCGGCGGCCAGGACGGTGTTGATCTTCTTGAGCGGCATGCTGGTTCTCCTTGTGGGTCTTCGTCGAGTTGGGTCGAGCCGGGTGGCAGGGCGGTCGCCTCAGGCGAGGGCGGTGACCAGCAGGGTGAAGGCGGCGAGGATGACGGCGAGGCGGCCGTAGTGGTAGCGCAGCCACCGGTTCAGCTGCTGCTTCCAGTCGGCGGGCCGGGTCTCCGGCGTCCAGGTCCGGTTGCGGTTGTTGATCGGGACCAGTAGCAGCACCGACATGAGCACGCTCACGATCAGCAGCCCGGCGGCGGTGACGACGAGCGCGGCGCCGTCGTGCTGCCGGCCGGCCACCGCCCAGATCCCGATGAGCACGACCGAGCCGATGTACCAGAACGGCATCAGGGCGCCGAGCATCCGGCCGCCGTGTGCGTGGCCGAGCTGGCCGCTGTCCTCGGGGAGAGCGTCCAGGATCCGGTTCATGATGAAGGCGACGGAGAACTCCACCCCGACCATCAGGCCGACAACCACGGTGGTGACGACTTCCAGTGCGTTGAGCATGACGACCTCTCCATCGATATAGCATTGCTAGCTGGCGAGGCAAAGCTAGCATTGCTGTCGCTCGAATGTCTAGCGGTGCTAGGATCGGGTCATGTCGGTAACGGAACGCAAGCAGCGGGAACGGGCCGTGCGCGAGCGCCTCATCGTGGCCACCGCCCGGGAGCTCGCCGAGCAGCAGGGTTGGGACGCGGTTACCACCCGCCGGCTCGCCGAGCGCATCGAGTACAGCCAGCCCGTCCTTTACAGTCACTTCCGCGGCAAACGGGAGATCATCGGTGCGGTCGCACTGGAAGGCGCCACCGAGATGGCTGCGGTGATACGGGCGGCGACCGCTGAGGCGGACAGCCCGCGAGCCCGGGTCGCCGCCCTGGCGCGCGCCTACCTCGACTTCGCCGCCGGCAACCCGGCGGTCTACGACGCGCTTTTCCAACTCGACGGCGGGCTGGCGTACGCGCAGGAGGACACCCCGGCGCCGCTCAAGGATGCCTTCGCCGCGCTGATGGAAAGCCTGGGCGAGGTTGCCGGGGACGGCGTCGACAAGGGACTTTTTACCGAGGTGTTCTGGTCGTCGCTGCACGGCCTCGCGACGCTGACCCGCGCGGGCCGACTGCTGCCCGAATTCGCCGAGGCGAGAGTGGAGCTGCTGGTGGACCGGCTCGCCGTGCTCTGACCCCGGCCCCATGCGGGCGGTGCATGCCGGGTGGCGGCGGGTGATACGGGAAGCCGGGTTTGATCTGGTTCTGGGTGGGCCTTTCACGCTGATCGATCGGTTGTCGTGGGCTGACGGACCGGTCGAGGAGTCGGGATGAACTGGTACCTGTCTGCAGCGCTTGCCGGTTCCCCGCCTGGTCCGCTCCGCGAGGGCCTCGGCGACCTTCTACTTCGCCGCTGCTTCCCGGCCGCTGATCGCCTGGTCAAACAGCAGCAGCGTCTCGTCGAGCACGTCGACGGCCGACTGGGCCAGCAGCGTGAGCAGGATCGGGTACCGGCTCCGGCTCGCGCCGCTGCAACGCCTGCCCCGTCAACCGGCGCCCGACCTCGGCCAGAAACCGACTGCGCTCGGCCGGCAGCACCGACAAGTCCAAGGTGTGCGCGTCCAGGCGGCACAGGTAGGCCGGCTTTTGGATCCATCAGATGTCGCGGGGCGCACCTACGGATCGCCACGGGGCCACGCCGAGCTGAGGCTGGCGCCGGGGTACGGTGCGGCCGCAAACGCGTTGAGCGGCTCACGCGGCATGCCGGCCCGCACGGTGTCTACCGGCGCCGGCGAGGTGGCTGCACCGTGCGGCGCCACGAAGGGCGGGCCGGTGACCCCCGCGGGGTCACCGGCCGTACCGCCTCATGCTTATCGCGGTGCCTCAGCCAGCGTTCGCCGGGCGTTGGCACGCACGGCGTCAAGGTATTCGGCGACCGCGTCCCGGTTGCGGGTCAAGCACTCGATGCGTTGGGTCATGCGCTCGAGTTCCCGCTCCAGCGTGGCGATCGTCTCCGGTGTCGCATCGGAAAAGACGACGGCCCGGGGCTTGTCGAGGCAGGGGAGGATCTGCTTGATGATCCGGGTCGGCAGGCCAGTGTCGAGTAGTCCTCTGATCTGAAGAACCCGATCCACGAGCTTTTCCTCGTAGTCGCGGTAGCCGTTTGCGCAGCGCTGCGACGTGATCAAGCCCTGCTCCTCGTAGTAGCGGAGCAGTCGGCGGGACGTGCGGGTCCGTTCGGACAACTCCCCGATGCGCATGTGCTCCACTCCACATCCTCGCCGAGTTGACCGTGACATTAGTGTGAGGGTTTGAGGCTACCTGCCATGAACATCCCCACCATGATGCGGGCCCTGCAGCAGACGTCCCTCGGCGGCCCGCAGGACATGCGCCTGATTACCGACGTGCCGGTGCCGACCCCGGGCCCGGGCGAGGTCCTGATACGGGTCACCGCCGCGGGTGTCAACTTCGCCGACGTCATGCAGACCCGCGGCACGTACCACGGCGGCCCGCAGCCGCCGTACCTCCCGGGCTTCGAGGCTGCCGGTGAAATCCTCGTGCTAGGCGAGGGGGTGACCGGCCTGACGCTCGGCGCCCACGTCATCGGCACCGGCTACGGCGCCTTCGCCGAGTACATGGTGCTGCCCGCGGTCGCGGTGGTGCCGGTGCCAACCGGCTGGGCCGACGAGCAGGCGCTCGGTCTTGTCCTCAACTGGGCCACCGCACTGGCCGCGCTCAAGCCGCTGGGCCGGATCGCCGCCGGCGAGACTGTGCTGATCCACGCCGCGGCGGGCGGGGTCGGGCAGGCCGCGGTGAAGATGGCCAAGCACTACGGCGCCACCGTGATCGCTTCCGCCTCATCGGGCAAACACGAGGCGGTGCGGGCACTGGGCGCCGACCTTGTCATCGACTACCGCAGCGTTGACGTGGCCGCCGAAGTGTTGCGGCTGACCGACGGCAAGGGCGCCGACCTAGTGCTGGAGTCGGTCGGCGGCGCCACCTTCGCCGCCAGCCTGGCGGCGGCCAAGCGGGTCACCGGCCGGGTCGTCGTGTACGGAGTGGCCGGCGGCGAAGCCGCGATCACCAACTGGGAGCTGAACTTTACGCACCCGATTCACCTGATCGGCCTGCACATCGGCCTGCTGATCCAGACCGCGCCGCAGATCTTCGACGAGCTGATGAGCGAACTGACCGCGCTCATGGCCGCCGGAGTGTTCCTTCCCGGCCGACCCGCCGTGTACGACCTGGCGGATGGGCCGAAGGTGCTCGCCGAACTGGAGGCAGGAGCCACCGTCGGCAAGCTGGCCCTTCGGCCCTGAGCTAACTAGGGCCAGGCGTAGCCTTTCAACCCGGAATCAACGGTAACGCTGGTCAACTGGCCGTCAAACGAGTGACCCCGCCATCCTGCGGGACCAGCTTTGGCCAGCGTTGCCGTTGGTTTTCGCTGATTACTACCGAGAGGCCGGGTAGCACCCCTCGCACGCAACAGGGTCCCCCGATCGGTGGGGAGGTATCGATACCGCGCGTCCGTGTCGCCGAGGACCGTTTGGCTCGCCGGCCGTCGCGTCCTCAACCGACCAAATTGGCATAGATTCCGCCCCGGAGGCAGGCCCTGGCGCCAGCGAGTTATGCCTCCGTAGGGGCTGGCGTTCGGCGTCTAGCGCCACGTATCCACCTCGATCCTGCCGGCCTCTTATGGCGCCGCCAGCAGAGGCGTGGCGTTGGAGTATTAGCGGACCGGGTTTTCCAGTTGTGCTCGGATCTGACGGAAGTCGTCGGCTCGGGTCTGCGCTGCGGGGAATCCGGTGAAGGTCACCAGCGCAACGGTGTGATTGTCGGTCCAGCCGCAGACTTCGACGTGAGTGCCCTTGTTTTGACCGGTGCCGCAGCGGGCCTCGCCGCCGAGTGGGCCAGGCGCGGTGGGGGCGACTGTGGTGAGGTGGGTCAGGGTGGCGAAGGTGGCGTCGAGTGCTGCCGTGGGCTCGCTGATAGTGCCGGATACTCCACTGATGACGACGGTGCTGCCTCCGGCTGGCCGGTGCCAGCCGCGTTCCGGCGAGTACTCGCCTTCCCAGGTGACGTAGGCGGTGCCGATGGCACTTGTCGGTTCACCGCTGAGCAGCTTCTTGAGGTCCCCCAGGTTGTGCTGGGCGGTCTCGCGCAGTGATCGGTCGACCGATTCGGGCCAGCGGTCCAGCAGCCGTTTCGGCTTGTCCAATCGCATGGCAGTGGTGGTGGGGGAAGGGGCCGTCTGCGCCTCTGACTGGCGGGTATCGCCGGGCCGTGTGCATCCGGTCGCGGCGAGCAGCCCCGCCAGGAGCACGATCACGACCCCAGTCAGCCGCCTGAGGGCGCCGTTCGGTCTTGTTCTGGCCATACCTCGCCCCCCGTCTCCGTCGCGGCCGGCAGCACCGTACACCAGATGATCGACGCGCTGGGGCCCGGTGGGCTGCGTTCAGGTGTAGCGGTGCTCGCGGCCTATCAACCTGGGCGGATGAACTCGTCACTGACGGATTCCTGGCGAGGGTGTTCGATCTTGCCTGCCCAGGCGCAACAGGTTGATTACTTTGGATGATGCCTGGGCGGGTTGTCGATGTTGCCCGGGGGCGCGCTCCTCGGATGACCTTGATGCGGGGGAGGGCGACGCGCGACGTCGTTCGGTGATGGCTGCCCGGAGACGGAGCCTGGGAACACTTTTGTTACCGCTGGTGCTGCTGGCCTCAGGCGTGGCGGTGGACCAGGGGCGCGTTCCGCTTACGCGGAGCCGTTGGATGCGTCATCCGGGTCAACTGCGGAGGCGGAGGCATTGGCTGCAGCGCAGCGGTTGGGTGTTCCGGTGGAGGTGGCCGGGTCCAAGTCGGAGGCGTCCCGGGCGGTCGCGATTCCGCAGGGCTCGTTTCCGGCGCTCACCCCAGCGGACTCCGACGCGCCCCCGGCTGGCTGTCACGGGCGGGTGAAGCGCGGTATGCGGTGAGGGGCAGCAGCACCGATCGAGGCAGCGGCGGTGGTTGATACGGCACCTGGCTGCCCGGGTAGGGACAGCCCTACCCGCGAATGCATGGTTGACCGTATCGTTTCCGGCGCCCCGCACTGCGACCTTGGAACCATGACGAACCAGGCGCTGCTCGCGCGTCCCACGACCTCGGTGCGGTGGCACCGTCCGCTGATATTGCTCACCGGGATCATGACGGTCCTCGCGCTGGTCTCCCTCGTCGGGCTCGTCGTCGACGGCCGTAGCGTGAATGGCAGTCCGACCTGGTTGAAGCCGCTCAAGTTCGCGGTGTCGTTCGCGATGTACGGCGCGACGCTCGCCTGGATGCTCCGCTTCGTCCGGCGGGGACGCTGGGTTGCGTGGTGGAGCGCGGCCGTTGCCGCCGTCGCCACGGCCGCGGAGGTGGGCGTCATCGTGTCGCAGGCCGCGCGCGGGCGGGCCAGCCACTTCAACGTCGCGACATCGTACGACACGGCGGCGTACGACCTGATGGGTCAGCTGGCCCTGGTGATCTGGCTGTCGACGTTCGTGGTCGCCGTGGTGGTGTCCGTCCAGTCGCACGTCGACCGAGCCGCGATTTGGGCGATGCGGTTCGGCCTGTTCGTGTCCCTGGCCGGCATGCTCGTGGGCGTCATGATGGCGCAGCCCACCGCTGAGCAGCAGCACATCGCCGATACCGGTGGCGTGCTCACGGTCAGCGGCGCCCATGCCGTCGGCGTGCCGGACGACGGCCCGTCGATGCCGCTGACCGGCTGGGCGGCAACCGGCGGCGACCTGCGCGTCGCCCACTTCGTCGGTATCCACGCGCTCCAGGCTCTGCCGCTGCTGGCCTGGCTGCTCATGATGCTCGCTCGCCGGTACCCGCGACTCGTCCCATCGGCGGCGCGGATCCGGATGATCACCGTGGGCGCGATCGGCTACGGCGGGCTGGTCGCGCTGTTGGTCTGGCAGGCACTGCGGGGCCAGGCACTTCTGCAACCGGACGGTCGGACCCTTCTGGCGGCAGTGGGGCTCACCGCGGTGGTGGGCTTCGGCGCTGCGGCGGCCGTCTACCGCCCGACCGTCCCTGCCCCCTGACGGCGCCTTCGGTCAGCCAGGTCACCCGCCGCCCGGACAGTCGACGAGTGCCACCGCCCACCCTGGGGAAGATCAAGGAGGCTCCGGGCAATATGAGCCTGGGGATGCCGCCGTTGCGGGTGACGCTGCTGCACGAGCGGGAGCGGGAGGTCACGGACACGCTGGTCGAGTCGCTGATCTCTACGGTGCACCGGATCGGGGCGCGGGCGGAGAAGAATGGTCACCGAGCAGCTGGTCAACGCGGTCAGGAGGGTGTCGGGCAAGGAGGACATCCACTTCAAGCTGGCCGAAGCGTTGAACCGCAGTCCGGCCGAGCCCTCCCTGGTACCCACGGCCAGCCTTGGAACGGCAGCCCTTCCGGGCACCTCTGAAGAGCCTGCCAGTACGCCTCTGACCGGCCGGAGGGACGGCCCTGTGTGTGCCGTCCCTCCTCAAACCGCTTCAGGCGGTGGTGAACTCGGCGACGTGCCCGTCCCGCAGCGTCAGATGGGCGCCGTTGAAGCGGGACCGCATGCGCCGGTCGTGGGTGACGACGACGACCGTGCCCTGATAGCCGGTCAGCGCCTCCTCCAGTTCCTCGACGAGCGCGGGCGAGAGATGGTTGGTGGGTTCGTCCAGCAGCAGCAGGTCGACCGGCTCGGTCACCAGCCGGGCGAGTTCGATGCGGCGCCGCTGCCCGTACGAGAGGTCCTGCACACGCTGCCGAAGGTCGTCCGGGCTGAACAGCCCGAGGGAGAGCAGCGCCTCGGTGTGCTCGCCGATGTCGCCGACCCGTCCGCTGCTGAACGCCTGAAGCACCGTCATTCCCTTCTGCCACGGTGTCTGTTCCTGCCGCAGGTGTCCCACCCGGCCCGACACCCGCACCGATCCGCTGTCGGGTGCCAGCTCCCCGGAGAGCACCCGCAGCAGCGTCGTCTTGCCCGCCCCGTTGGGGCCGGTGATCAGCAGCCGTTCACCGGGCCCGAGGCGCAGGGAGTCGATGCTGAGCCGGTCGCCGACCCGGACGTCGGTGAGTTCGGCCACCGTCTCCTGTGGCTGCGCGGCCTCGGTGGTGATCTCCGCTGCGAAGGTGAGCGGCTCGGGCGGCGGCGCGACCGGGTTCTCGGTCAGCCGCGCGACCCGTTCCTTGGCGTTGCGGATCCGCACCATCGCCCCGTGGCCCCGCCCGCGCATCCGGAACTGTCCGGCGCCGAAGACGGCGAAGGGCAGCTTGCGCGGGATGGCGTCCAGGCGCGCCGCGTTGGACGCGATCAGTTCGCGGCTGCGGTCTAGTTCGGCGCGCCACTGCTCGTACTCCAGCAGCCTGCGCTGCCGTTCCGCCGCCTTGGCCGCCAGGTAGCCCTCGTAGCCGTTGCCGTAGCGCATCACCTTGCCGGAGTCGATCTCCAGGATCGTGGTGGTGATCCGGTCGAGGAAGAGTCGGTCGTGGGTTACCGCCACCACCGTGCCGCGGTGCTTGCGCAGGTGCTCCTCCAGCCAGTCCACCGCCCGGTCGTCCAGGTCGTTGGTCGGCTCGTCCAGCAGCAGCAGCTCGGGTTCCGCGGCCAGCGTGGCGGCCAGAGCGAGGCGCGACCGCTCGCCGCCGGACAGGGTGCCCAGCGGTCGGCCGCGTTCCAGCCCGGGCAGCCCGAGCCCGTGCAGCGCGATCTCCACGCGGGAGTCGGCCTCGTAGCCGCCGCGGGCCTGGTACCGGTCCACCAACGCGGCGTAACTCTCCAGGAGGCCGGTGAGTTCGGCGTCCCTGCCCGTCTGGTAGGGCCGTTCGGCCAGATCGGCCTCGGTCCGGCGCATGCCCTCCTCCAGCTCCCGCAGGTCGGCCAGGGCCAGATCGACGGCGTCCTGGACCGTGGCGTCCAGTGGCAGCTCCAGTGTCTGGGCCAAGTAGCCGACCCCACCGGGCGCGACCACCGTCAGCGCACCGTTGTCCGGCTGTTCCTGTCCGGCGATGAGCTTGATCAGCGTGGACTTGCCGGATCCGTTGTCCCCGATGACACCGACCTTTTCACCCGGCTTGATGGTGAAGCCGATCCGGTCGAGTACGACGTGGTCCTGGTAACGCTTGGTGATGTCATGCAGAGCGAGTTGCGCTGTCGACACGCAGGAGTCCTCCTGATCTGGGTTGACCGATGTCGCCGCGCACACAGCAGACCGTTGGAGACTCAGATCGAGAACCCGCACCGTCAGGAGCGGTTCCGTCCGGCGGAATTAGCGCATGACGAAGAAATCGCAGCGCGTCCGGTTCTCAGGCGTGCGCGGTCGGGTGCGGTGACGGAGCCACGCTCGACGTCCCACACCCTCGAGGACCACACGTACCGATCACAGGGAACCCATATGACCATCGTAGATAGTAGGAAGCTGCACCGGCAACCGGTCCGGCGGGAGCCGGGCGGGAGGGCCGATCCGTCTTGCGGCCCTCCCGCCTCGTTCACGGCCGGGGGTAGGCCCGCAGAGCGGCCGCCAGCTCCGGCCCCACCCTCGCCTTGAGCAGAATGCCCTGCTCGGTGTGCTCGGCGGACAGCACTTCGCCCTCTCTGTGGGCCCGGGAAACCAGGCCACCCTGGGTGTAGGGCACCATGGCCTCGATCTCCACCTCGGGACGCGGCAGCAGGACGTCAATGAGGTCCCGCAGTGCCTCGATACCGTCTCCGGTGCGCGCGGAGACCGCGATCGAGCCAGGTTCCGCGGCCAGCAGCTGGGACAGCACGTCCGGGTCGGCGGCGTCCGCCTTGTTGACGACCACGACCTCCCTGATCTCGCCCGCGCCGATCTCCGCCAGGACCTCCCGGACGGAGGCGAGTTGCGCCTCTGGTTCCGGGTGCGAGCCGTCCACCACATGCAGCACCAGGTGCGCGTCCGCCACCTCGTCGATGGTCGAGCGGAACGCCTCGACGAGGTGGTGCGGGAGGTGCCGTACGAAGCCGACGGTGTCGGCGATGGTGTCGGGACGGCCGCTCGGGGTCTCCGCGCGGCGCACGGTCGTGTCCAGGGTGGCGAACAGCGCGTTCTGCACCAGCACTCCGGCGCCGGTGAGCCGGTTCAACAGGGAGGGCTTGCCGGCGTTGGTGTATCCCGCGAGCGCGACCGACAGCACCCTGTTGCGCCGCCGTTCCTCGCGCTTGACATCCCGTCCAATCTTCAACTGGGCGATCTCGCGGCGGAGTTTGGCCATCCGTTCGTGGATCTGCCGCCGGTCGGTCTCGATCTTCGTCTCGCCGGGTCCGCGGGTCGCCATGCCGCCCCCACCGCCGCCGCCCATCTGCCGGGACATCGACTGGCCCCAGCCGCGCAGCCTGGGCAGCATGTACTGCATCTGGGCGAGCGCCACCTGGGCTTTGCCCTCGCGGGATTTCGCGTGCTGCGCGAAGATGTCCAGGATCAGCGCGGTGCGGTCCACGACCTTGACGCGTACGACGTCCTCCAGGTGGACCAGCTGGCTCGGGCTCAGTTCGCCGTCGCAGACGACCGTGTCGGCGCCGGCATCCTCGACGATCTCCCGCAGCTCCTTGGCCTTGCCCGATCCGATGTAGGCCGCCGGGTCGGGCTTCTGCCGTCTCTGGATGACCCCGTCGCACACCAGAGCGCCCGCCGTCTCCGCCAGCGCGGCCAGTTCGGCGAGTGAGGCCTCGGCGTCGTCGACGCTGCCGGACGTCCAGACTCCGACGAGTACGACACGCTCCAGGCGCAGTTTGCGGTATTCGACCTCGGTGACGTCGGCGAGTTCGGTGGACAGTCCGGCGACCCGGCGCAGCGCGGCCCGCTCCTCGCGGTCGTACTGCTCACCGTCAAGCTGTCGGGGTCCGGCACGAGGTGTTCGTCCATCAGGGCGTCCGCCCGCTGCTGACGCGCGGCGGGACCTTCGGAGTGCGGCATATGAGTCCTTTCTCGGGCGGGGACCGCTGGGGGGAGCCCGGCACAGGCGTGTTGCGGGCACCCCTGGGGTGACGGTTCCCACCGGTCGCGTAGTCGTTTGCCCGGGCCTCCGTGCGGGCCCGCCGGGGCGTCCGGGAGGCACGGAAACCTGTCGGACCCGTTGACGGGACTGACAGGGCAGGAAGGAAAGAGGCGAGCACAGTCGGCGACATCGGGCCGGCATGCGAGCAGCACGGCAAGCGAGCCGTGCCCGACGGTACGTCTTGCCGGAAGGCTCAGCCAAGGGCCGCTAAGGGCGTCCGACCGCATCCGTCTTCTCCTCGACGACCTGCTGGGCGTGACAGGGGTGTGGGCTGGATCAGCGTACGCAGGCTCAGCTGTTGAGGTACGCCAGGACCGCTCGGACGCGGCGGTGGGCGTCGTCGGCCGGCGGCAGGTCGAGTTTGGCGAGGATGTTGGTGATGTGCTTCTCGACCGACACCGCCGCCAGCACGAGCGTCGCGCAGATGGCGGAGTTGGACAGGCCCTGCGCCATGAGGCCGAGGACCTCCCGCTCGCGTGCGGTGAGCGCGTCGAGGCCGTGGTGGCGGTTGCTGCGGGTGAACAGCTGCCGGACGACCTCGGGGTCCATGGCAGTGCCGCCGGCGGCGACGCGCTCGACTGCGCCGAGGAAGTCGTCGAGCGCGGTGACGCGGTCCTTGAGCAGGTATCCGACGCCGCCGCGGCCGTCGGCGAGCAGGTCTGCGGCGTAGGCGCGTTCCACGTACTGCGAGACGATGAGGATTCTGGCCTGCGGGTCGGCGGCGCGCAGTCGCAGGGCGGCCTTGATGCCCTCGTCGCGGAACCCGGGCGGCAGCCGCACGTCGACGATGGAGAGGTCCGGCCGGTGCTCCTCCACCGCGTGCAGGAGGGCGTCGGCGGTGTCGACCGCGGCTACGACGGTGTGGCCGGTGTCGGTCAACAGCCGGATCATGCCTTCGCGCAACAGCAGCAGGTCTTCGGCGATCACGATGCGCATGGCAGCTCCGCGTGCAGTACGGTCGGCCCGCCGGGCGGGCTGCCCAGGGTGAGGGTGCCGTCGAGTGCCTCGACCCGGCGGCGCAGGCCGTCGATCCCGGCACCGGCCGGGTCGGCGCCGCCGCGGCCGTTGTCGGTCACGGTGACGTGGACGGTGTGGCCGCGGCGGACGATGTCGATGACGCCGGCGGTGGCCTCGGCGTGTTTGGCGGCGTTGGTCAGCCCCTCGGCGACGACGAAGTACGCGGCCGACTCGACCGCCGCCGGATACCGCTGGTCTGGGTCGCCGTGCAGTTCCACGACGAACGGGCTGTCCCCGGCGAGCGCGGCGAGCGCCGCGTGCAGGCCGCGGTCGGTGAGGATGGGGGGATGGATGCCGCGGACCAGGCGGCGCAGCTCGGTCAGCGCGTCGTCGAGCTGTCGGCGGGCGAGATCGACGTCCGCTCCGGCATCGCCGTTGGTGCGCAGCTTCCGGGCGGCCAGGGCCAGGGTAATGCCGGCCGCCACCATGCGGGCCTGAGCGCCGTCGTGCAGGTCCCGCTCGATGCGGCGCAGCTCGGCAGCTTGGGCGTCGACGACGCGCTGCCGCGTCTGGGCCAGGTGCTGCGTCTGCTCGACCAGGCGGCGGTATTCGCCCGGGGCGAGCAGCATGCCGGCCAGCCGGGCCGGGCCGGCCGCGAGGACGCGGATCAGCCAGACGGCGACGGGCATCAGCGCCAGCCCGGCCACGGTGAGCGTGAACCGGCCCGGGGTGGTCGTCATGAGCCACTTCATCGGGAACGGGGCGCGCGGGTTCGGCACCGCCCAGGCCCATGCCGGCGCGACGACCGCGGCAAGATCGACGACCGCCACGACCAGCCCGGCGATCCCGGTGGCGAGGCCGATCGGCAGCAGCAGGGTCAGCCAGGCCAGATCGCACCAGCTGGCCGGCTGCGCGGCGACCGCGCCGACCTTTCGGCCCACGGTGTCCCCGGCGGCCGGGACGTACGGCGTCGTGACCGGTGCGCCGAGCACCCAGCCGGCGCGCCGCCGCTCGAACCCGGCGAGGATCCGGGTCACCCGGGCGGCCCCGAGGAAAGCGGGGCCGCCGAGGTGCGTGATCGACACCAGCGTGACGACGATCGCGGCGGCGAGGGTCCACGCGAAGCCCAGTACGCCGGCGAACGGCCCAGTGACGAGATAGCCCAGCGCTGTTCCGGTACTCATGATCGACTTTCGCATCGCCGCTGATCGTATCCGCACGCCGGCATTTCAGATGTCCAGCGCCAGGCCACGGCGGCGCACCATCAGCCGGGTCGGCAGGGCACCGGCGAGTAGGCCGAGCAGCGCGACACCGCCGGCCATCGCCGCGTACGTCCCCGGGTCGACGATCAACCGCAGCACGCCGTCCTGGGCGGTGCTGAACGCGCCGACGACGATGCCGGTCACCGCGGCGCCGAGGAGCAGCCCCACGAGCACGGTCAACGCTGCCTCCGCGGTGGCGAGGCGGTGCAGCTGCCGCGCCGTCGCGCCGACCAGACGCAGGTCGGCGTACTCGCGGCGGCGTGCGGTGGCGGCGATCGCGAACGTGTTGATCACGGCGATCGCGGTGAAACCGAGCGAGATGAGCACCATGAGTTCCCAGGCGCCCTGCTGGTCGGCGGCATCACCGGGCGCCGTCGCCTCGGCGGTCGGGGTGATCCGCAGGCCCGACACCTCGGCGCGGAGCCGCTCATCGGTGCCGGCGGAATAGCGCATGCCGATCGAGCTCACCAGGCCCCGCGGATCGTGGGCCGCCACCAGGCCGGCCGGAAGCACCAGGTCGCCGAAGCCGCGCGCCCTCGCGTACACCATGGACAGGCGCAGCTCGGTCCGGTGACCGTCCGGCAACCACAGGGGGACGATGTCCCCGACCCGCCAGCCGTACTGCCGGGCCAGCAGTTCGCTGGCGGCGAGCCCGTCGGCAGCCGGCGCACCGGCGCGTACGTCCAGGTCCAGAGCCGGGTCGCTGCCGGTGACCAGCAGACCCTGCGCCGCATAGTCCTCCGGTTTGCCGCCCTGCTCGACGATGACCCGTGTCGGCAGCACCGCCGCCGCACCGGTCACGCCCGGCACCGTCGCCAGCCGCTGCGCCGTCGCCAGTGGCAGGCCACCGGCCACGGTGAGCTGCGCCGTCGCCGGCGCGTTGCGGGCCACCTGCTCCTGCGCGGTCAGCCGGCCCAGCAGGTCGCTGTTGAGCAGCATCGTGGCGTTGATCGCGAACATGAGCACGAGCGGCACGGCGACCGCGGCCACCCGCCGGTGCTCGACCCGGGCGATCAGCCCGGCCAACCCGAACAGGCGGGACACGACCATCGTGACCAGGCGCACCAGGATCGGACCGAGCGCGGCGACCGCGCACAGCAACAAGGCCGACGACACGAAGCTCATGCCCATGCCGAGCGGGCCGTCCAGCGGCACGAAGGTGAGCACCGCGACGGCGCCGGCGGCCGCGATCAGCGCGGCGAGCGTACGGATCACGACGCCCCCGGTCGGTGCGGTGGCGGTCTCTGTGAGGGCCTGGGTCGGGGCGATGCGCACCGCCCGACGCGCGGCGGTGCGGGCACCGACGAACGTGACCAGCACACCGGCCAGGGCCGCCAGTAACAGCACCGGCACGTTGATCCGTACGGTGAACTGTGCGGGCACCGCGCCGAGCGTCTGGAACCGGGCGGCGACGGCCTGGGCGAACAGCACACCCAGCGGTGCGCCCGGCACCGCCGCGACCGCGGCGAGAACGACGCTCTCCAGGCCCAGCATCCGGCGCAGCTGTTTCGGCGTCGCACCGACCGTGCGCAGCAACGCCAGCTCACGCAGACGCTGACGGACGCTGAGGGTGACCGTGCCGGTGAGCACGAACACCGCGGCGAAGGCGGTGATGCCGATGACGAATCCGAAGATGGAGATCGGGCCGATGTAGTCCGGCAACGCTCCGGGCAGGTCCGCGCGAACACGATCGGCGCCCGTGTACACGTCGGCGTCACCGGCGGCGGCCCGCACCTGTCGTCGCAGCGCGGCCAGGTCCGTGCCCGGCGCCGCGAAAACCCCGATGGCGGTCGGCCCGGCCAGCCCGGAGACGGCGGCGACGTCGGAGTCGTGCAGGAACAGCGCACCCTGAGCGGGCAGGCCGTCGCGGCCTTCCGGTGCGGCGATGCCGCTGACCCGTACCGTCCGGGCGCCGGTCCGGGTGGTGAGCCGCAGCTCGCCGCCGACCGTCAACCCATCGGTTGCGGCCAGGTCGGCATCGATGACCACCTCGCCCCGGCCGGGTACCCGGCCGCTCTTCAACGCGTACGGGGTGAGCACCGCCGACGCCCAACCGTGCCCGATCACCGGCGCGTCATCGGTTCCCCGCAGCGGCCGGCCGTCGCGACCGGCGACCTGCACCGGGAAGGCGGTATCCGCGACCACCCGGGCCACTCCCGGCACGGACGCGATCTTGCCGGTCAGGTCGACCGGCACCGTGCCGGCCCCGGTCAGCCGCTCGCTCTTGACCTTGCGCTTGGTCTTGGACTTGCCCTCCTTCTTCTTCTTGACCGTCGCGGTCTCCAGGCTGATCTCGCGCTCGCCGGAGACCACGAGCGTGGTGGCGGCGAACCGGTCGGCCGGAGGCTTCGCGGTGAGCACCGAGAACAGCAGCAGCCCGCCCCCGGCCAGCAGGGCCACGGCGAGGAACGCCGCGACGAACGTACCGACGTAGGCGCCGAGGTGGCGGCGCAGGCTGCCGATCGCCAGTCGCATCATCGGGCGCTCACCGCCGTCATCTGCGCCGCGACCTTCTCGGCCGACGGGCTGGCCAACTCGGTGACGATGCGACCGTCCGCGAGGAACACCACCCGGTCGCCCCACGCCGCGGCCGCCGGGTCGTGCGTGACCATGACGATCGTGGTCCCGAGGTCGTCGACCGCCTCTCGCAGCAGACCGAGCACCTCACGGCCGGTCGCCAGGTCCAGCGCGCCGGTCGGTTCGTCCGCGAAGATCACCTCAGGTCGAGCGGCGAGCGCCCGGGCCAGCGCGACCCGCTGCCGCTGCCCACCGGACAGCTGCGCCGGCCGGTCGTTCTCCCGCCCGGCGAGCCCGACCCGGCGCATGACCTCACGCGACCACGCCCGGTCCGGCCGCACCCCGGCCAACTGCTGCGGCAGCAGCACGTTGTGCCACAACGACAGCGAGTCCAGCAGGTTGTACGACTGGAACACGAAACCGACCGCCCGGCGGCGGACTTCGGTCAGCTTCGGCTCGCGCAGCCGGCCGATCTCCTGGCCGGCCAGTCGGATCTGACCGCTGTCCGGCCGGTCCAGGCCGGCGGCGCACTGCAACAGGGTGGACTTGCCGGATCCGGACGGCCCCATCACCGCGTTGAACGTGCCGGCGCCGAACGCCACCGACACCCCGTCGAGGGCGCGCGCCCCGGCGCCCGGATACGTCTTCGTCACGTCGAGCAGTTCGACGACCAGCGTGTTGTGCATGGTCATCAGCGTTCTGGATCACCAGCGTCGGCAACACACGGCGGGCCATGCTTCGTGGTAGGGCAGGCCCTACCACCCGAGACTCACGCGACGACCCACCTGTATGCCCGAGGGACGCCGCAGCGGTCATCACCTACACCACCCCGCAGGAACGCACCCTTCACACAGGCGAAGCGGTAGACATCACCACCGCGTCTTGCCCAGGAGCCACTGCCCCGGTCGTCACGTTCCGACAGCAACCCTGTCTTGAACACAGCCGCAGCAAAGTGTGGGACAAGCGCCGGCCGTCAGCAACCTCTCGGCTGCGCCTTGGGCGAGCCGTCCGCCTCGTCACCCCTCGCCGCGGTATCGATCATGAGGTTTGACGAAGTTGTCGAACGGAGTGGCGAACGCCGGAAGATCGGTGGTGCGGGCGGCGTCTTGGGCGGCACCGTCGCCGGCAGCGGCGTCCGGCGTGCAGCTTGCCCTCCTGCCCGCACTCCACGCAGGCATGCGATGAGGAGAACCCGGCGCAGCTGGTGCAGATCGGCCCTGGCCCTCGGTGCGCAGCCTGGCCAGAACCCGGTCCCGGCCGCCACATCTTCCACGGCCGCAAGGGCGAACTGTATCGGGCATACCGTGACGGGTAGGAGGAACAGCTCGGCGCGCTCGGGTTCGTGCTCAACACGTGGGTGCTCTGGAGCATCGTGTCTCTGGACCGGACGCTGACCGAACTGCGCGCAGAGTGCCCGGTGCTCGACGTCGACGTCGCCCGTCTGCCGGCGTACCCGCGTCAGCACATCGACGTCCACGGCAACCACCCGTTCCGGCTGCCGGACCTCGGCGGTGCCTGCGTCCGCTGCGCGACTCCGATCACGCCGACCACGACGACGAATAGGCGGGGGCCTCTCTGGTGAGCGCGCCTGGTCCTGTCGGGGTACGGCTTGGAGTGCAGTGCCAGGTACATGATGAGATAAACGCCGATGTATCGACGTCCGCGCCCTGAGGGCTGTCACCCCCCGCCAGGACCGCCGGCTGAACTCACGACGTTAAATTACGGCAGAGTGGAGGTACGCGTCCGGATCGCGGCAGATGCGGCTCTTGCGGGTAGAGCCGGTGATTCACCACGTTGACGAGCATCAGCCGGTCAGCAGTCACACGATTCACCACGGCACCTCGTCGAACAGACATCGCACTGCACATCTGGTGACCGTACGCCAGCCGATGTTTCCGCGTTTCGCGAATTCCCGGCAGAGCCGTGAGCGCCGATCATTTCCAGAGGTCATGTAGGGCAGCCCCGTCTACCGCCGCTTCACGGACACCCATCACCTGCTCTGTAGGTTGACCACGGTGTTCGGCGCAGGCTCGGTCACGGCTACCCGACGCGTTACGGCCGGTTCAGACGCGGATGAGTGCTCGGGTGGAGGCTTCGAGGATCTCGCCCAGAGCGGTGCGGGCTCGGGTCAGGTCGGCTATGCGGGAGTCCAACTCGGCGTACTGGGTCCTGAGGTGGTCGAGAACGCAGGCCTGGATCTCGATGCCGTCGCCGACGAAGCAGGGCATGAGCTCGCGGATGACCTTGGTAGGGAGCCCGGCGGCGAGCAGGGCGCGGATGCGGGCGACCGTGGCGGATGCCTCGGGAGCGTAATGGCGGTGGCCGCCTTCGCTGCGGTCGGAGGTGAGCAGCCCTTGGGCCTCGTAGTAGCGGAGAAGACGTACGGCCACGCCTGTTTCGCGAGACAGTTCCCCGATCTTCATGTGACCCACCTCATGAGACAGCAGCTTGAATCTGACATCCATGTCACATTCTACCGTTGAGCACATGACGACGACTTCGACTACGCCAGCGCCCGTGTCGCTCTACGGATTCCTGACCCCCAAGCCAGGACACGCCGACGAGCTCAGGAACCTCCTGATGGATCTCGTCGAGCCGTCTCGAGGGCACGAGGGCAGCCTTGAGTACCACCTCCACGAGCAGGAGGACGGCCGATTCTTCCTCTATGAGGTCTGGCGTTCGCGGGAAGACCTCGACCGGCACAACGCGACCCCACTGCTGCGCGCCTTCATGGACGAACTACCCGAGCACATCGAAGGAGCGCCCGAGGCCTACTTCGGCGAGATGAGGAGTCCCTATCCGGCCGTCGTGGCCTGACCGGGCTCACAGCAGAATCGAGGAGTTCCTGACGGAGTCAGAGCTCGCGGGGATCGCGGCCTTCGGCCCTTGTTCGGCCAGTGCCGCGTCGACCAGGTCCGTCTGCTGAGGCTCGTCCCAGATCGCGCCGGTGTCGACGAACTGCCACCCGCCCGTCACGGAGGTGGGCGGCAGCGGGGTCGGCGATGGTCGCCGCAACGAGGTCCCCGAGATGGCGGGCGTCTGTGAGGACGACGCCGCTGCGTGCGATCACTGCCACGATCTCGCCGCCGGTGGGACTGGACAGAAGACCCGGTGCGTCGCTGAGCGGATAAGTCGCCTTATCCGCTGAGTGCTCCTGCGCGGTCGGGGTCGTGCTGCAACACGACCCCGACCACTCCCTCCGGCGACACCGTCGCCGGCCCCGTGAGATTGGTAGGAGTCGCTGATCGAGTAGCCGGTGTTCCTGAGCCTGACGGCCTTTCGGCTCCCGTGTCCCCTACGGATCGTGACCGAGTCTTCGCCGAAGGGGCAGCAAGATGATCTTGAAACCCTGAGCCTCGGCCCCCGCATTCCAGAGGGACGCGCGGGTTGTTCTGCCAGCGGCAGAACAACGGCCGAACCGGGCTCGAAGATCACTACAGTCGGTCTCATGACGACGATTACGACGCGCACGGTCGAGTACCGGGCGGACGGTTTGACGATGATCGGTCACCTCGCGCTCCCGACCGGCGTCGACCGCCGGCCCGCGGTGCTGCTCGGACCCGAGGGCATGGGGCCCAGCGACGTCGAGCACCGCCGCGCCGATGCCCTCGCCGAGCTGGGATATGTAGCGCTGGCCTTCGACCTTCACGGCGGACGCTACTTGAGCGACCCCGAGGAGATGCTGGCCCGTTGCTTACCACTGCTCGCTGATCCCGACCGAATGCGGGGCATCGGCCATGCGGCGCTCGACGTGTTGCGCACCGAACCGCGGACCGACCCCGACCGGATCGCCGCCATCGGCTACGGCACCGGGGGCGCCATCGCGCTGGAACTCGGGCGAGCCGGAGTCAACCTGCGCGCGATCGGAACAGTCAACGCAACCACCACGGGCCGACCGGGCGAGGCAGCGCGCATTCGCTGCCCGGTCTGGGCCGGGGTCGGGTCGGAAGACCCGATCATGCCGCCCGCGCAACGGGACGCGTTCGCCGCCGAGATGCAGGCCGCGGGCGTCGACTGGCGCCTCACTGTCTACGGCGGCGCCTTGCACGCCTTCCATCACCCGCCGGTCGACCACCCCGCGGTCCCCGGCGTCGGCTTCCACCCACTGCACGCGCAGCGAGCCTGGCGCGACGTCGTCGACCTGCTCGCCGAGTGCCTGCCCGTGACGGAGGATCTGGGGGCATGACCCCGGCAAACAGCCTGGCGCAGGACGGCGAGTCTCGAAGCCCGTCCGAGAAGTGAGCCCCCGATGGCTCGGGTCGGATCTGCCGCCGAAGGATGTGGGCCGAACCGCCCGGCGGGTGGGTTGACGCCGTCCAGGTTGGCGGTCAGCCGCGGATCAGGGCGACGACCTTGGCAATCTCGTCTGAGGTGACGCGGGCGTCGAGGATGGCCGCGATACCGCCCGAATTCCACTCTCGGAGCTGGTCGACGTCGTCATCGCTGTCACCATCGCCTACGCCCGTCGCCGCGGTGTTCTCCGCGAACCGCGAGTCGCACGCGCCCCGGCGCAGCGGAGGATCTGCAGATGACCTTGCGGATCTCGACGTGGAAGGTGAGGAACGCGACGAACGGATCGAGATTAAGTGGCCGGACCCGCTACCGCCGCCGCGGCTGTCCGGGGAGGCCACTACCTACTCCGAGGCGCTGCCCGGAGTGGACCTTCAGCTCACCGCGCACGCGAAGGGCTTCGCGCCGGCGCTCGTGGTCAGGACCCCGCGGAGGCCGACAACCCCCGCGTCGCGGAGATCGACTCCGAGCGGTCGGCGCGGGGCCTGACGGTGTCCGAGCGACCGGACGGCACGCTGGCGGCGCGTGACGAGGCGGGCGAGGTGGCCTTCGCCCCGGTCCCAGTCGAATGTCGGACCCGCCGTCGCCGACCGCCACGACAAACGAGGACGAGCCGATCGAGAGCGTGGGGGGCAGCCGGGCGGTGGGCGACCTGGAGTGGGTGGCAGCAATCCAACCCGGACGGTCGGATCGCCGGCACCCGGGCGAACGCGGCCGGTCATGACGTCAACCGGAACCTCACCGTCGTCTTGTGGTGCGTACGGCCGGGACGACACCGACGCGATGAGTTGATCCCGCAACGGTGAGGCCCGGACTGGCAGCCGCCTTCCGGGCCTCTCCAAGCACGTACATCGAGGGACTGCGAACGGGACTCGGGTCTGTGGCAGAGGACACGATCGTCGGCTTGCTGCCCCAACCAAGTGATCATGTACTGTGACCTGCGTGAACACTGCGCCGTCGTTGGACCGGACCCCGCTTGCGGTCCGTGTCGTCGCCGCGCGCCGTATCTGCTGTTGTTGACGGTCTGACACCCCGGCCCGCGCCCGTGGCTGCCGCGCCACGCTGCCCGCGCGCCGTCATCGACGTCCGACCTTTCTCATTTTGCGAATTTCAATCGCCGCGTCCCGCGCTCGCGTGACGTAGGTTTCCGCTTGCCTGGAGTACGGACATGACCACTGACCGTAGGCCCTCGTTCGGCCTGCCCTTCACACACCGCTTGCGCCCGCTCGGCGCGCTCGCGGTCACCGCCACCCTCGCGGTGCTGCTCACCGCCTGCGGCTCGTCGACGAACCCCGGGTCGACGGGCGCCGCCGATCCCGACGCGACGATCACGGTCGGTTCGCTGACCGAGCCGACGACGCTCAACACGATCAAGGGCGGCAACACCGGTCACGCCCAGGTGCTGCTGCGCAACGTCGTCGAGGGGCTCACGGTGCTCACCGACGAGGGCAAGGTCGAGCCGCTGCTGGCCAAGTCGTGGGACGTCTCGCCGGACGGCACGGCATACACGTTCCATCTACAGCCCGGCGTGACGTTCTCCGACGGCACCCCGCTGAAGGCCAGCGACGTGGTGGTCGCGCTCAAGCGGGTGACATCGGATGAGTCGACCAGCGCCCGTAAGAAGAACCTCTCGATCATGAAGACGATCGAGGCGCCGGACGACGATACCGTCAAGGTCACCCTGTCGACGCGGTCGCAATCGTTCCTGTTCTACCTCACCAGCACCGGCGCGGCTGTCACCAAGCCCGGCACCGGCAACCCGGAGACGACGGTGATCGGCACCGGCCCGTACACCCTGACCTCGTGGAAGCAGGGCGATTCCATCACCCTGACCCGCAACGACGAGTACTGGGGCACGAAGGCCAGCAACAAGCAGGTGGTGTACCGCTTCTTCAAGGACGCCACCGCCGAGAACAACGCGCTGCTCGCCGGCCAACTCGACCTGGTGACCCAGGTGTCCTCGCCGGATGTGCTCCCCCAGTTCGAGAACCAGCCGCAGTTCTCCATCGTGGAAGGCACGTCGACGACGAAGGAGCTGTTCAACTTCAACGACGCCATCGCCCCGTTCAACAACCCCGACGTACGGCGCGCCATCCGGCAGGCCATCGACCGCAGGGCTCTGCTGACGGCGGTGTGGGCCGACCGGGGCCAGGTCATCGGCTCGATGGTGCCGCCCACGGACCCCTGGTACGAGGACCTGACCAGCATCGACGACCACAACGTGGCCGGCGCCAAGCAGTTGCTGGCCAAGGCCGGGTACGCAAACGGTCTGTCCTTCACCGTCGACTACGTACCGTCGGACGCGGTCAACATCATCGCGCAGGGGCTGAAGAGCCAGCTCGCCCAGGCCGGTATCACCATCACGCTGAACCCCGTTGACGACGCGACCTGGACCGACAAGGTCTACAAGAACCACAACTTCCAGGCCACCATCATGACCCACGTCAACCAGCGCGACCTGGTCTGGTACGGCGACCCGACCTTCTACTGGCAGTACGACAACCCGCAGGTGCAGCAGTGGGTCAAGGACTCCGAGACCGCCGCGACGCCCGACGAGCAGACCGCCCTGCTGAAGAAGGTGGCGCGGCAGATCTCCGAGGACGCGGCGAGCGCCTGGCTGTTCCTCGACCCCGCCATCAAAGTCGCCAGCACCTCGGTCAGCGGCTACCAGAAGAACAACACCACGGACAGCTTCTATGTCGCGCCGATCACCAAACGCTAGGCGATAGGCGATGCTCAGCTACCTCATCCGTCGGGTCGCCTGGCTGATCGGTTCGCTCTTCGTCGCGGGTTCGGCGGTGTTCTTCCTGCTCCGAGTCCTACCGGGCGACCCGGCCGTCACGCTGCTGGCGGTCGGGTCCTCCCCGGACCAGATCGATGCGATCCGGCACCAGCTCGGCACCGACCGGCCAGTGCTGGCGCAGTACGGCCACTGGTTGGGCGGCCTGCTGACCGGCAACCTCGGGGACAGCCTGTTCACCCAGATGCCGGTGCTCGATCAGATCGCCGACCGGCTCCCGGTCACCGTACCGCTGGCGCTGAGCGCGTTCGTCCTGTCGATCATCGTGGCCGTACCGATCGGGGTGTTCGCGGCGGTACGGCGGCGGGGCCTGCTCGGGGTGGTGGTGTCGACGCTGGCGCAGTTGGGGATCGCGCTGCCCATCTTCTGGGTAGGGATCCTGGTGGTCTGGCTGGTGGCGGTGCAGTGGCGGGCGCTGCCACCGGGCGGGTTTCCCCGTGCCGGCTGGCAGGATCCGCAAGCCGCAGTCCAGTCACTGGTCCTGCCGGTGGCGGCGCTGACGATCGCGCAGGGGTCGGTGTTGGTGCGCTACGTACGCTCCGCGACGCTTGACGTGCTGAGCCAGGAGTACGTGCGCACCGCCCGCTCCCTCGGATACAGCCTGCCGCGGGCACTGTGGCGGCACGGACCACGCAACGGCGCCGCGACCGTGGTCCAGATCCTGGGCATCCTGCTGGCCAGCTCACTGCTGGGCACCGTGGTCATCGAGAGCGTCTTCGCCCTGCCCGGCCTGGGCTCGTTGCTGTTGACCAGCGTGAAGGCCCGCGATCTGCCGATCGTGCAGGGCACGGTCTTCCTCATGACGGCGACCGTGCTGGTGATGGGGCTCGTCGTCGACGTCGTGCAGCGGCTGGTCGATCCGAGACTGAGAGCACGGACATGAGCACACCTCTGGTCGAAGCGGTCGAAACGATCGATGCGCTCGACACCCCCGCCCGGCCACGCCGAGGCCGGCGCTCGCCGTCGTTCGTGGTCGGCGCGGCGCTGCTGCTGGCGGTTCTCGCCCTGGCGCTGGTGTCGCTGGCCTGGTCCCCGTACGGGCCGGACCACACCGACCCGGCGGCCCGGCTGGCGGACCCGTCCGCACAGCACTGGGCGGGCACCGACCGCCTGGGTCGTGACCAGTTCACCCAGCTGATGCTCGGCGCGCGTACCGCGGTGTGGATCGGGCTGGCCTCGGTCGCGGTGGCGTTCGTCATCGGCATCCCGTTGGGCCTGCTCGCGGCGTCCGCCGGCCGGTTCGTGGAGAACGCCGTCATCGGAGTGATCGACATCGTGATCGCCTTCCCGACCCTGCTGTTGGCGATGCTGCTGGTCACCGTGTACGGCGCGTCGGCGGGAGTCGCGATCAGCGCGATCGGGATCGGCGTCTCCGCCGAGGTGGCCCGGCTGACCCGGATCTCGGCGAGCCGGGTGCTCACCCAGGACTACGTCCTCGCGGCGCGTACCTGTGGCACCGGGCCACTGATGGTCCTGGTCCGGCACGTCCTGCCCAACATCTGGCACACCCTGCTGGTGCAGGCCACCCTCGCCTTCGGCGTCGCGGTCATCGCCGAGGCCTCGCTGTCGTACCTGGGGCTCGGCACCCCGCCGCCCGCGCCGTCGTGGGGCCGCATGCTCCAGGAGGCGCAGTCGACGGTGAGCGTGGCCCCGTGGAACGTCCTGCTGCCCGGCCTCGCGGTCGCCGTCACGGTCGTCGGGGTCAACCTGCTCGGTGACGGCCTGCGGGAGGTCCTCGACCCGCAGCTACGGCAGGAAAGGCAGGCAGCGGACCGATGACCGTCCTGGAGACCACCGGGCTGACCATCACGCTCGACGGGCAGCCGCTCGTTCGCGACGTCTCGTTCGGCCTCGCCGCCCGCGACCGGGTCGGCCTCATCGGCGAATCCGGCTCAGGAAAATCGCTGACCGCGCTGGCGCTGCTGGGACTGCTACCGCCGGGCATGCGCACGAGCGGGCGCATCCTCATCGACGGCGAGGACCACCTCGGCGCGCCGGACCGGCAGTGGCGCCGGGTCCGCGGCCGCACCGTCAGCATCGTGTTCCAGGAGCCCCTGACCGCCCTGGACCCGCTGATGTCGGTCGGCCGCCAGATCGCCGGTCCGCTGCGGCTGCACCAGGGCCTCAACCGCAGCGACGCCGAGCGCCGCGCGATCGAGTGGTGCGGCCGGGTGCACCTGCCTGACGCGGCCCGGCTGGTACGGGCCCTGCCGCACGAACTCTCCGGCGGCCAACGACAGCGGGTGGCCCTGGCGATGGCCCTCGCCTGCCAGCCCCGGGTGCTCATTGCCGACGAGCCGACGACCGCGCTGGACGTGACCGTACAGGCGCAGATCCTCACCCTGCTCGACGAGCTGATCGAGGAGACCGGGGTGGGGCTGCTGTTCATCAGCCACGACCTGCCGGTCGTCGCCGGACTGGCCCGCCATCTCCTGGTCATGCGCACGGGCCGCTTGGTCGAATCCGGCCCGGTCGACGACGTGCTGCGCCGGCCCCGCTCCGGCTACGCCCGGCAGCTCGTCGCGAGCGCCGCCAGGGTGACCCGGCTGGCCGGCCCAAGCGTGCGCAGGGAGGACCGATGAGCGATCCGATTCTCAGCGGGCATCAGCTCACCCGATGGTTCCCGGGCCGAACCCACCCGGCGCTCGATGGGGTGGACGTCACCGTGCGGCCGGGGACCAGCCTCGGGATCGTCGGCGAGTCGGGCGCCGGGAAGTCGACCCTGCTGCGGCAGTTGCTCGGCGTGGACCGCCCCACCTCGGGCGAGATCCGCTTCGCTGGCCAGCCCCTCGACCGGGTTCGCCACCGCGCGTTCCGTCGGCAGGTCCAGATCGTCTTCCAGGACCCCCGGTCGTCGCTGAACCCCCGCATGTCGGTCGCGTCGATCGTCGCGGAGCCGCTGCGCTCGCTGCGCATCGGTACGGACCGGGCGGCCCGCGCCGAGCGCGTCGCCGAGGTGCTCACCGCGGTGGGGCTGCGCCCGGAGGACGGACGGCGCTACCCGCACGAGTTCTCCGGCGGCCAGCGCCAGCGCATCGCCATCGCGCGGGCACTCGCACCGGCCCCGCGGATCCTGCTCGCCGACGAGCCCGTCAGCGCCCTCGACGTCTCGGTCCGGCTGCAGATCATCGACCTGCTCAAGGATCTCGTTGACCGGCTCGGGCTCACGCTCGTGCTGGTCTCGCATGACCTGGCGATCGTCAGCCAGCTGTGCCAGGAGGTGCTCGTCATGCGCCATGGCCGCGTCGTCGAGCGCGGCCTGACCGCGGACGTGCTGACCAACCCCGCCGACGAGTACACCCGTGCCCTGCTGGCGGCCATCCCGCAGCTGCCGCTCGACCTGCTGGAGGAACCGTGACCTTTGTCGATCAGTGGCGGACCTGGCACGCCGAACGTGAGGCGGCCGTGGCGGCGCCGGGCGGGGACCTCACGCTGACCGGCACTCACTGGCTGGTGGGGGACACCCAGATCGACGGGATACCCGGCACCTGGCGTGCCGAGGGAACCGACGTACGGGTGTCCGGCGCCGAAGGACTGCTCGTCGGTGGTGTGCCGACCGCTGAGGGCGTGCTGCGCCCCGACCAGCGGCTCATGGTGGGCGACGTCGAGCTGAAGATCGTTCGACGCGGCGGCGACCTGGCGGTACGGACGTACGACCCGCACGCGCCGGCGGTGCGTCGTTTCGCCGGCATCGACGCCTACGTCCCCGACCCCGCCTGGGTGGTGACCGCCGAATTCACCCCGGCCGACGCCGATCAGGCGGTGCGCACCGCGCACAGCCGCTCCGACCGGCTGGTGGACTACCCGGTCGTCGGCACGTTCACCTTCACCGTCGACGGCCAACACGCCGAGTTGCTCGCGCTGTACACCGGACATGAGGGCGAAGCGCACATCACGTTCCGGGACGCCACCAGCGGACAGGAGAGCTACGGCGCGGCCCGTTTTCTGTTTCTGCCCCTGCCGGCGACGGCGGGCCCGGTGACGCTGGACTTCAACCGCGTCACCCTGCCTCCGTGCGCGTTCTCCGAGGCCTTCATCTGCCCGCTGCCGCCCCCGGGGAACGTGCTGCCGTTCGCCGTCCGGGCCGGCGAGAAGGCAGTGCTTGATCGGCCAGCTGATCAGGCGGCGATCCCTCGCGGATAAATGAGAGGGTGGGTCGGATTGCGATCCGGCGGGACAGGCGCCGGCAGTCATCGGCGGCCCACTGCCGGTTCGGTCCGAACTGTTCGACCCAGAGCGCGAGTTTGAGATGATCTGCGCTGGTGGTGCCGCAGGTGTGCTGGCCGATGCTCGACGATGCTGATTCTGGTTGTTCGGCTCCGGCGGTGGTTGGCCGGGATCAGGCGGCGGGGAGTCGCGCGTTCGCCAGGTCGCGCGTGAGCGCCATCAGGTTGATTGTGGTGGGTCTGCCATCGCTGTGCCTGCGAGCCGCGGCGAGGTGTACGACCCGGGTGGCGGGTTGCAGCGGGCGGTAGACGACATCGGCGCGACGGAGGCGGCTCACCGAGGCGGGCACCAGGGACACGCCGAGTCCGCCGCCGACCAGCGCGACGATGCTCTGCATCTGTACCGCCTCCTGGGTCACGCGTGGGGTGAAGCCGGCCCGCCGACAGTAGTCGAGGATCTGGTCGTGCAGCCCCGGCCCCAGTTCCCTGGGTGACAGCACGAAGGGCTGGCCGGCGAGGTCGCGGACGTTCAGGGTGCGCCTGTGGGCCAGCGGGTGCCCGGCGGGCAGGGCCGCGATCAGGCGTTCCGCGCCGACTGGTTCGACACGCAGCGCCTCGGCGTCCGCGTCGGCAAGTGGCGGCCGGAGCAGCCCGACGTCCAGGTTCCCGGCCCGCAGCGCCCGCGCCTGTTCGGTGGTGGTCAGCTCCCGCAGAGCGAGGGCGACGTCGGGATACCGGTCACGAAACCGGCGCAGGATCTGCGGCAGCAGGGTCAGGGTCGCCGAGCCGACGTACCCGAGGGCGACCTCGCCCGTGTCTCCGCGCCCGACACGTCGGGCTGCCAGCCGCGCGGCCTCGGCGTGGGCGAGCGACAGCCGCGCGTCGTCCCGGAACGCCTCGCCCGCCGCGGTGAGTGCCACGTGCCGGCTGCTGCGCTCGAACAGCGGCACGCCCAACTCCTCCTCCAGGGCCCGGATCTGCTGGCTCAACGGCGGCTGCCGGATGCCCAGGGCCTCGGCCGCCCTGCCGAAGTGCAGGTGTTCCGCCACTGCGAGGAAGTAACGCAGATGCCGCAGCTCCACCCCTGTCACCACCTTCCGAACGGCCGCGACCTGATGCTGTGACGCGCCGATATCCAGAGAATATCAATGGCTCCGGTCGCCGCTATCGAACGTCTTGATCCTGCCGCCACCGGGCAGCATCGGTGCCGCAGGGCGATTCAGCCCTGGCGAGAGGAGTTCCGATGCACCGCTCAACCGCCTAGCCCTCCCGTCCACGGTCCCCTCCCCACCACGAAAGGAAAGGCATGTCGACCCGTCGACGCCCCGGACCCACCGGTCGGACACGCCCCGGGAGCCGGGCAGCGGTGCTGGTTCGGGCGATCCTCGCCGCGCTACTGGGCTGTCTGGCCCTCGCGGTCGGGCCGGTCGGCCCCGCACACGCCCATCACGGCTGGCAGGAGTTCGAGACCGGCCGGCCGTTCTATCTGAACGGAACGGTGACGGACGTCCGGTGGGGCAACCCACACCCCGAGGTCCGGCTGGACCTTCCCGCCACCATCGATCTCCCCGCCGACCTGGCAGGCCGGGCCATTCCCTCCGAGCTGGAGGAGCTCGGCGGCCGCGATGTCCTGCGCCGGACCCGTGCGCTGGAGGGCGGCCGGCGGGTCACCCTGGTGCTCGCACCGCCGTCCCGCCTCGAGGCGTGGGGCATGGCCGACCGTACCCGCGTCGGCGAGCATCTGCAGGCGGTGGGATACCTCGCCCGCGACGGTGGCGCGGAGTTCCGGCCCGAGCTGTTGATCCGGGAGGACGGACGGGCGATCCGGCAACGGTCTGTACCGCTGCCCGCCGCGGACACGGCCGGCGGTTCCGACGCCGACGGCGCGGGCGGCAGCCCGGACGGTGCCGACACCGCCGGCAACGGCGCCCCGGGCGACGTCCCCGCAGGATGGCCGTTGTTGGCGTTGATCGTCGGCATCATTCCGGCCGCCATCGGAGTGCATCTGCTGGGGCGGCGGCGCCACGCGGCGCGAAACCGGTGACGGACCGCGGGGCACGGGGCACCAGCCCCGCCCACGCTGACCAGGAGGAGATCCGCCGTGCTGGGCTGGCTGGAGCGTACCGCGCTGACCGAGGCGATCCGGAGCAGCATGTGGGCCTACCCGGCCCTGGAGATCGTCCACCTGCTGGGGTTGGCCCTGCTGGTTGGCCCAGCCGTACTGTTCGACCTGCGGCTGCTCGGCGCGGGCCGTGCGCTTCCCGTGCGGCAGGCGGCCGCGCGCCTGCTGCCGCTGGCCCGGATCGGTTTCAGCGTCGCTGCTCTGTCGGGCGCGCTGATGTTCGTCACGGGCGCGAACGAGTTCGCCGGCAACCCGGCCTTCCAGCTGAAGATCGTCCTGCTGGCGGTGGCCGGTGTGAACGTCCTCGTGTTCAACCTGGGGATCTACCGGAGCGTGCGGCGCTGGGAGACCGGCGGCAGCCCGACAGCGGCCCGCGCCGCCGCCGGGATCTCCCTCGCGGCCTGGACCGCCGTCGTGGCCTGTGGACGGCTCATCGCGTACGTGTAGGCGAGCGAGCCGGTGCGCCCAGTGTCTCGTCAGGCAGCCCTGAGCGGGTGATCCGGGTGGCGGATCTTGAGTGGATCGCGAATCCGGACGATCATGGCCGGAGGGGAACCGGAGGATGAGGAGGAACGCCGTGTCCGAGCGGGTTGCCGTGGTCACCGGCGCCAACCGGGGCATCGGCAAGGAGGTGGCCCGCCAGCTCGCCGCCCGGGGCGACACCGTCCTGCTCACCGCCCGGGACGCGAACAAGGCCGCTGCGGCCGCCGACGAACTGGCCGCCACGGGCGGCACAGTCGTCCCGTACCGGCTGGACGTGACCGATCCCGCCGCCGCGACCGCCCTCGCCGCCGTCATCGGGGACCGGTACGGACGGCTCGACGTGCTGGTCAACAACGCTGCCATCTCGTACGACACCTGGGCCGACGCGAGTAGTGCCGATCTCGACGCGGTCCGCGTCGCCCTGGAGACCAACCTGTTCGGCGCCTGGTCGCTCACCCAGGCGCTGCTTCCGATGCTGCGCGCCAGCGGTCACGGCCGTGTCGTCAACGTTTCGAGCGAGGCCGGCTCCCTGGCGAGCATGGGGGGTGGCACCCCCGCGTACAAGCTGTCCAAGGCGGGGCTGAACGCGCTCACCCGGATGCTCGCCGCCGAACTGCGCGGCGACGGCATCCTGGTGAACGCTGTCTGTCCCGGCTGGGTCGCCACCGACATGGGTGGCCCGGGCGGCCGCCCGGTGACCGACGGGGCGGCCGGCATCGTGTGGGCCGCCACCCTGCCCGACAGCGGACCGACCGGCGGCTTCTACCGGGATCAGCGACCCGTGCCCTGGTAGACCGACGCACCGGCACTGGACCACCAGGCGCGGGCCGTCGCCGAGATCGGTGCGTCGTCAGGCGTCCAGGGTGTCCAGGACGAGCCGGCCGCGGACATGGCCGCGCTCGCCGACGGCGTGTGCGGTGGCCGCCTGCTCGAGGGGGAACACCTGCTGCACCTCGATCCGCAATCGTCCGTCGCCCAGCAGTTGCGCCACCTGGGCCATCGCGGCGCCGTCGGGGGTCACGTAGGTGTGGGCCAGCCGGACGCCACGCTGGGCGGCCGCGGATTCCAGCCGAGGACTTCGGCCCTTGAGGGTGACCAGGAGACCGCCGGGACGCAGCGTGGCCAGCAGCCCGACCGCGACGTCGCCGCCGATCGGGTCGACCACCACATCGGCGTCCCGAACGACCGTCTCCACCGGTTGACGGGTGTAGTCGACGACCTCGCTGGCGCCCAGTGCGCTGACCAGGTCATGGTTGCGGGCGGAGGCGGTGCCGATGACGTGGGCGCCTGCTGCCGCGGCGAGTTGCACGGCCAGGTGGCCGACCCCGCCGGCGGCGCCGTGGACCAGCACGCGCTGGCCGGCGGTGACCCGGGCGTGGGTGACGATGCTCTGCCAGGCGGTCAGCGCCGGCATCGGGGTGGCAGCCGCGGTGGCGTGGTCGGTGCCTTCCGGCTTGCGGGCCAGTGCGTCCGCGGCCACGACGGCGTACTGCGCGTACCCGCCGATCAGGCGGGGAAAGCCGCCCATACCGAAGACCTCGCTGCCCACCGGCAGTCCGGTGACCCCCGCTCCGGCGGCGGTGACCACGCCGGAGACGTCCCAGCCCAGTACGGCCGGGAACCGCGACACGGCGACGCCCTGGCCGGCGCGAGTGAGCCAGTCGATGGCGTTGATGCCGGCAGCGTGCACCCGGACCAGGACCTCACCTTCGCCAGGTGTGGGAGTCGGCAGGTCACGTACCTGTAGCAACTCGGGCGGACCCAACCGCTGGATCACGACGGCGCGCATGGTTCCTCTCTCGGTCCGATGGCTCATGACAGCCCGGCTTCCAACGCCTTGTAGCGGCGGTCCTGATACAGCAGGAACCCGCTCATGCCTGCGATCGCCGCCAGCAGCCCCAGCGGAAGCGCAACCAACGTCTGTGCCCTATCGGTGATCCACACCCAGGCCAGGGCCACGCCGACGCCGGCAACGAAGCTGTTGACAGCGGCAACCATGCTGGCCATGGTGAACAAGCCCGTCCGCCAGCTTCGTCGTACCCCGAGCGTGGCGAGGGCCTCGGTGGCGCCGTCCGCGCCGGTGGCGCCCCACGGCGCGAAGAACGCCGGGGCCTGGGGGCTGAGTGTCCGGTAGTACGCCCGGATGTTCGCGATCTTCGCCAGCAGTTGCACGTTCTGCACGCCGGTGTCCACCAACCGTACGACGGTGAAGACGCCGAGCATGACGATGACGGGAATGGTCGTGGCCACGAACGGCACCAGCAGCGTCCCGGACTGGGCGACGAAACCCAGCGCGACCAGGGAGCTGGAAAGGGTGACGGTGAACAGCGAGGCGCGGCCGGCGGCTTCGCTGACCGTGGTGCTGGCCGCGGACTGCAACACGAAGTGCTCGGTGACCAGCGCGGACATGAACGCCGCCTCGTTGGCCGCGCCATTGGCCTCGTCGGTCATTCTTCCCCCCAGCTGTGCCCGGCGCCGTGTCGACAGCCAGCTCGTCGGAACATCGCGGTCTTGTCGGTCGGTGGAACTCGTGGACGTGCGCGCCGACCCGCTGCCCGCGGATGCGCGGCCCACGCTGTCCCGGGCGGTCGGACAGCCGCGTTGACGTGGCAGCTGAGGGGGATGGGCGGCTCGTCGGCGCGCGTCGCAGGCGCACCCTGTGCGCCGCGGGACGCTCCACGACGGCCCCGACTGACGGACCGCACGTCCAGGCGGCCGCGTTCGGCGTGCGGTGCGGATGTCGGGGGCCCGATGGACAGTGCTCGTCTGGTGGTCAGCGGTTGCTCCTGGACGGTAGGGGGCCCCGGGTGTGGTTCCCGGGGCCGCACGTGAGGGTCTAGTGGTGCAGGTGCCGGCGCAGGTGAGCGGCGACGGTGTCGGTGGCGGTGGTCACCTGTGGCTCCTGGTCGTAGAAGTCGAACTGGGTGCCCTGGCTCCAGAGGATGTCCTTGGGGCCGGCGAGGCTGGCGTGGAACCGGCTGGCGCCCTCCGGGATGGCGGCATCCGTGCTGTGGACGATAACGGTCGGTTGGGTGATCTGCGGCGCGAGGCTGATGGCGTCGTAGGTGAGCCAGTCCGGCCAGGCCATGACGGCGAATCGGTTGGGCCAGGCCGGGACGCCACCGCGGGCCGGATTGAGGTAGAAGTCGATGTCGTAGGGCATCGCCGCCCGCGGGTCGGTGGTGCTGACGACCGGGACGTAGTCGACCTCGCCGGTTTCGTCGTATCGGGCGCGGGCCTCACGGCCCGTCGTGATCCTGGCGGCGACGGCGTCAGCTCCGCCGTAGGTGGCTTCGCAGATCGTCGCGTCATGGAGCCATGGGGCGACCAGGGCGAGGGCCTTGACCCGCGGGTCGTGGGCGGCGTTGTCGGCCATGTACATGGCCGCGGCGCAGATGCCGAGTTCGGCGAGCCGGTCGCGGTCGACGGCCGGATGTGCGGCCAGGAAGGTGAGCGCGTGGTGGATGTCGGCGACCTTCCGCGCGGGGTTCTCCACATCGCGGGGCTCGCCTTCGGACTCGCCGAAGCCGGTGAAGTCGAACGACAGCGCCGCGTAGCCGTAGCCGGCCAGGCGTTGGGCGTACCGGTCGGCCATCAGCTCCTTGACGCTGGTCCAGGTGCCGGCCACCACCACGCCGGGCACCGGCCCGGCGGTCGTGTCGGGCAGGTAGAGATTGCCGACGAGAGTGGCTCCGTCGCTGTCGAAGGTTACGCGTTCGTGCTTCATGGTGTTGCTCCTGGATCTCGTGGGGTCGTCAGGCGTACTCAAGGTCGGCCCGGCTGATCAGGCCGTCGGTCACGGTGAGGCGGTAGTTGGCGCGGAAGCCGCCGACGCCGCCGGGCTGGAAGCGGACCAGCACGGTGACGCCGTCCGGGTGCGGGGTGTGGCCGAGCAGCGTGTAGACGCCGCCGACGACCTCGCGCTCGGCCCAGCGGCGGATGGCGTCGCGACCACGGATCTCGCGACCGACGTCGACGACGACCGCGTCGGCCGCGAACGCGGCCGCGACGGCGTCCGGGTCCTTGGCGGAGACCGCGTCGAAGTAGCGTTGCGCGGCCGGCTCGAGAGGTCCCTGCGATCCGGTCGGGACCGGCAGCGGCGTGACAGCGTCTTCGGCGACCGCCCGCATGTGGTCGCTGCTCATCACTGCGATCGCGGCTCCCGCGAGGACGACGGCCGCTGTCACCGCGATAATCGTGCGCGCTCTCATGGCAGCAACCCCCGGTTGCCGTCGCCCCACAGCGCCGTCATGACCACCCCGGTGATCCGCCAGCCGTCCGTGTCGCGGGTCAGGTTGAACGAGTAGGTGCCGCCCAGCGTCCACAGTGCTGCCCCGTGAGGGCTGGCCTTCCGGTGGGTGGCCTGAAATGCCGCCGTGCAGACGGCGTCGTCGCCCTCGACCGTGACCAGATGGTTGGCCAGCAGGTGCTGGGTGGCATCGAGACCGCCGAGCGTGTTCCGCCAGGCGTTCACGATGTCGGCCGGGGTCAGCGTGACCGGTTCCCCGCCGTTCAGGCTGGTGTAGTCCAGCGTCACCTGATCGGCGAGGACTTCGGTGAGGCGGTCCCATTCTCGCCGGTCGGTGTGCCAGACCAGCCGGGTGCAGGTGTCAATGACATCTAGACGATCCATGCGTCGAGCGTCGCAGCTCGACAGGCGATCATGGCAGGTGAAGTGGCTGCAGATCATTTGCAGGATCCTGCATCTCCTCGTCGGGCCGGGCCGCGGTCTCGCCTCCGGGCGCCGGACGGGTGTCGGGCCGGGACCGGAACCGGTCCCACCTCGCTACCGTTCCCCGTGTCACCCGCCCTCGATCGAGCTGGGGCACGACAGCGCCGGCGCCGACCGGCACGAGGACCCGGCGCAGGGCGCGGTCGCCGCGGTGGCCCACCCGGCTCGCCGCTACAGCCAGCCTCGGTCTCTGGCGTACAGAGCGGCTTGGAACCGGGTCCTGGCGCCCAGGCGGGCCATCAGGTCGGCGACGTGGGCCCGGAACTTGCGAACCGAGATGTTCAGGGCCCGTGCGGCGGCGTCGTCGGTGTCGTACCGGGTCAGCGCATCCAGGACCTGGTGCTCGACGGGGGACAGGGGCCGGTCGTCGACGTCCCGGGCGCGGCTCCACATGCCCTCGTACACGTCGACGAGCACGGCTACGAGCCCGGGTTGGCGAATCTGCAGCGCGCCGGCCTCCGGCCCGGCCGGATCGGCCTGGACGAACGCCACGCTGCGGTTGACGATGGCCAGGTGCCGCACCGGCTCGGAGGTGACCCGGTGGAGGTCTCCGCGAGCATGCCAGAGCCTCGCGTGACGGGCCTGCCGTGGATCGCGCAGGGCCTGCGCCGAAAACAACGTGCGGCAGCGTAACCCGGCGGCGAGCAAGGTGTGCAGCGGTCCGGGGGAGCTGCTGTACGTCGCGAGCGGCTTCATGTACATGAAGTCCTCCGGGGCGCCGGCCATCACCGCGTTCATGCGCTGGGTGACGCCGGGGCCGTCGGGGATGTGCTCAACCAGGTGGACCGCCTTGCCGCTGCGGTGCTCCTCAGCGAGTTCGGTGAGCACGTCCCACGCGGTGGTCAGCTCGGTCAGTTGCCGTTGCGTCTGTTCCACGCGGCGGCGTACCAGCAGATCGACCGCGACCGCGGGTTTGGTCGCGACCAGGCTGCCGGATATCAGTCCGAGCGTGCGCAGCTCGGCGACTGTCGCACTCAGGCCAGGAATGTCGAGCTCTGCGGCCGCCGTCGCGAGGTCCGCGTGTGGGCGGCGCAGGAAGTATCGGTAGACACGTTCCTGCTCGGCGGTGACACCGAGACCGGCAAGACTCACCGGGTACCTCCGGATTGTGACGAAGGAAGAGACATCTGCACCGCCCGCCCGACCCGACCGGGCATCGACCGGGCGCCGGTGTTCGCGGAGGCTGATCCGCGGTGGCCGCGCCGGCTCCGCACCATCGTCCGCGGGCGGGGGCCGATGGTGTGGAGCCGGAGGCGGTCGGGAAGGGGTGGTTCCGTTACGCGTCGGGGACCCAGTTGCCGTGGAAGCCGAGGGGCACCCGGGCCGGAAGCTGGACCCGGGCGACCGGCTTGCCGGTGAAGTCCTGGGCCGCCAGGATCACCAGGTCCGACGCGTTGCGGTCCGGGTTGTGCACGTAGGCCAGGGCGTACCCGTCGTCCTCGGCCGCCCGGTGCTCCCCGGCTGCGGGGCCGGGGTGGCGGGCCGGGACGAAGACCGGCTCGCTGGCTGCCGCCCCCTTGGGGAAGCGGTGCACCTCGGAGGTGCCGCGCAGCAGGTCGTGCTTGATCAGCGCGTTGTGGAACGCGCGGTCCGGCGGCGTGCCGTCGACGGCCAGGTACGCCTGGAACATCTCGGCCGCCGCGGCCGAGTAGCCGAAGCGGTGGCGGCGGGAGACCAGGGCATCGTTGATCCGTGGGTACTCCTGCGGCCGGTCGTCGATCCTGCTCATCCGGACCCGGCCACGGGCGAGGTCGATCGTCCATCGGTCCAGCGACGGCGTGCCGGTGGCCCCCGGGCCGCCGGAGCCCCGGCCGGCAGCGTAGAAGGGCGCCGGGAACGTGGTCAGGTCCACCACGATCGACGTCCCCTGGTCGTAGGCGTTGAGGGTGTGCGAGTACACGACCACCGCCGGCGCGTCGAACCAGCGAACGTCGCCGCCGCCCCGAGGCAGCACGCCGACCCGGGCGGGATGCCGGTCGTTCCAGATGTAGGGCACGGGGTGGCCCGCCGCGGCCGCCTCCGGATCGAACGTGACGGGCACGTCGAACAGGACCACGTGCCGTTGGGTGAGCGCGAAGTCGTGCATCATGGGGCTGCCGGCCACCGGGATCGTGGTGCTGCGGGCGACGCGACCGGCCGGGTCCACGACGAGGTGACGTACGTGGTCCCACATCGGGCTGTAGGTGATCGCGTGCAGTTCGCCCGCGTGTGCGTCGAGTTTGGTGTGCGCGGTGAACGCGCCGCTCAGGGTCCCGCCGAAGTCGTAGGGGCCGAGGGTGTTCAGCTCCCCGTCGAGCTCGTACGGCAGGGGACCGCTCTCCAACAGGGTTAGGATCCGGCCGTTGTGCGCAATGACGTGCGTGTTGCAGGCGTAGTCCTGTTCCGGCACCGGCCACGGGTACGGCTCGCCGAGCTTCGCGGCGACGGCGGCGGAGCGGACCCACCGGTTCCGGTACCACTCGGCGCGGCCGTCGCGCAGCCGCACGCCGTGGACCATGCCCTCGCCGAGCATCCAGTGGTGCGCCCTGGGGTCCTCCAGCCCGAGGACGTTGGGGCCGATGCGCAGGTAGCGCCCGTTCAGCTCACGGGGAATCCGGCCAGTGACGGGCAGGTCGAAGGCCGTGACCTCCTCCTGGACCGGTGCGAACGCGCCCTCGAGGAACGGGTACCGACCCGAGCGGCGGACGGGTGGGGTGGCGTGCGGCGAGGCGGTCTGCGCCGCGGCGGTGCTGCCGATCAGCGGCAGGGCGCCGGCCCCGGCGGCGATGGCGCCGCCCGTCATGGCCGCCGCCGAACGCAGAATGTCCCGCCGAGAGTGCCTGGTCATTCCTTGACTCCTAAACAGCAGGTGTGGATGTCGGAGGGTGCCGTGCTGGTCGCCGTCAGCGGCGGGCCGGCCCGGCGGCGTCGATCATGGGTACGGCCAGCGACCGACGGGCGGCCGGGAGGCTGGCGATGCAGGTAAGCCCGATGACGAGGGCGACGACGGCCAGGTACGGGGTGCTGTCGAGGTCGGGACTCACCGCGCCGGTACGCCCGTACGCGAACCCGGCGATGCCGATCGCGGCCGAGAGGGTGCCGAGGACCAGCCCGCACGTAGCGGCGATGGTCGTTTCCCAGGCGACCGCCCGCAGGAGTTGTCCAGGCGTGGCCCCGATCCTGCGGGCCAGGCCGAACTCCTGCCGTCGCGCCAGCAGGCTCGCGACGCAGTTGTTGATGAGCACGACCGCCGCGAACAGGCTGATCATGCCGATGATGATCAGGTTCAGTGTCCGGACTCCCCTGTCCTCGACGGTGACCGCGATGCCCTCGGCAGCGTTCGCGTCGTTCTGGATCATCTGGATGTAGAGGGTTCCCACGGCCAAGCCGGTCAGGACGATCACCGGCATGGTGACGGCTGCGATCTGTCTCGTGCGCTCGCGCACGGCCGCAACCGCCAGGTACGCCGACGCCGCGGCCGACCGCCGCGTCGCCAGTTCGATCGGCAGGGCCACCGCCCGCAGCACGATCGGCGAGAGCAGCGCGAGCCCGATCGCCGAGGCGATACAGGCCTGGCCGGCGACGCTCAGCGTCGTGAAGCCTTCGTCCTCGAGCGCGGTCGCGATCGCCAGGGCGCAGCCCACCCCTGCGGCGAGCAGGACACCACCTGCGATCACCCGACCCCTACCGACCGCTCGGCTCTCGACGGCGGCGTGGCTCAACGCCTCCCGGGCACTGACCCGCCCGGCCGAGCGGGCGATGACCGCGGTGGCGCCCACCGAGGCGAGCAGCGTCGTCGACAGCCCCGCCACGAGGGCGAGGGGTCCGATCTGATGGGCGACGCCGTGGGCGATCTGGTCAGTGCGGCTGAGCGCCACCAGCACCGCGCGGCCGATCAGAAAGGCGGGGACGACGCCGAGCGCGGCGGCCACGACCGCGACGACCACCCCTTCGCCGATGATCAGGCGGCCGATCTGGCCCGGTGTGGCACCGACGGCTTTGAGCAGTGCGAGTTCGGCCTGCCGTTGCCGAACCGCCAGGTTGGTCGTCGAGGCGACGCCGAACCCCACGATGACCAGGCCCCATCCACCGACCGCACCGGCGATCGTCCGTAGCGATGACGCGTCGGCCGCGGAGACACCGTCCCCCCGGGCGGTGTCGAGCAGCGAGGCGAACGCCATGAGTACGGTCGCGCCGGCGAACACGTTGATGAATGTCGCGATGAAGGCGCCTCGGCGGAAGCGTAGCGAGCCGAACGCGAGCCTGAGCAACGTCATCGCGGACCGCCGCTGCGCCGGCCGGCGTCGAGCCGGACCATCTGCGCCGATACCGCGGCCGCCGTGGGCGCCTGCAGCGTGCCGACGATCCGTCCGTCGGCGAGGAAGACCACCGAGTCGGCGAACCCGGCCGCGATGGGATCGTGCGTCACCATGACGACCGTCTGGCCGTAGTCGTCCACCGCCCGGCGCAGCAGCGCGAGCACCGCCGACGCGCTGGCGCTGTCGAGCGCGCCGGTCGGCTCGTCGGCGAACACGATCGACGGCCTGGACGCCAGCGCGCGGGCGATCGCCACCCGTTGCTGTTGGCCGCCGGACAGCTCGGTCGGCCTGCGGTCGGCGTGGCCGCCCAGACCGACCTGGTCGAGCAGGGCCAGGCACTGCCTGCGCTGGACCGGTCTTCCGGCCAGTCGCATCGGCAGCACCACGTTCTGCAGGGCGGTGAGCGTCGGCAGCAGGTTGTACTGCTGGAAGACGAACCCGATGCGGGTGCGCCGGAAGCGGGTGGCGGCCGCCTCGCTGCCGTACGGGAACTCGCGGCCGTCGACGAAGACGGTCCCCGCCGTGGGCCGGTCGAGCCCGGAGGCGCACTGCAGGAACGTGGTCTTGCCGGAGCCGGACGGCCCCATCACCGCGGTGAACGTCGCGGCCGCGAAGGACGCCGTGACGCCGGCCAGGGCAACCACCTGGCCGGCGGGCCCGTAGGACTTCGTGAGCCCGACGACCCGCAACGGGTCCTGTGCGGCGTCACGTGGGAGATTCGAGCTGATCAAGCTTGCCATCCGATCGGTCCGTGGTCGAAGATCAGCTCGAGTCTGGAAGCCCCGGCCCGGTTCCCACACCGCCTCGAGCAGGGCGAATCGGTACGACCAGCGAAGGGTCCAGCACCCTACCGAAGTAGGTTGGTGCGCCGCGGCAGGCTGGCTAACCTCGGACAACGTGACAAGTCCGCCGGCTGCGCCGCCGACCCCGCCCCGCGGCCGGTGGCACATGCTCGTCTACTCCACCGTCGCCGGCTCAGGCGATCGTCTCGGTCTGATCCGCCGCCAGCTTCTGGTCGACGCCGTCCTTCTCCTCGCCGCGATCGGGTTCGGTGGCTTCATCCTGATCCCGACCATCGGCGCCCACACCCGTGCCGGCCTGGTCACCGACCTGGTACTCGGCGCCGTCGCCTGCGGTTCGCTGGCGTGGCGGCGACGGTGCCCGGCGGCGGTCGGGGGGTTGACCATCGCCGCGTCGGCCGTGTCCGCATCCGCCGCCGGCGCCGCCATGGTCGCGCTGCTCACCGCAGCCATTCGCGTACGCCCGAAGGTCGTCGCGGCGCTGACCGCGGCGCAACTGGCCGCCACGTTCTGCTTTCCGCTGCTGTATCCCCAAGCCGCCGGCTACAGCTACCAGACCCAGATCATCATGGGCGGGCTGATGAACCTGGCCGTCGTGGGCTGGGGCCTGATGATCCGCGCCCAACGCGGCTATCTGCGCGCCGTCCTGGAGCGCGCCCACGATCTGGAGGTCGGGCAGGCACTGCTCGCGGCGACCATCCGCGACCAGGAGCGGCGCCGGATCGCGCGGGAGATGCACGACACTCTCGCCCACCGTCTGTCGCTGCTCAGCGTTCACGCCGGGGCGCTCGCCTTCCGGTGCGACCTGTCACCGGAGCAGACGCGCTCCATGGCCACCATCGTCCGGCAGGCCAGCCACGACGCGCTCGGCGACCTCCACAAGGTGATCGGGATCCTCCGCGACGGGCAGGCCGGCGAGGCGAACGCGCTGCAGCCCCAGGTCACGCTGGACGACCTGGCCACGCTCGTGCAGGAGTCCCGGCTCAGCGGTACGGAGATCCACCTCGACCAGCGTATCGACCAGGCGGACCTCGCAACCTCCCCGAACGCCGCCGCGACCGCGTACCGGATCGTCCAGGAGGGCCTGACGAACGCCCGCAAGCACGCGCCCGCGTCGCCGGTCCACATCACGGTCGAAGCGGGCGCGCCGGGGGAAATCGTCGTTACCGTCAGCACTCCGCTCGGCGGCAGGCCAACGGCGGCGAGCATCCCCGGCACGGGGACCGGGCTGATCGGGCTCCGCGAACGGGTCTCGCTCCTGGGCGGGAGCTTCAGGTCAGGACGAGCCGGCAACCGGTTCGTCGTCAACGCGCGACTCCCGTGGGAGATCTAGGCATGGAAGAGCTGCCGGAGACGACCCGCGTCGCGCTGGTGGACGACGACCCGTTGGTGCGGATGGGGCTGCGGGCCATGCTGGATGGCGTCCACGGCATCCGCGTGGTGGCCGAGGCGGCCGACGGCTCCGATGTGCCCGGCATGGTCGACCTGCATCGTCCCCATGTCGTGCTGATGGACCTGCGGATGAAGACGATCGACGGCATCACCGCCACACAGCGCCTGCGGGAACGCGGCAGCAGCCCCGCGGTGGTCGTCCTCACCACGTTCGACGACCACGATCTGGTCGCCAGGGCCGTCCGGGCCGGCGCGGTCGGCTATCTGCTCAAGCACGCCCCACCGGAAGACATCGTCCGGGCCGTCCGGTCGGTCCGTGACGGAGGCAGCATGCTGTCGCCCGAGGTCGCTCGCAGTGTCATCACCATGCTTGCGGCCGACGCCGGTCACGGCACCGACCGACAGGCGGCACAGAAACGTCTGCAGCAGCTGAGCGCCCGCGAGATGCAGGTCGCCTCCGCGGTCGCCGATGGCAAGTCGAACGCCCAGATCGCCGCCGACCTCCACCTCACCGTCCCGACCGTCAAGGGCTACATCAGCGCCATCCTCAGCAAGACGGCGACCCAGAACCGCGTCCAGCTGGCCCTCACGGTCCAGGCAGCCAAGCTTTCACTCTCACCCCCGGGCCGTACCGGCGCCTGACGGTCCACCCGCCGGTGCGCGTTCTCGCCGCCAGCGGGCCGCGCAGGTTCCTGCAGGCGTTCCTGCAGCCACTCCGTCTTCTGCGCGGGGCCGGTGCGCTGACAGGCTGGGGCATGGACCGCCTGGACCGTATCGCCACGAGCACTACGTCTCGTACCCACTCAGGAGAATATCGACATGTTGCTCATAGCCGGAGCCACCGGCAACGTCGGCGGAGAACTGGTCCACGTACTGCGTCGGGCCGGTGAGCCGGTGCGTGCGCTCACCCGCACCGACCGGGACTCGTCGCTGCCGCCCGACGTGGAACGGGCGGTCGGCGATCTCAACGACCCCGCCAGCCTGACCGCGGCGCTCAACGGGGTGCGCGGCGTCTTTCTCCTCAGTGGGTACGCCGACATGCCCGGCCTGCTGACGAAGATCTGCGACGCCGGAGCCCGGCACGTCGTCCTGCTGTCGTCGGGAGCCGTCGACGGCGGCGACCCCGCCAACGTGGTCGTTCGTCACCACGCCGTCGCCGAGGCGGCGGTCAAGGGCGCCGGCCTCCCGTGGACCATCCTGCGCCCCAGCGGTTTCCACTCCAACGCACTGCGCTGGCTGCCGCAGCTACGTGCCGGAAACGTCGTGCGAGAGCCGTTCGCCGACGTGCCTGTCGCCGGCATCGATCCCCTCGACATCGCCGCGGTCGCCGCGGCCGCCCTCACCACACCAGGCCACGACCACGCCATCTACCGGCTCACCGGTCCCGAGGCCACCCTGCCCGCCGACCGCATCCGCATCCTGGCCCGCCTGCTCGGTCGGGACCTGCACCTGCGCCCACTCACGGACGACGAAGCCCGGGCGGAACTGGCTGCCACCATGCCGCCCGAATACGTCGACGCCTTCGTCAACTTCTTCGTCGACGGGGCGTACGACGACACCGTCGTGCGTCCGACGGTCCCCGACCTCCTCGGCCGGCCGGCGAGGACGTTCCGCCAGTGGGCGGAGGCACACGCCGACGCCTTCCGCTGAGCACCTGTCACGACCCCGCCCCGCGCGTGCTCCGCTTGGGTTCGACCACCAACGTGGTGACGTCCGGCTGCCCGGAGTAGGGCATCGAGGCAGGCGGCGTCGCTCCCGACGAGGCGGCACGACGCCCTCACACCGCGACGCTCGGCTCGGAGACGGTGCCGCGGGTACTACCGCCGGGGGTTCTGCGCCACTCGACGCCGAGGTGGGAGCCGGGCCGAGCGGGTCGGCTCGGCGAGGGGCCGGCCGACTCGGAACACCGCGAGCGGCTGGGCACCCACCCGTTCGGCGAGCCTGGCGGCGGTCACCGGACAGTCGATGAGCTGGCTGAGCGGATGGACCGCCAGGCCGTGCCGGGCGAGGGTCAGCCAGCCGCGCAGGAGGCGTCGTCCCGCGGCGATGTGGTCGTCCCCCGCCGGCAGCATGACCAGGACGCTGCCGTCGTACCGCAGGAGGTTCCGGCCGCTGGCGGCCAGCAGCGCCGCGAGGCCCAGCCGTCGGGTGAGCGGGTACGCGCGCAGCGCGGCGGCCAGGAACCGCGCCTCGAACCGGGACAGGACGAGGGCCCGGTCGGTGAGGCCGTCGAGGTGGTAGCGCGGACGGCGGGGGTCGAGGCGCAGCCAGTCGCGCAGCTCGACCGCGACGGGCGGGGTGTCGAACTGCCAGCGGTCGGCGACCACCAGTTCGCTCGCGAGATTCCGGGCGGCAAGGTGGACGAAGCCGGGGCCGAGGTCGGCGAGCGCGGCCGCGTCGACGGGCCCGGCAGCGTACCGGCCGCGGGCGACCCGGCGGGCCTCGACGTCGGCTGTCGTGAACGGGGTCGGATACCGGTGCGTCGCGGCGACCAGGCGGGGACCGGGCGCCGCGGTGACGTGGAGGCCGAGGTCGGCGGCGACGATGAGGCACGTCTCGACGAACGCGCCGATGCCGAGGCCGAGGTCGCGCCCGGTCGGGTCGGAGTCGGGCAGGGTACGGGCCGGGTCGACGTCGATGACGATCTGGTCGGCGTGGTACCCGGGCCGCCACGGCTGCGTGTTGTGTGCGCTGGGCGCCCGGCGGCAGACCGCCTCGTGCGCCCGGAGCTGCTCGACCCAGGTCATGCCGGTGCCTTCTCGTAGAACGTGTATCCGTGCAGCGGCCGCCCGCCGGCCCGCCGGTACTGGGCGGCCGAGGCGGCGTTCTCCCGCTCGACGAAGGTGCTGCGCAGCGTCCGGTACCCGCCGGCGGCAAGATTGCGGTGCAACTGGCGCGACAGCAGGGTCAGGTACCCCTTGCCCTGTTCTTCGGGCACGGTGCCCTTGACGATGAGCACCGCGTCGCGGCGGTACCGGGCGCGGGTAACCAGCAGGCGGAGCTGGTTGAGCGGGCCGAGCCGGCCACCGACCGCCATGAGGAACTCGGAGATGTCCGGCACCGTCACGACGAACGCGATCGGTCGGCCGGCCTTCTCCAGCCAGAGCAGCAACCCCTCGTCGAGCAGGTACGCGAGGCCGTCGGTCTGCTCGGCCAGTTGCTCGGCGGAGATCTCGGTGTAGTAGCCGAGCTGCGCGAAGCTGGCGTTGAGCAGCCGCCGCAGGATCGGCAGTTGCTCGCGGAAGTGTCGCCGAGAGCCGTGCCGGATGACGAGCCGTTCCGAGGCGATGCGGGTGTCGTCGAAGCTGAACCCGTGATCACGGTCGGCGCCGGCGGTGGTCGAGCCGGCCGCGGAGGCCCTGCCGCGGAGGTCGACCAGCCAGGTGTCGGCCTCGAAACGGCGCCGGAAGCCGTGCCGCTCGTACGTCGCGGGGTAGTAGGCGGGGTTCCAGGCCGAATCCGCGAAGCCGCGCTCGGCGGAGCCGGAGGTGATGACCCCGCCGGTCTGGTTGGGCAGCAACGCGACCGGTCCGAACAGCGGCCGGCCGTCGGCCCGGGCCTCGACCGTGGCCAGGATGGCCGCGAAGACCGCGTCGTCGTCGACGAACTCGGTGTGCCCGAACAGTTGCCGCGGGCCGACCTTGGCGTCGAAGGCGGCGCTGCGGTGCACGCTGGTGCGCCCGACCACCACGCCGCGTTCGTCGCGGACGAGGAACAGCTCAGCGAAACGCCGGTGCGCGGCGATCACCGACGACAGCAGGGGCACGTACCGGTTGGTCGGATGCAGTCGAAGCGGGAGGTCGACGAACGCGCGCAGGTCGGCCCGTGACCTCACCGGAGTCACCCTCATGCGCGGTGCACCGGCGGGCCGGCCGTCTCGGTGGACAGCGGGGTGAAGGTCGGGATGTGCGCCATGCCGTCGGCCTCGGCGCGCCAGACGCCGTTGCTGTAGCCCTCGGGCTCGGCGTTGTACAGCCGGATGTAGCCGCCGGTCGCGTTCCGCGTGCCGTGGTCGGTCACCCAGCACATGAGGTCGCGGTGGTGGCGGCTGCGGGCGAATTTCAGCAGCGCGTCGCGGTCGCTGAAGAACGCGATGGTGCCGAGCGTGAACGGGAACTGGTAATACACGGTGTGCCACCGGTATCCGTCCATCCGCTTCATCTGCTTGACCATCCTGAACCAGGTGCGGGTCAGGGTGAGGATCGAGCGTGGCCCCCGGTACCGGGTGGCGCCGACGAACATGGCGGTGGCCTGACCGACCGGCGGCGCGGCGGAGAAGTCGGAGGTCCTCACGCCGTCGCGCCCTTCACCAGGTACACATTCTTGATCTTGGTCGTGGTGCCGGCGAACGGTCCCGTGCCGTGGTCGTGGACCTTCACCCGAAGGTCGGCCGCGGACGGGTCCTCGGCGAGGGACTCGGCGAAGTCCCGGCTGGCCTCGGAGAGGTAGCGCAGCACCCCGTCGCGGCAGGTCTCGGCGAGGGCCAGCCGCTCGTCGGGGTCGAGCGCGAGATCCTCGCGCAGCTGCAGGTTGATCACCGGCCGGCTCTCCAGGTCCGCGTGCTCCTCCAGCTCCAGGCAGAAGCTCTGCAGCAGGTGCGCGAGGGGATTGCCGGCGTAGAGGCCGTACTCGACGTCCTGCGGGTAGATGTTGGCGCCCATGTAGGAGATCGTGCTGTCCTTGCGGCCGAACAGGAACAGCAGCGGCAGCCGCATCCGGTCGGCCCGCGCCGCGCGTTCGGCGTCGAGCCGCGCGGCCGGGTCGCCGATCGCGGCCAACACGTCCGGGTACGCGGTCAGCCGGCCCTCGTCGCCGATGTTGTAGCGGACCTTGGGGGTGAGCACCGCCGTCGAGTTGATCGTGCAGATCACCTCGTGGTCGGCGTTGGTCTCCAGGTACGTCTCGAGCGGGTTGTACTGGAAGACCATCGCCAGCCGGTGCTCGTCGGGGCCGAGCAGGGCGGCCCGCAGGGCTGCGTCGGTGCGCAGCCGGCGACGGACCCAGACGGTGAAGTCGGTCTCCCCGGCGATACCGATGGTGAGGTCGCTGGCGCCGTAGCCGGAGCGCACCTTGCGGAAACGCTCCTCCAGGTAGTCACGCAGCGCCTCGGTCATCCCCTCGCCGCCGACCAGACCGCTGATGCGGTACTCGCCCCAGGGGAAGTCCTCGGCGTCGAGTTTGTCGCGCAGGTGCTTGAGGAACGGCGGGTACGCGGTGACGATGTACTCGAAGCCGGGCCCGAAGTACCGCAGCGTGTCCGCGATCTTCTGCAGGTCCGGGCCGGTGTTCTTCACCATGGCGATCGTGGACATGGCGATGCCCGTGTTGGTGCCCGTGGCCCAGGCGCCCATCGAGTACGCGTTGATGACGAAGCGCCGCTTCGACGGGAACACCATGGTGGCGTAGCCGGCCAGGTTCTTGTGCACCGAGCGCAGTTCGCGGCGGCCGCGGATCCAGTTGAACGGCTGGCCGGACGAGCCAGAGGACTCGTCGACGACGCTGCCGGCGATCTCGATCTCGCCGTGCCAGCAACGCTGGGCCTCCGGGTACGCCATCACGTACGACTGCTTGTCCGTCGGCGGGTACGACGACAGGTCGAACCAGCGGAACCGCCATCCGTTGCGGCGCAGGAAGTCGCCGTACGCGGGGACGTCGATCGCGGCGAACTGGCAGGTCATCCACGCGTGCAGCCGAGCGAAGCGACCCATGTACGGGCGATAGTTGCGCGCCATGAACCGCCACACCGCCGGATGAACCTGGTGCAGCGTGTAGAGGCCGGTCAACGAGAAGCTCGCGAACCGCAGCGTCCACTGACGCAGGAAGGTCATCACCACGCGGCAAGGATAGGAACGCTCGCAGGCCGCTCACCTGGTCACAGATACTCAACGGCCCTGGGTGCCCCGACTCAACGGCCCTCGCCCAGGGGTCGCGTCTTCGGGTCGCACTCGCCTCCGCCGGAGGATGTCCGCCGCTGTCGGCGCGGACCGCCGCGGCTGCCGGTCGACGCCCGGCCGGTACGCCGGCAGCGGTCGTGGCCTGCCCGCTGCCGGGCCAAGCGGGGGCAGGTGCGGACGCGGGCGGCGCGGGGGCCCGCCGTTGACGTGCCGGCGACGCTGGTGGCCGGTGGCGGATCTCGACGAAGGCGATCACCAGCGGCGACGCTGGGGTGTGGCGTGAGGCGGCGTGCGACGAGGCCAGAGGGCTGAGGGGTAATCTTAAGAAAATTAAGGCCGACCTCTTGGAAATTAATGTATTTGGGTCTAAGATCTTGTCATGACAGAACAGGCGATGGACTGGCAGGAACTCACCAACCTGACCCGCGGCCAGCCGTTCGTCGTCGAGCGAGTGCGCCTGGCCGGCAGCGGCGTCGCAATCGAGGGCGAGTTCGAGCCACCGCAACTGGCCCGGCTCAGCGTCGAGGATCAGGTCTTCGTCACGGCGTTCGTGCGGTGTCACGGTTCCATCAAGGAGATGGAGCGGATCTTCGGGGTGAGCTACCCGACGATCAAGTCGCGACTGAACCGGATCACGCAGATGCTGGACTTCGTCGAAACCGATCCGGCACCGTCGCGGTCCGAGATCATCGATCGGTTGCGTCGTGGCGAGATCACCGCGCAGCAGGCGCTGTCCGAACTGGACGTGCGCGCGTGATGCCCCGGTGGTTGACCGTGCAGGTCAGGCGCCCGGACGGTCGTCCCATCCGGATCTCGGTCCCGGTGCTCCCCGTGGTGCTCGTGTTCCTGCCGGTAGTGGTCCTGGCCCTACTGTTGGCGGCCGTGGCCTGCCTCGTGTACCGCCTCGGTGTGGTGCGAGCAATCGGGGCCGGTTGGCGCGTCGTCACCGCGCTGCCCGGCACCTGGGTCGACGTCACGCAGGGCCGTACGGCCGTGCTCGTATCCATCCGTTAGGAGACCTCGATGAACGAACAGCGCAAGGACATCCTCGACATGCTGGCCGAGGGCAAGATCACCGCGGCGGAGGCGGAGCAGCTCATCGCCGCGCTGGAACGGGACCAGCCGCCGGCGGCGACGAGTCTCGACGCCCGCCCGAAGGGCAAGGCCAAGTACCTGCGGGTGCTGGTGGACGCCGTTGAGGGCGGCGAGCCGATACGGGTCAACGTGCGGGTGCCGCTGCAACTGCTGCGTGCCGGCGTGCGGCTCGCGGCCCTCATCCCGCCGCAGGCACTGGGCAAGGCCAACGCCGAACTGAACAAGTCGGGCGTGCCGTTCGACCTGACGCAACTCAAGCCCGAACAGCTCGAGGCGCTCGTGGATCACCTCGACGAGATGACCGTGGACATCGATCAGGCCGACGCCAAGGTGCGGGTCTTCTGCGAGTAGGCGTCGTCCGGATGGACGAGCCCTCGAGAGGGTGCTGGAACACCCTCCCGAGGCCGCGCCCGCTACAGCAGAGCACGGTTGAGCTGCCAACCTGAAGTCTAGCCAACCTGACCGCGCGCCGCGCGGTCGACGCGAACCCGGCTCCGCTGCCGGTTCTGCCGCGCGTGACACGCGCAGGTCGGCGCTGCCGGCAGGGAGATCCGGCGACGTCTGAGTGAGGGCGGTGCCGGGCGACAGGGGTGGGGTCGCCCGGCACCGCCGGCCGTGGAGAGCCATTGGGGACCGCCCTCCACGGCGCCGGTCGGGCCCGCGCCGTCGCAGCGGCGAGGCCGGCCCGTCCGGCCGGTGAGGTCAGGGCAGCACCTTCCAGGCCCGGGTGATGGTCTGATCGATGCGGTTTCCGGCGCGGTCGGTGGCGGTGACCCGGACGGTGGCGAAGCGGGCGTTCGTCGGTGCCGCCGGGATGGTCGCCGTCACCGTTCCGGTGCCGCGGACCGGCACCTTCCGCCAGTGGGCGCCGTCGTCGTAGGACACCCGCACCGTGACGTCGAACCGGCCGGGCCCGGTCGCGCCCGGCTGGTAGCCGGGGCTGAGCGTCAGCGGGTACGGCTGACCGGCGCGCACCGCGTTGGACAGGTCGGTCCGGATGTCGTAGTGGATCTGCGGCAACGTCAACACCTGCGGCTGCTCGCCCCTGGGTCGCCCGGACCGGAACGTCCACGTGGTGGAGGTCGCGGTCGAGGTGGTCCACCAGACCCTCCCCGGAAAGCTGTCCCGGGTGACGTCCAGCGTCAGGTGGTACGTCCCGTTGCCCGACCCGACCGTGAACTGCTGCGATGATCCAGTGGTGGTGCCGACGACCCGGTCACCGCGGCGCAGGGTCAACCGTGCCCGGTCGGAGCCACCGTCGATCCAGCCGTACGTCCCGACGGCACCGTCGGCGTACTGCGGCACGGCTACCCGGATGCTGTCGTGCCACCGGTTGACCGGTGTCCCGTACGGATGGTTGGGCACGGCCAGCGGGACGGCGGGCCGGGTCAGCGCCGGGAACCACACCTCCCGCGTCCGCTCGCCGGCCCGGTAGGCCCTAAGCGGACCGTACATGGTGCCCTGGAGCCGGCCCCGGTTCTCACCCTCGGCGCTGGCCTGGGCGCGCCAGAGCACCCCGCCGGTGTTGACGTGGTCGGTTCGCCGCTGCCCCGCGCTCACCGCGCGGTTGAAGCCGAACGCGACGCTCAGCCCGGCCGGGTAGCCGGCCCTGGAGTCCAGCGCCCACATCTCCGGCGCGTGCTGGTGGAACTCACTCTCCACGGTGGCCAGCGCCAGCTCGGCCGCCGTGTAGTGCAGGTCGGCGGGGATCCGGCCCGGCTCGGCCAGCAGCAGGTCGTAGCGGTAGGGGGTGTGGGCCACGCCGGTCAGGCTGACGGTGACCCTCCCGGCCGCCATCCGCTCGCGCAGCCGCTGACCGTCGGCGTACTCGACCTGGTAGGCCGGTACCGACGAGTCGACGCCGCTCGCGGTGATGCTCCCCGGCGCACCGGAGGCGAAGAACACCACCACGGCACCGGCCGCGGCCGCGGCCCGCAACTGCTCCGTGACCGTCTCCGCACCGACGTACCGCAGCAGCAGCGCGGCACCGCGGGCGGCCCCCAGCCTGGCGGGCTCGCCGTCGCCGCCGTCGACCAGCGGCAACGTGCGGGTGCCGTCGAACAACGGCGCGTACTCCACCGGCAGCGGCCGATCCAGGCGGAAGCCGCCGGCGCCGGTCACCTCGGCGGTCAGCTCGGGGGCGCTCAGATCCCACCGGCTGAAGAACTGGAACGTACCGGTGGAGACCGGCCGGGTCGGTACCGCGTAGACCCGCCGGACGTGCCGCGGGTTGAACGCCCAGCCGGACAGGTTCGACCGGCTCCCGGCGGTGCGCTGCCACGAGATGGCGGCGCGGCTGACCACGGTCGGGTCCGCGACGTCCATGCGGATCTCGTTGCCGGCGCGCGCGTCGAGGCGCAGGGTGCGGTCCGCGTCGACGCGCAGCTCCGGATCGCCCGCCAGGGTGATGTCCGTCTCGGTGCCGCCGTCGTCCAGGCTGTGCACGAGCGCCATCACGGAGTACCGGCCGGCGGGCAGTTCCACCGTCGCCCGGCCGTCGGAGAAGAAACCGTAGTGCTGCTCGCCCGTGTCCAGGTTCCACAGCTCGGCCCGGTTGGGGAATCCGGCGGCCGGCTGACCGTCGCGGTCGGTCGCCTCGATGGTGAGGGTGTGCACCGGCGGGGTCACGCTGACACCGACCGGGACGCGCAGTCGCAGTCCGGCAGCGGTCGCGGTGAGCACCCCGGCGTACTGGTTCGGCCTGGTCGCCGCGGTGTCCAGCCGTACGGTCGCCGTCGCCCGTCCACCGGCGGCGATGGTCAGCCGGGCCGGCGTGACGGTCAGCGCGGCAGCCCGGCCGGTGGCGCCGGTGTCGGTGGCGGCCACCGCCAGGTCCAGGGTGAGGGGCCTGCTGCCGGTGTTGCGGTACACCACGTCGGCACGGCGGGGGCCGGACCCGGCCGGCACCTGCCCGAGCACGACGTTGGCGGTGTCGACCTGGACGGTCCGGCCCAGCGCCGCCGGGACGTCCACCCGGCCGACGCCCTGCGCCCAGACCGGCGCCGTGTCGACCGGCATGGCGCTGCCGACCAGTGCGGCCTTGAGCTGTTCGGGCCGCCAGTCGGGGTGGGCCTGCGCGAGCAGCGCGGCCGCGCCGGCCACGTGCGGCGCCGCCATGGAGGTACCGGACATCCCGGTGTAGGACCGGTCGACCACCTCACCGAGCGAGGTGCCGGCCGCCCGGGCCGCCACGATCCCGACACCCGGTGCGGTGATCTCGGGCTTGACCGCGCCGTCGTCGAGGCGCGGACCACGGCTGGAGAACCCCGCCAGCTCGTCCTGCCTGGACACGGCGCCCACGGTCAGCGCGGCGGTGGCGATGCCGGGCGTGCCGACGGTCTGCGGCCCGGGGCCGGAGTTGCCGGCGCTCACCACGAAGAGCGTGCCCGAGTTGGCACTCAGCGCGTCGACCGCCTCGCTGACCGGGTCCGGGCCGCCGTACGACTGCGCGCCGAGGCTGACGTTGACCACGCGAGCACCCTGGCCCACCGCCCACTCCATACCGGCGATCACCCAGGAGAGGTCGCCGTAGCCGGAGTCGTCGAGGACCTTGCCGACGAGCAGCCGGGCGCCCGGGGCCACGCCCCGGCCGCCGGCGCGTCCGGCCTTCCCGGCTCCGGCGATGGTGGCGGCGACGTGCGTACCGTGCCCGAACCGGTCGACCGCCGTACCGCCGTCGGTGGTGAAGTCGGCGGTGGCGGCCACCCGGCCGGCCAGGTCGGGGTGGGTCGGGTCGTAACCGCTGTCGAGCACCGCCACGGTGACGCCCCGCCCGTCGTACCCGGCCTTCCACGCCGCCGGCGCGCCGATCTGGGGCACGCTGTCGGCCAGGTCGGCACGGACCCGCCGGTCCAGCCACACCCTCCGGGCGCCGCCGGCGAGGGTACGCGGCCCGGCCGTCAGCGCCGCCCAGAGCACCCGCGCCTCCGTCTTGCGCCCGGCGACCGCGACCGCGCCGATGCTGGACAGCACCCGGGTCCGGGCGGCGCCGGGCGGGGTGTCCGGCACCACCGCACGAGCGCCGGCGGTGGCGGGCGTCCCGGCCACCAGCAGCGGAAGCGTCGGACTGGCCGCGTCGTGGTAGCCCTCCGCGACCAGGTCCGTGACGTTGAACAGCGCCTCGTCGAGCAGGCCGGCGGAGACGTACGGCACCGCCTCGTCGGGCACCACGTAGACGTCGCCGTCGCGGTGGGACAGTCGGAAGCCGGGGCGGTCGGGCGTGCCCCGGTCGTCGACGGTCGCCTCCTGCCGGCCGTCGGCGAAGCGGGTGAGCCGGACGACATCACCGTTGATCAGCGTGACCGTGTACACCGAGCCGGGCGGCGCGCTTGGCGCAACTGCGTCAGTTGCGAAGGCCGATCCGGTCGACGGCGTGACGGCGACCACGGTGACGGCAGCCACCACCGCGGCGAGCACTCTGCGTAACCAGCTGAACACGAGACTCCTTTGACGTGCCGGCCGTACGGCAGGCAGCGTCACACCTGGTGAGCAGGCCCGTAAAGGATCTAGAGTCAGCGCAGCTGTGACACGGCCCAGATGCGCCAGGGAGGACGATCGTGCTTGGACCGGCGGGGCTGAGCGCGGCGGAGGAGGCGGCCTACCTCGCCCTGGTCCGCCAGGGCGGTGCGACGCTGACGCAGCTGACCGCCCGGACCGGGCTCACCCCCGCCCGGGTGCGTCGCGCGGTGCTCTCCCTGCAGCGCAAGGGCTTCGTGCACCACACCCCGGCTCCCGAGGAGCGGGTCGTTCCGGTTCCCCCTGAGCTGGCGGTGGAACAACAGGTCCGCCGCCGCCAGGAGGAGCTGGAGGGCGTGCGGGCGGCCGCGCACCGCCTCGCGCAGGAGGCGCGCAGCCGGGCCAGCAACCGGCGCACCGAGGAGCTGATCGAGATCGTGTCCGGCCGGGCGGCGGTCGCGCAGGCCTTCGACCGGTTGCAACGTGCCGCCCGTCAGCAGATGCGGGTGCTGGTCGCGCCGCCGTACGCGGTGCCGAAGGACGTCAACCGCCAGCAGCTCGAACGGCAGGCCGCCGGGATCACCTACCGGGCGGTGTACGACGTGGACGCCCTGACCGACCCCGGCTTCGTCAAGAGCGTCGTCGTCCATGTCCAGGAGGGCGAGCACGCCCGGTTGGCGCACGGCCTGCCGACCAAGCTTGCCGTCGCCGACCGGGAACTGGCCCTGCTGCCGCTGGCCTGGACGCGCTCGGCACACGACGCGGCGTTGCTGGTGCACCCGTGTGGCCTGCTCGACGCGTTGATCGCGCTTTTCGAGACCGTCTGGACCCAGGCCACGCCCCTGTCCGTGGCCGACTCCGCCGACCTCGCCGCCGCCGCGACCGTCTCGGCCGCCGACCGGCACCTGCTGTCCCTGCTCGTCGCCGGCCTGACCGACGAGGCGGTCGGCGCGCGGCTGGGCCTCAGCCGCCGCACGGTGGTCCGCCGGGTGCAACACCTCATGGAGCTGACCAACTCGCGGTCGCGGATGCAACTGGGGTGGCAGGCCCGCGAGCGCGGCTGGCTCTGACTGCCTGCCTGTGTCAACGTGCGGCTCAGCCTCACGGCCGGGTAGCGCTGCGGGCGGGTGTTGACCGCAGCGTCGTGGGGCGTACGGCTGCTGGCGTCCCTACGCTCGATGCTGCTCGTGCGCGTCCCCCGTCCGGCCGACCGGCCGGCCGGGAGCGTGGGCGGTGGTGCCGCTGTCGTGGTGGTCGGCGTGGAAGAGCGCCTCGGCGAGCAGTCGCTGCACGTGGACGTCGGCGGCGGAGTAGTAGACGAAGGTGCCCTCGCGCCGGCCGCGCACCAGTCCCGCCAGACGCAGTTTCGCGAGGTGCTGGCTGACGGCGGTGGGTGCCGCGCCGACCAGTTCGGCCAGGCATGCGACGGAGGACTCGCCCTGCATCAAGGCCCAGAGAATTTTGATGCGGGTGGGATCGGCGAGTAGCCGGAACCCCTCGGCGGCGAGTTGGACCTGCTCGTCGTGCGGCATGCGGAAGTCCGGCAACGACGTGTGCATGACGGCATCATACCGTCATCGTTTCTGGTTACCTGTTCAGCTGTATGCGTACCTTCGCAGGTATGCTGCGGGCGTGACGACGACATCTCATCGGGCCCGGGTCCTGGCGGCTAACGCCTCACCGGCCCGCTCCCTGCGAAGTCGGATGTGGGCCCTGGTCGAGGTGCGGTGGGCGGCGACGGCTCTGGTGCTGTTCGCCCTCGGTGGCGCCGCGCACCTCGCAGGCGCACCGGCGCCGCTGTGGTGGGCGCTATATCTCGCCTGCTACGTGGCGGGTGGTTGGGAGCCGGCGCTGTCAGGTCTGCGGGCCCTGCGTGGCCGTACGCTGGACGTCGACCTCCTGATGATCGTCGCGGCAGTCGGCGCCGCCGCCATCGGGCAGGTCTTCGACGGTGCCCTGCTGATCGTCATCTTCGCCACCTCGGGAGCGTTGGAGGCGTTCGCGACCGCACGCACCGCCGACTCCGTCCGTGCCTTGCTCGACCTGACTCCCGAGCAGGCCACCCGGATCGCCGACGGACGCGAGGAGGCCGTCCACCCCGCCCGGTTGCGGGTCGACGACGTGATCCTGATACGTCCGGGCGAGCGCATCGGCGCGGACGCGGTGATCGTGGAAGGAACGAGCGAGGTCGACCAGGCCAGCATCACCGGCGAACCGATGCCCGTGAATCGGCGCCCGGGCGAGGAGATCTTCGCGGGCACCGTCAACGGCACCGGGGCGCTGCTGGCGCGGGTGCACCGCCCGGCGGGGGAGACGGTGCTGGCGCGCATCGTCGCTCAGGTGGAGCAGGCGTCAGCCACCAAGGCTCGCACCCACCTGTTCATCGAGAAGGTCGAGCAGCGGTACTCGGTGGGCGTCGTCGTCGCCACCCTCGCGCTGTTCGTCGTCCCGCTGGTCCTCGGCGCGGCACTGCAACCGACCCTGCTGCGGGCGATGACCTTCATGATCGTCGCGTCTCCCTGCGCCGTGGTGCTGGCGACCATGCCGCCCCTGCTCTCGGCGATCGCCCTCGCGGGGCGACACGGCGTACTGGTCAAGTCGGCCGTCGTCCTGGAGAAGCTCGCCGACGTCGACACCGTCGTCTTCGACAAGACCGGCACCCTCACCGAAGGCGCGCCCGTCGTCACGTCCGTCCGGTCGTTCGGCACCGACGAGGACGAGGCGGTCCGCCTCGCCGCGGCGGCGGAACAGCACAGCGAGCACCCACTCGCCGCCGCCGTGGTCGCCGAGGCCCGGCGCCGGCACCTGCCGCTTCCGCCCGTGCACGACGTCACCGCCCTTCCGGGCCGGGGCGTCACCGCCACCGTCGCGGGCCGCCGGGTTCGTGTCGGCAGTCCTGCCCTGCTCGACGACCTGCCGCAGACCGGACGTGCCGAGGCTCAGGCCGCCGTCCGCGCCGCCGAGAACGACGGCCACACCGCCGTGCTCGTCGCGGTCGACGGCGCACCGGTGGGCCTGCTCACCCTGACCGATCGCAAGCGTCCGGAGGCGGCGTCCAGCGTGGCGGCTCTCACCACCCTGACCGGGCAGGAACCGCAGTTGCTCACCGGCGACAACGCCGGCGCCGCCACCCGGCTCGCCGACGAGCTCGGCATCGCTGCCCTCCACGCCGGGCTGCTACCGGCTGACAAGGCCGCCCGCGTCCGCGCCCTGCAGGATGCCGGGCGCAGGGTGCTGGTCGTCGGCGACGGCATCAACGACGCGCCCGCCCTGGCCTGCGCCGACGTCGGCATCGCGATGGGGCAGGGCGGGGCGGACCTGGCCCTGCAGACCGCCGACGCGGTGCTGGTGCACGACGACCTCGGCGCCCTGCCCGCGCTGCTCAGGCTCGCCCGGCGCGCCCGCCGGATCGTCGTGGCGAACCTCGTGATCGCCGGTACGTCGATCGCCGTTCTGGTCGCCTGGGACGTCGTCGGCTACCTGCCGCTGCCGCTGGGTGTCGCCGGGCACGAGGGTTCCACCGTTCTCGTCGCCCTCAACGGCCTGCGTCTGCTGCGCGGCGCCGCCTGGCGTGCCCCGGCTGCCGCCCGGTGATCCGTCTCAGGTCGCACCCGGCTGAACCCGGCCGCCCGGCAGGTTCGTGGCCGTGCACGGCCGGGTGCCGCCGGTGGGGATCCTGAACACCGGTCGGTTCGCCTGGAGCGGGCGGAGGCCGCGGCGTTCCTCCCGCCCCGGGCCCGGCCGGCCCCGCCACAGCCCGGGGACGACACCGTGCCTACGACGACCGCTACCGCGACACCGGCGGACCCCTCCGGTCCCCGGACGGACCGGAGGGGCGATCGGCCAACGAATGACCAGCGTCGTGGCCGGCTGGTCACATACTCGCCTCGGTGGGGCGGCCAGCGTCGCCCGCGACCGGTGGCGACTGCCGTACGGGCCTGGGAAGGCCGGTCGGCCTCGCCGCGAGCAGGGCGACGAGCAGGGCGATGCCCGAGCCGATCACCATCAGCATCGACGGCGACGTCGCGTCGACCACGACGCCGCCGAGCAGCGCGCCGAGCGCGATGGTCGCCTGGAACGACGACGTGAACAGCACGGACGCGGCCTCGGTCGGGCCCGTGCCCGAAGCCGCGAACCAGGACTGCGAGCAGACCGGAACGGCCCCGTAGGCGACGCCCCATACCGCGAGCAGCACAACCGCGCCGATCGTTGCGGTGCCGAGCATGGGCAGCAGCCCGGTGGCCGAGGCGAGCGCGACCGCGCTGGCAATCAGGGTGGCCCGCAGGCGGAGTCGCACCGTCGTGCCGGCGACGAAGTTGCCCAGGACGCCGGCGATGCCGTAGACCAGCAGGAACGGGGTGACCGAGCCGACGCCGGTGACGTGCTGCAGGAACGGGGACACGTAGGTGTACGTGCCGAAGTGTGCGGTCACGATGAGGACCGTCAGGATCAGTGCGGTGCGGCCGGTGCGACCACGCACCAGATCCACCAGGGCGGCGAGCCTGACCGGCTGGGCGGCGGGCAGTGGCGGTAGCACCGCGACCAGCGCCAGTAGCACGACCACGGTGAGCGCCCCGAGCACGATGAACGCGGTGCGCCAGCCACCGAACTGGGCGATGAAGGTCCCGGCCGGAACGCCGAAGACCGATCCCAGCGGTACGGCAGAGAAGATCACCGCGGTTGCCACGCCGACCCGTTCGGGCCGCACCAGCCGCGGGGCGAGGCCCGCGCCGATCGACCAGAAGCCACCGATCACGATGCCGACGAGCGCTCGGGACGCCATCAGGACGGGGTAGGACGTCGCGGCGGCAGCGATGATGTTCGCCGCGGCCAGCAGCAGGATCAGGCCGCACAGCAGCATCCGCCGGTCGAGCCGGCCGACGGCGACGGTGACGGTCGGTGCCGACACCGCCGCCAGCACGCCCGGCATGGTCATGGTCAGACCGGCGATGCCGTCGGAGACGCCGAACGTGGAGCCGATCGAGGTCAACAGGCCGATCGGAAGGATCTCGGCGGTGACGATGACGAAGATGCCCATCGCCACCGAGACCACGGCCAACCAACCGGGGAGGGGTGAGCTGTGGACGGCGCGATGGGCGGTGGGGGTCGGATCGGTGCGAGTCGGCATCCGTCGAGCCAACTGCGGTCGACGGGCGATTGCTGGCGGCTTTCAGCCGTGACCGTGGGCGGGCAGTGGCGAGCTGTGTGGGCTCCTCTCCCTCCCGGGAGGGAGAGGAGCCGCTCCCACGGGGGAGGCCCGGTCCGGGGCGGGGGGCGGAGGCTGGGGGCATGATCAAGAAGCGTCTGACGGTTGGTGCCGGATGGTCGATGGCGGCCATCGGCGTCCTGCACACCGCGGTCTTCCTGCCCCACCCGTACTGGGGCGAGTGGCTCACCGGCGGGCTGCGGTCGGGCGAGGGCGGCGACGCCTCCCTGTCCGTGTTCTGGGCGCTGCCCGGGGGCTTCGTCGTCCCTCTGGTCCTGTTCGGCCTCCTGCTGGCGCGGCTGGGACGGCGCGGGGAGCGGGCGCCCGCCTACGTCGGCTGGGTGGTGGCCGGCTGGGCGGTCGGGTGCGAGCTGGTCGTCGGTCCCAGCGGCTTCCTCCTGGGCCTCATCCCCGCCGGGCTGCTCATCGCCGAAGACCTGCTGGCGCGCCGCCGGGGCGCGGGGCGGAGCGCGCCGGGGCCGGTGACCGGCCGGGGGAGAGACGCGCGGCCACAGCGCTGACAGCCGCGTGCACGGGCGGCGGTCGGTCCGTCCAGCGCCGTCACGGTCGCGTTGTCGGCCGCCGCCGCCTCGGTGACAGGGGAGAAACCTGGTCCTGCGGCGGCATTCGGAGGCCGTTGGGACACCTGCCTGGGCCGACGACGCGTACCGCCGTGCGAGGCGCGTCGCGAGAAGCTGTCAGTTCCCGCGGACGGCAAAGCGAAAGGCAAGGAGACCCTTCTCCTTGCCACTTCTAACGTATAGCCCACCCGGGGGCTTGCGGCAAGACCGGTGTGGTGGCCCAGAATCCTCGCCCGAGGCAATCACCTGCGGAAATGGGGGGCACGAGGTGCGCGTGGTGCGGTCGACGTGTAGGCGACGCGGTCCAACAGGAGGTTCGACGGAGCTGGAGGCGCCGGTGCGCCGACCGGCCGGCGCGGTGGGACGGGGCGCGACCGCCGCGGCGGTGTCGCGATGAGCGAGCAGTACGTGTTGGACCTTCACGATGTCGGTGAGACGCAGGTCGCGGTCGTCGGCGGGAAGGGCGCGCACCTGGGCGGGCTGTCGCGGATCGATGGTGTCCGTGTGCCGGCTGGCTTCTGCGTGACGACGGACGCCTTCCGGCGGGTCGTGGCGGAAGCGCCGTCGGTCGGCGCTCGGCTCGATCAGCTGTCGCGCCTGAGCCCGGACGACCGGGAGGCGATCCGCACGCTCAGCGCGGAGATCCGCCGCAGCATCGAAGGGATCGCCATCCCGGGCGGTCTCCCGGCGGCGATCACCCGGGCGCTCGCCCGGCTCGGCGAGCGGGCCGCCTACGCCGTCCGGTCCAGCGCAACGGCGGAGGACCTGCCGACGGCCTCCTTCGCCGGCCAGCAGGACACGTACCTGAACGTCGTGGGTCCGGCGGCGATCCTCGAACACGTCAGCCGGTGCTGGGCGTCGCTGTTCACCGAGCGGGCCGTGACCTACCGCCAGCGCAACGGCATCGACCACCGTACGGTCCACATGGCCGTGGTCGTGCAGCGGATGGTCTTCCCGCACGCGGCCGGCATCCTGTTCACGGCCGACCCCGTCACGGGCAATCGGAAGGTCGCCACCGTCGACGCCGGCTTCGGCCTCGGCGAGGCCCTGGTCTCCGGCCTGGTGAACCCGGACGTCTTCACGGTTCGCGACGACGTGATCGTCGCCAAGACGATCGCCGCCAAGCAGCGCGCCGTTCACGCACTGCCCGGTGGCGGTACGCGGGAAGTGGCGATCGACCCGCAGCGGCAGGAGCAGCCGGCGCTGACGGATGCGCAGGTCGTGCGGCTCGTGCAGTTGGGGCGGCGGATCGAGGCGCACTTCGGCCGCCCCCAGGACATCGAGTGGTGCCTGGTCGACGACGACTTCCAGATCGTCCAGAGCCGGCCGATCACCACGCTGTTCCCCATCCCCGCGGCCCGCGACGCGGAGAACCACGTCTACGTCTCAGTCGGCCACCAACAGATGATGACCGACCCCATGAAGCCGCTGGGGCTCTCCGTGTGGCAGCTGACCGCCATGGTGCCGATGCACGAGGCCGGCGGGCGGCTGTTCGTCGACGTCACCCGGGGCCTGGCCTCGCCCGCGAGCCGCGCCGGCCTCCTGGAGGTGATCGGGCGGGGCGACCCGCTGGTCAGGGACGCCCTGGAGACCGTCCTCGACCGCGGCGACTTCGTCCCGTCGCTGCCGGACGCGGGTCCCGGCGGGCCGCCGGCCAGCGGCGCGTCCGCCCCGATCGAGACCGACCCGGCCATCGTCACCGAGCTGATCGAGCGCAGCCAGGCGTCCCTCGCCGCCCTCCGGCGCGACATCCGGACGAAGACCGGACCGGCGCTGTTCGACTTCCTGCTGGAGGCGTTCCAGGAGCACAAGCGAGTCCTCAGCGATCCGCTGAGCATGCAGGCGATCATGGCGGGGATGGAGGCCACCTGGTGGCTCAACGACCAGCTACAGGAGTGGCTGGGCGAGAAGAACGCGGCCGACACGCTCACCCTGTCCGCCCCCAACAACATCACCTCGCAGATGGGACTGGCACTGCTCGACGTCGCCGACGTGATCCGTCCGCATCCGGAGGTGGTGGCGTTCCTGCGGGGCGTGCAGGACGAAGGCTTCCTGGGCGAGCTGCCGAAGCTCGCGGGCGGGGCCGAGGCGCGCGCCGCCATCGAGGCGTACCTCGACCGGTACGGCATGCGCTGCGTCGGCGAGATCGACATCACGAGGCCGCGCTGGAGCGAACGCCCCATCACGCTCGTGCCCCTGATCCTCGACAACGTCAGGAACTTCGAGCCGGGCGCCGCCGAGCGGCGCTTCGAGCGGGGCCGGCAGGAGGCGCAGAGGAAGGAACGGGAGGTGCTCTCGCGCCTGCGGGCCCTGCCGGACGGGCAGCAGAAAGCCGACGAGGCCAAGCGGATGATCGACCGGGTCCGGACCTTCATCGGGTACCGGGAGTACCCGAAGTACGGCATCGTCAGCCGCTACTTCGTCTACAAGCAGGCATTGCTGGGAGAGGCCGAGCGCCTCGTGCGGGCCAACGTGCTCGCCGAGAGGGAAGACATCTTCTACCTCACGTTCCAGGAACTCCACGACGTCGTGCGCTCGAACAGGGTGGACGCCCAGCTCATCCAGCGCCGCAAGGACGCGTTCCGGTCGTACCGGGCGCTCACGCCGCCCCGGGTCCTCACGTCCGACGGCGAGGCCGTCGCCGGGGCGTACCGGCGCGACGACGCGCCGGCCGGTGCCCTGATCGGCCTACCGGTCTCGGCCGGGACCGTCGAGGGGAGGGCCCGCGTCATCCTCGACATCGCGGAGGCCGATCTCGAGGCGGGCGACATCCTGGTCACCGCCTACACCGATCCGAGCTGGTCGCCCCTGTTCGTCGCGATCGCGGGGCTGGTGACGGAGGTGGGCGGCCTGATGACCCACGGCGCGGTCATCGCCCGCGAGTACGGCCTGCCGGCCGTCGTCGGTGTGGCGGATGCCACCCGGCTCATCCGGGACGGCCAGCGGATCCGCGTGCACGGGACCGACGGGTACGTCGAGATCCTGCCCTGACGCGTGGCCGCTGGATGATCGCCTCGGCGGCGACCTCCGAGGGCGGGTCGCTGTCGACACCAGGGTTACGTCAGTGATCGGACCCCGAGGTGACCCGCCGGCCCTACAAGGACGATCCTTCTCGTGAAGCGTCGCAATCTTTTCGCAGTGACCGGACTGGCCGTACTCGCCGGCTGCGGCAGCGTGACGCGGTAACGGCCGACGACGGCGAGCCGGTCGTCGACAAGTACGACCGGCGCGCCTTTCCCCGGGTTTCCCCGGAGGCGGTTGCTCAGGGCTTCCGCGCCACCACCAGCGTGTCCCGCTCGCCGAGCGGGCGCACCGCCAGGAGGTCGAAGCCGGTCTCGGTGAGCAGCTGGCGGCATTCCCGTTCGGTGTACTCCGAGCTGCCCTCGCCGAAGAGCAGCATGTCCAGCGCAGCCACCGGGTTGTCGCTGACGTCGGGCTGCTCCTCGCGGGTGGCCGGGTGGCGCGGCAGCTGTTCCTCGGCCGCGTCCGCACCGAGCAGGCCCTCGTAGACCACCAGGAGTCCACCGCCGCCGAGCGCGTCGTACGCGCGCCGGACGAGCACCGTACGCCGCTGCGGGGACCAGTCGTGCAGCACGTGGCCGAAGATCAGGGCGTCGGCGGCCGGCAGCGGATCGGCGAAGAAGTCGCCGGGCTGGAACGTCATCCGGTCGGCCAGTCCGCGCGCGGCCACGTACTCGGCGAAGGGCCCGGCGTTGTGCGGCAGGTCGAAGACCACACCCGACAGGTGCGGGTGAGCCGTCAGAACGTACGACAGCAGGTGGCCGCGCCCGCCGCCGACATCAGCCACCCGGCGCACGGCGGCCCAGTCGACGGCCTCGGCGAGCAGGGGACCGATCGGCGTGGTCAGGGCGTCCATCAGGCGGAGGAACCGGCGCAGCCGTTGCGGATCCTGCGGCATGACCGAGTAGTCCGCCTCGGGCCGCCTGCCGCCCGTCCGCAGCGCGTCGGTGAGCCCGCCCCAGGCGGCGTAGTGCATGCGGTTCGCGCGGTCGAGCAGGTCGCGGATCGGCGACGTGTCACCCCGCAGCAGGTGCCGGGCGACGCCGGGTCCGTTCGCGTACCGGCCCGCCGCCCGGGTCAGCAGCCCGAGCTCCACCAGCAGGTCCAGGAACTTCCGGGCCGCACGCGGGTGCAGGCCGAGCCGGGCGACGAGCGCGTCCACGTCCGATGACCCGGTCTCGTGCAGCGCGTCGAACACGCCGAGTTCCACGGCGCTGAGCAGCGCCTTCGACTCGCAGAACGCCAGGCCCAGCCGAAGGAGACTCGTCGGGTCCGTCCCGTCGACGGCCAGGGCGGTCACCGGCCGGTCGCGCCGGCGGGTGTCCGCTCCGGCGACTGCGTCACGCGTGGGTGCCATGGCAGGCAGCATCGGGGCCGGCGCGCCTCCCTAGCATCGGGAAGACCCCTATCCCTCGGTGGGCCGTCGTCCGCCGGTCGGTTCCACGGCTCGGGTCGGCACGGCGGCGGCCGGACGTACGCCCTGGTGAGACGAGCGCCGCCCGACTGGTGGCCGGGCTCCGTGGTGGGTCGGTCGCTGCCGCGCCGAGCGCCGCCGGCGCCGGGGGCGGCAGGATCCCGTCCGCCCCCGCCCTACGGAGCGCTACCCTTCGGCTTCGCGGTGTTTCCCCGATGCTAGGGGCGTCCCGCGACGGACACGCTTCCGGCATGCAGATCGATGAGGACCGCCCGACCGGCGGCGTCGACGTCGTGGTGTTCGGCCACGGACCGGCGGCCGACCGGCTGGCGGCGGCGTGCCGGTCGACCGGCCGGCCGGTGCGGACCGTCACGCTGCCGACGGAAGCGGCCGAACCGCTCATCGGGATCGTCGACTTCCTGGCGCGTCCGGAAAGTCCACACCGGGCGGTGCTGGTCGGCGCCGGCCCTCTCGGCGTCGCCGGCCTCGCCGTCGCCGACCGGCACCCGGAGCGGGTCGCCGCCGTCGTGGCGTTCGACCTGCCGGCCACCCCGCCGGAGGCGGAGTGGGTGTCGTGCCCCACCCTCCTGCTCCCGCCGGCCGCGGCGGACCTGCCGGCCCTCGGGTCGTTCCTCGACCGGGTCGCCGGAAACCTCGACGACGCGTCGTCGTGCCAGGCCAGACCGCCGGCGCTCACCCCCGCGCTGCTCAACGACCCGGAAACCCTGGGTCAGCTGCGGGCGGCGGGCCCGGTGCACCGCGTCTCGCTGGTCGCCACCACGCCGACCTGGGTGCTCACCGGGCACGAGGTCACCACGACGACCCTGGCCGACCCGCGGCTGATGGGCGAGCTGGAGATGACGGCCGGGTTCCGGTTGTCACCGCCCGGTGGGAACACCGATCACCGGGGCGAGCAGGATCTGGTGACCATCGACGCCGACCTGCACGCTCGCCTGCGGCGGCTGGTCGCCCCGCACCTCACCCCGCGCCGGGTGGACGCGCTGCGGCCCCGGATCCAGCGGGAGACCGACCGGCTTCTGGACGCGATCGACCCCGGCGCGGTGACGAACCTGGTGGAGTCGTTCGCCCGTCCGCTGCCGATCGTCGTGCTGTGCGAACTGCTCGGCGTCCCGGAGGCGGACCGCGGGTACGTCGAGGACTGGCTGATCCGCCGGATGCGGGAATGGCCCCCCGACCCGCACGGCGACGTCGACGACTACCTGGGCGAGCTGATCGCCGCCCGTCGTGCACGGCCCGGTGACGACCTGATCAGCGCGGTCGTACGGGCGGAGGGCGCGGCGCTGGACGAGGCGGACCTCGTCTCCGCCGCCCGGTGGATCATGGTCGGCGGCCACCGCGCCCCGATGGCGTTGCTGGCCAACGGCGTGGCGGCGCTGCTGGGCGAGCCGACCCAGTGGCGGCGCCTGGTCGACGCCCCCGGCCTGGTGGAGACCGCCGTCGAGGAGCTGATGCGGTACGTGACGCCCTTCCCGGTGGGACTGGCCCGTATCGCCGCGGCACCGATCGAGGTCGCCGGCCGGACGATCGCCGCGGACAGCCTGGTCGCGGCGTCGCTGATCGCCGCCAACCACGACCCGGCCCGGTTCACCGACCCGGAGGCCCTCGACATCGGCCGGTCCGTCAACCCGCACCTCTCCTTCGGGCACGGCCACCACTACTGCGTCGGGGCGGCGCTGGCCAGGGCCGAGGCGCAGGTCGCCTTCGGTACCCTCGCCCGCCGCTTTCCCGGCATGCGGCTCGCGGTCGACACCCGCGACCTGCACTACCGGCAGAACCGCATGCGCTACCTGCTCGAACTCCCGATCGTCCTCCAGCCGGCCGGTCCACCCGCGGCGACCGCCGCGTAACGCCCGGTCCGACAGGTTCGCCACCCTCTCATCCCGCAGGAGTCGCACCGATGGACGCCGCGTTTCCCCAGCTGTTCGCCTACTGCCAGGCCGATCCGCTGTTCTTCGAGTCGCCCGGGCGGATGGACGACCGGAGCAGCCGGTTCGCGGTGAACCGCCGCCCGCTGCCGGACGGGTGGCGTGCCCGCGAGAGCGACCTCTGGGTCGTGTTGCAGCCGCCCGGAGTGAGCCTGCCCGAGCAGGGCTGGAAGATCCATGTCTCGTCGGCCGTCGACACGGCCGACCGGGTCTGCGACCTGGTGGTGGGCTTCTGCCTCGACCGTGGGATCCCGCTGAAGTACCTGCGCAGCCGCACCGCGTTCGAGCTGCTCAACAGCAAGTACGCCGACCGGGGCGGCAGCGGCAAGCTGATCACGGTGTACCCGCCGGACGAGGACCGGTTCGGCGAGGTGCTGCCGGAGCTGGCGGCGCTGCTGCGCGGCTTCACCGGCCCGTACGTGCTGAGTGACCTGCGCTACGCGGACTCGCCGGTGTACGTCCGGTACGGCGCCTTCCGCCGGATGACGTACACCTCCCCGGACGGGGAACTCGTGCACGCCGTCCGCGCCCCCGACGGGCGCCTGGTGCCCGACGACCGCAGCCCGTTCTTCACGGTGCCGGAGTGGGTGACCGTGCCGGAGGTGCTGCACCCGTCGCTCGCGAAGCTGGAGGCGGGCGGCGAGGGCGGATTTCCCTACGAGATCGAGCGCCCGTTGCACTTCTCCAACGGCGGCGGGGTGTACCTCGCCCGCAGCCGGGACTCCAGCGGGTACGTGGTGCTACGGGAGGCCCGCCCCCACGCGGGACTCGACGGGACCGGCACGGACGCCGTCACCCGACTCGCCCGGGAACGCGACATCCTCAAGCGCCTGCGGGGTCTCGACTGCGTCCCCCGTCTCCTCGATCACCTGGTGGTGTGGGAGCACCACTTCCTGGTGCAGGAGTACATCGAGGGCAAGACCCTGATGGAGGAGGTGTTCGCGCGGTACCCGCTGGTCGGCCCCGACCCGACCGCCGCGGCGCTCGCCGCGTACACCGCCTGGGCGACGGACGTCCTGGCCAGGGTCGACCACGCGCTGATGTCCGTGCACGCGCGCGGCGTACGCTTCGGCGACCTGCACCCCGGAAACGTCATCGTCCGCCCGGACGGCGCCGTCGTCCTCGTCGACTTCGAGATCGCGTCAGACCTGGCGCGGACGAAGCCCGCCGGGCTCGCCACACCCGGCTTCACCGCGCCCCCGACACTTTCCGGCCGCGAGGCCGACGACTACGTCCTGAACTGCCTTCGGCAGTGGGTCTTCCTGCCGATCAGTCCGCTGACGGAGCGCTCCCCGGTCAAGCTCGCGACGCTGACCGAGGCCGTCACCGAGCACTTCCCGGTCCCCGCCGGGTTCGGGCCGAGGATGCTCCGCCGGTTCGGCGCCGGTCGCGGCCCGCTTGGCGAGGACGCCCCGGCCCGGATGTTCGCCGCCGCGCAGCCCGACTGGCCGGCGATCCGGGACTCCATCGTGGCCGGCATCGCCGCCAGTGCCACGCCCGACCGGCCGGACCGGCTCTTCCCCGGCGACCCGGAGCTGTTCGTCTCCGGCGGGTTCACCGTCGGGCAGGGCGCGGCCGGGGTGCTGTGGGCGATGCACCAGGTGGGGTGCGAGGTTCCGCCGGAGTACCTGGACTGGCTGACGGCCGCCGCCCGGCGGTGCGCCGACCCGCGCCCGGGACTGTTGGACGGGCTGCACGGGGTGGCCGCGGTGCTGGAGTCGCTCGGCCGCCGCGAGGACGCCCTGGAGCTGCTCGACCGCGCCCGCAAGCTGCACGGGGAACTCGTCACCCCGGGCATCCAGGGCGGCCTCGCGGGAGCCGGCCTCAGCCTGCTGCACTTCGCCGGGGTCACCGGTGACGAGGACCTGCGGACGGAGGCCCTGGACCTCGGCCGGCGGCTCGCGGTGCAGCTCGACGCCGGCGACGCCGGGATGTTCCGCCCCGACGGCCGGGTGGGGCTCCAGCACGGGCTCACCGGCGTGGCCCTGTACCTCCTGGAGCTGCACGAGACGACGGGGGAGACCCGGCACCTCGACCTGGCCGGGCGGGCGCTGCGTCGCGAGGTCGACCGCGGCCACGTCCTGGCCGACGGCACGTTCCAGCTCCTGGAGGGCAACCGCTACCACGCGTATCTCAGCAGTGGCAGCATCGGGCTGGCGCTGGTCCTCTCCCGGTACCTCGCACGCCGGCCGGAGCCCGGCTTCGACAACGTCGTCGACGGCGCCCGCCGGGCCTGCCGGGCGCCGTTCGTCCGCCATCCCTTCCTGTTCCTGGGCCGGGCGGGCACGATCGCGGCGCTGCGCCTGCTGGGTAGGCCCGAGGACCAGCCCGTCGTCGCCGAGCATATCCGCCGGCTCGGTTGGCACGCCCTGTCGTACCGGGGGCACCTGGCCTTCCCCGGCAACCAGCTGCTGCGGCTGTCCATGGACCTCACCACCGGCGCGGCGGGCATCCTCGCCGCCCTCGGGGTTGCCTTCGGCGACAGCACGTCGGTCGTCCCCCTGCTCGACCTGCGGGCGCCCGCGTTCGTACCGGCAGGAGGCGGCGGGGGCGGCGGGCACCACGACGCCCTGGCCGCGCCGCTCTCCTGAGCCCCGATCACCGGCGTGGACGGCACGTCCCGCCGGACGTCGCGTTCACCGGAACGCGTCGACCACCGCGCCCCGGCCCTCCGCGGGCGGCGACTCAGAAGGGAGGTGACCAGACATGGCCTACGTGCTCAAGCTCCAGGCGCTCAGCGCGCCGCAGGCGACGCGCCACCCGTGCTACAGCCACGTGACGTCGTACGCCGGCACGTGTGCCGCCGAGAACTGAGACCTCGGCGCCTGACCCCGCGTCCAGGCCGGGGGCAGGGTGCGTGCGGTGTCGGGGGCCGGGCCTCCGGTCTCCGACACCGCCGCACAGCAGTGTCGTTCCCGTCCCCGCACCCGGTGAGGAATGTCGTGTCCACGTACCAAGCCCAGCGCGACGAGGCGGCGGCCCGATCCGGTCCCGCCCCGGCAGCCGGCCCGACCGGCGGCGACCCACCCCGGGCCGCCGCTCCCGCGTGGCGGGTCATGCTGCGCTACCTGCGTCCGTCCTGGCGCTGGCTCCTGCTCGGCGGACTGTTGAGCCTGACCACCGGGGCGGTCGGGCTGACGCTGCCGCTGGCCGTCCGGCACCTGGTCGCCCGGCTCGCCGCCGGGCAGCCGACCACACCCGTCCTCCTCGTCATGGTGGGGCTCGTGGTGGTCACGCTGATCAGCGGGCCCCTCGGCGTGTACGTGCTGCGCCGGACCGGGGAGTCGATCGTGCTCGCCGCCCGGCGGCGTCTGGTCTCGCACCTGCTGCGGCTGCGGATCTCCGCGGTGGACCACGCCGAGCCCGGCGACCTCATGTCGCGGGTCACCTCCGACACCACCCTGCTGCGCCAGGTCGCGACCGAGTCGTTGGTCGGGGCGGTCACGGGTGTCGTCATGGTGCTCGCGACGTGCACGGTGATGGGCCTGCTCGACCCGGTGCTGCTGGCGGTGACGCTCGGCGTGCTGGTCTTCGCCTTCGCGGTCGTCCGCCTCGCGATGCCCCGGGTCAACCGCGCCAGCCGGGAGGCGCAGAGGTCGGTGGGGGCCATGGGTGCCGCGCTGGAGCGGGCGCTCGGCGCCCTGCGTACCGTCAAGGCGTCCGGCGCCGAGCACCGCGAGGAGGCGCTGGTCCACGGCGCCGCCGGGGACGCGTGGCGGGCCAGCGTACGCGCGGCCCGGTGGCTGGCGATCGGTGGCGGTGCCGCCGAGATGGCGATGCAGGTGGCCTTCTTCACCGTCCTCGCCGTCGGCGGGGCGCGGGTGGCCTCGGGGGCGATCGACGTCGCGACCCTGATCGCGTTCCTGATGTACGTCTACTACCTGGTCCTGCCCGTCCAGTCGCTCATCGGGGCGATGAGCCAGTACCAGGTCGGCGCCGCCGCGGTCAGTCGCATCCAGGAGGCGGAGCGGCTCCCCGCCGAGCCACCCGTCTCGCCGGCCCTGCCACCGCCCCCGGGCGCGCCGCCGGCCGCCCTGGAGTTCCGTGACGTCCACTTCCGGTACGCGCCGCACCTGCCCGACGTGCACCGCGGGGTGACGTTCACCGTCCCGCCGCGCGGCATGACCGCGTTCGTCGGGCCCTCCGGGGCCGGCAAGACCACCCTCTTCTCGCTCATCGAGCGGTTCTACGAACCGACCGCCGGCAGCATCCTCGTCGACGGACGCGACGTGGCCGGCTGGAGCCTGCCGGAGCTGCGGGCGGCGATCGGATACGTCGAGCAGGACGCGCCGGTGCTCTCCGGGTCCCTGCGGGACAACCTGCTCCTCGGCGCGCCCGACGCCGCCGAGGAGGACCTGCGGCGGGTGCTGGACATCGCACGGCTGGAGGGGCTGGTGGCCCAGCTCCCCGACGGTCTGGACACGCTGGTCGGGCACCGCGGCACGAAGCTGTCCGGCGGCGAGCGCCAGCGCGTGGCCATCGCCCGCGCGCTCCTGCGCCGCCCCCGGCTGCTGCTGCTCGACGAGGCCACCTCCCAACTCGACGCGGTCAACGAGGCGGCGCTGCGGGAGACGGTCGCGGAGGCGTCCCTCACCACCACGGTCCTGGTGGTCGCGCACCGGCTGTCCACGGTGACCCTGGCCGACCAGATCGTCGTCATCGACGGGGGCGTGGTGCAGGCCGTCGGCACCCACGCCGAGCTGGTGGAGGCGGACCCCCTCTACGCGGAGCTGGCCGCCACCCAGTTCCTCGCCGCGACCGGCTGAGAGCCGGCAGACCCCCGAGTCCCCCGTCCCCACCGCAGGAAGGCTTATCTCGATGACCGCGATCGATGCGAACCCGGTCGACGCCGGAGCCGGCAGTCCCGACCTGGCGGCGACCGTGGGCGCCGAGCGGTGCCCGATGGGGCTGCCCGTCATCACCGCGCGGATGCTGGCCGCCGCCGACACGGTCCGTCGCATCCGCGAGGCCGGACCGGTTCACCGGGTCAACATGGGCGGCCGGGAGACCGGTCTGCTGCTCGCCGGGTACGACGCCGCGGCGAAGGCGCTGGCGGACCCACGGTTGATGGGCGAGCCCCCGCAGGCGCTGGCGGCGCGCGCCGGCCGGCGGACGGACGAGGACCTCCTCGACGAGGAGGATCTCTTCTTCCTCCCCGAGGAGCAGCACCGACGGCTGCGGCGGATGATCACTCGTCAGCTCACCCACCGACGGGTCACGGCGCTGGCCGCCCGGATCCAGGGCGAGGTCGACGCGCTGCTGGACGCCGTGCCGACCGGTGTGCCGGTCGACGCCCTCAGCTCCCTGGCCCGCCCGCTCCCGGTGGCCGTGCTCTGTGAGCTGCTCGGCGTCCCGCGCGACGGCCGCCGCTACATCCGCGACTACGTCTACGGGTGGATAGCCGAGCTGGGCGCGGCGACGCCGGTCACCAGGAGCGCGGGGCTCGCGCTGGCCGAGTACCTCAGGGCGCTGATCGCCGAGCGGCGCCGCACCCCCGGCGACGACCTCATCAGCGCGATGGCCCGGTCGGAGGGGGCGTCGACGTCGGAGGCGGATGTGCTGTCCGCCGTCCGCCTGCTGCTCGTGGCCGGGAACCGTCCCGTGACGACCCTGCTGGCCAGCGGCATCGCCACCCTGTTGCGGCCGCGGGACCGGTGGCAGCGGCTGGTCGAGGACCCGGGCCGGCTGGACGCCACGGTCGAGGAGTTGCTCCGGTTCGTCACGCCGGCCGCCCTGTCCTCCCGGTACGCGAGGACGGACACCGAGGTCGCCGGCGTCCCGGTGCCCGCGGGTACCGGCGTGCACTGCGCGATGCGGGCGGTCAACCGCGACCCCGCCCGCTTCCCCGACCCGGAGGTGTTCGACCCGCGACGGCCGGACAATCCCCACCTCGCCTTCGGCCTCGGCCGCAAGCACTGTCTCGGAGCGGCTCTGGCCCGGGCCGAGGCCCGGCTGACCATCGGGACCCTCGTCCGGCGGTTTCCCGGCCTGACGCTCGTCGAGGACGTCCACCCCAGCGTGTCGACGACGGGCCACCGGCAGCTGCTGGTCCTGCTCGACCCGCATTCCGCGGCCTGACCGTCGACCGTTCCCGTCCGGACCACCCGTGGCCGCGACCTCGTCCGACCCGCCCACCGCCTGCCAGGAGCGCCGCATGGAGATACCCGATCGTCCTCTCGAAATCATCTGGGACATCACCTACGCGTGCCCGCTGCGGTGCTTCCACTGCTACTCGGAGTCGGGACGGCGGCCGAGCCGGCAGCTCAGCCGGCAGGACATGTTGCGCGTCGCGGACCGGATCATCGCGATGCGCCCGTACGGAATCTCCCTGGCCGGCGGGGAGCCGCTCCTGGTGGACGGGGTGTTCGAAGTCGCCGAACGGATGGTCGACGCGGGCATCAAGGTCGCGCTCTTCACCGGCGGCTGGTCCGTCCGCCCGGCGATGGTCGACGACATCGTCCGCAACTTCTTCCGGGTGAGCGTCAGCCTCGACGGCGCGACGGCCGAGGTGCACGACCGGATCCGGGGCCGGCGGGGTTCGTTCGACCGGGCGATGGCCACGCTTGAGCTGCTCGAGGAGAAGATCGGCAGGCTCCGCCGGGACGGCGGAGATCCGCCGAGCTTCGGAATCGACTCCGTCCTGGTGCGCAGCAACTTCCACCAGGCGGAGGACTTCTGCACCCGGATCGCGCCGCGCTTCACCGAGCTGAGCTTCGTCTCGCTCGGCGCGGTGGTGCCCGAGGGCCTGGCCAGCCGGCCCGGGGTCGCCGAGCACGAACTGCTGACCGACGAGCAGGTCGGGCTGCTCGGCAGCGCCGCGTTCGCCGAGCGACTGCGTTCCCTGGCGCCGCCGTCGGTCCAGGTGACCGCCACGGACAACCTGGCGCTGCAGATGCACCCGGACCGCATCCGCCGGGGCCAGTTCTTCCCGGCCCTGCAGGTCGAGCCCGACGGTGCGGCGCGCGCCATGCCGGCGTACGAGGGGACCGTCGGCAACCTGCTGACGGATCCACCGGCGGAGCTGTGGCGGCGGGCGGTCGAGCGCTGGCACGATCCGTTCGTGGTGGACACGCTGACCCCGGTGCGCACCATGCGCCAGTGGGCCGAGGCCACCCGTCGGATCGACCGTCACTTCGCCTCGCAGGCGGACCGGGCGCGCATCGAACGCCGCCCCGAATTCCTGCCCGCCCAGCCCTGACCGGCCGGTGGTGGGCCGACCTGGACGGTGCGCGAGAAACCTGAGACGCGTTGATCTAGATGGGCGGTTGTCGTCGGATAAACGTCGCTTCCCACGCCCCGTGCTCGCCTTAGCATTTCCGCATGGGCAACGGACCTCCCCGTCTTTCACCGGAGCTGTCAGAGGCGCGGAACTCGGCGAAGTCCGCCACAATGGCCAGACTTGTGGGGCGATCGGGCGAAACACGCATGCTGCGGGAGGCATGCATTCGAAGCGACGTGGCCAGGTGCGCCACATTCGTTCTGTACGGTGACCCCGGTATCGGTAAGACCGAAATGCTGCGGGAATTCGGTGAATTCGCCGCTGGTGTGGGCCTCCGCGTTCTCCGGGGGCGCGGAATCGGTGACGGCCGACCGTTCGGGGCGGTACGCGACCTGGTCGAGGACTGCCTTCGCGCGGTCGGCGCGGCGGGAGCCGCCGGCCTGCGGCCGGCGGACGTCCGGGTCCTGCGCCGGCTGTCCCGGACCGCCGCCCTACTGCTACCCGGACCGGATCCCGCGGTCGAGGACCTGGCCGTCGAGCCCCGGCGGGTGCACGAGGCGGTGTGTGCCCTGCTGGAGGCCGTGAGCGCCGAGACGGCGGGGCTGGTCCTCCTCGACGACCTGCACCGAGCCGACGAGAACTCCGTCGACCTCTTCGAGCAACTGCTGCGCCGCCCGCGCAGAGGGCGGCTTCTCGTCGGCGCGGCGCTGCGCCCCAGACAGGCACCCGCGCGGCTGTTGCGCGCCGTCGCCGAAGCCGAGCGGCGCGACGACGCCACGATCGTGGACCTGGCCCCGCTGCGCTCGGGCGACGCGGAGCAGCTGGTGGACTCGTGGGGGGTGCCGTCGCGGTGCCGGGAGGCGGTGCTCGCCGCCGGCGACGGCAACCCGCTGTACCTCACCGCACTGGCCCTGGCCCACCGTGGCACCGAGCCGCCCGCCCTCCCACCACCCGCACCGACCTGTCGTGACGCGCTGCTCCACCTGGAGCTGCCGCGCCCGGCGCACGCCGCGCTGTCGGCCGACTTCGACGGCCTGTCCGCGCGGCAGATCGTGGTCGCGTCCGCCGCGGCCCTCGCCGGGGAGCGCTTCGACCCGGGCCTGGTCGCCACCGTCTGCCGGCTCACGCCCGGCGAGGTGTACGCCGTCCTCGACGCGCTGGTCGACCGCGATCTCATCCGACCGGTGGCGGGTGGCTTCCGGTACCGCCACCCACTCCTGCGGGTCGTGGCGTACGGCGCGGCGAGCCCGGTCTGGCGGCTCGACGCGCACCGCGCGGCCGAGGCCGTGCTGCGGGAACGTGGCGCCGCGCCCTCGGCACGGGCCGCCCACGTCGAGCGCTACGCCGTGCCGGGCGAGCGGGCGGCGGTCGACACCCTCGTCGCAGCGGCGTCCGCCACCGCCGAGACCGCGCCGGGCACCAGCGCCCACTGGCTGACGGTGGCGCTGCGCCTGCTGCCCGACGACCAGGACAGCTCCGCCCTCGAGCGGCAGCTGAAGATCCTGCGGGCCCGGTCCCTGGCGGTCGCCGGCCGGCTCCGGCTGAGCCGCGAGCTGCTGCACGACGTGCGCCGGTGCCTACCGGCCGAAAGTGTCGAGCAGCGGATCGAGGTCGCCACGCTCTCCGCCCTGGTCGACCGACTGCTCGGCCGGCACGTCGAGGCCCGGGCTCGACTGGTTCGGCAGATCGAGGCCCTGCCCGACGGGCGTACCGCTGCGGCGGTGCGGCTCCGCCTGGAACTCGCCGCGACCTGGCTCTGCGATCGGGTGCCGGCGGACGGCCCGACCTGGGCCGACGAGACCCGGGACCTCGCCGCCGAGGTGGGCGATCCGGCCCTGCTGGCGGCGGCACTGGCGGTCAGCGTCGCCACCCGGGTGGCCGCCGAGGCGTTCACCGTCCAGACGTCCACCCTCGCCGATGACGCCGCAGCGCACGTCGACGCCCTTCCCGACGGCGACCTGCGGTCCAACCTGGAGGCCCTGTGGTTCGTCAGTTGGGCAGAGATCGGCCTCGAACGGTTCGAGGCGGCCCAACGTCATCTTGCCCGGGGCCTGCAACTGGCCCGGGTCGGCGGCCAGAACCACCTCGCCACCCACCTGCTGTACGGGCAGGCCACCGTGTACGCGCTGCTGGGGCGCCTCGACGCGGCAGCCGAATGCGCGCGGGAGGCCCTCTCGGCGGCTGAGGTCACCGACAGTGAGACCCTCCGGACGCTCGCCCTGACCCAAACGGCCTGGATCGCCACCTGGCGGGGCCGGCTACCGGAAGCGGTCACCGGCGCGACAGAGGCATTCCGGTGCGCCCAGTCGGAGACGGGCTGGTACAGCAGGTTCGCACGGATCACCCTCGCCTGTGCCCGACTGCACGCGGGTGAACCGGCGGACTGCGCCGACCTGCTCGGGGCAGGGGCGGCGCACGACGTGGGCGAGCTGACCGTCGCCCGTAGCTTCTGGTACTACCTGCTCGCCGTCGCCGACGCCGAGCGGGGTGCCGCTGCCACCGCCCGCGGCTGGGCGGAGTGCGCGGAGCGCGCGGCGCCGTCCTCGCTGGCGCTGCCGAGGGCGTTCGCCCACCTCGCCCACGCCAGCGCGGTCGCCGGGGAGGACCCGGCGACCGCGGCGGACGCCGCGCTCCGGGCGGCAGCCCTCTTCGAGCCGGCGGGAACCCGCCTGTACGCCGGGCGGGCGCACCTGTCCGCCGCGGTCGCCTTCGGCTCGGCGGGCCGGCTCGGGCCGGCCCGTGCGGCCTTCGCCAGGGCGCGGTCCCTGTTCGAACAGTGCGGCGCCGAGCTGTTCCTGGCCGAGGCCGTCCGCGAGGAGCGGCGAATGAACTCGCGCCGCCCGCGGCAACGCGCCCGCGCCGCGACCGACGGTGGTGTCGGGCGCCCGGACCAGCGCGCGTTGACCGACCGCGAACTCGAGGTCGCGCAGATGGTGACCACCGGGCTGACCAACGACCAGATAGCTCGCCGCCTGTTCCTCAGTCCCCGGACGATCGAGGCACACCTGCACCGGATCTTCGCCAAGCTGGGGGTCAACAGTCGTACGGCCGTGGCGGCGATTCTCGCCGCCGGCATCCCGCCGGCCCCACGCCACGGCATGGGCATGGGGCCGGGCAAGCACAACGCCATGGGGCAGCTGGCCTAGATCCCTGCGAGCTCGTCACCTCTTGGGTATCCAGCGGAGTGCGAGCACGCCGAGGCCGGCGCAGAGCACGGCGGCGATACCCATCGCGACGTGCAAGCCGACGAGGAAGGCTCCCTTGGCCTGCGTGATGACGGCTCCTGTTGCTCCGGTGTCGAGGGTTTCGTCCAGGGTCGGTGCGATGTCGGGGCCGGCGAGTCGAAAGATCAGCGCGGCGGTGGAACCCAGCAGGGCAATGCCGAGGGCGTTGCCGATCTCGTTGGAGGTTTCCGCGATGGCCCCTGCCGAACCGGCCCGGGTCATGGGGACAGCACCCACGGCGGTGTCGGCGACGAGGGCGAAACTGATGCCGTAGCCGATGCCCGCGATCGCGGTGGAGGCGATGAACCAGCCGATCCCGCCGGTGACGGTGGTGAGGAGCAGCAGGGCGAGGCCCGCGGCCATCGTGAAGTGACAGATGACGAGGGCCGCGCGTCTGCCGATCCGATCCGCGAACGCTGGCGTCAGGATGCACGCTGCCGTCAGCACAGCCGCGCCGGGCAGCGCGAGGAGCGCGGCCGTCAGAACCGGCAGACCGAGCACGGATTGCAGGTAGATGCCGGTCAGATACGCGGCGGCGGACCACGCGAACAGCGACAGGACGCCGGTGACGATGGCAACGGTGAAGACCCTCTCGCGAAACAGGGTCACGTCCACGAGCGGGTGTTCAAGTCCTCGCTGACGGGCAACAAACCAGGCCAGGACTCCGACGCCGACGACCCCGGTCACGAACACGACGACTGAGGGGCCGTGGGCGGCCAGTTCCTTGACCGCGTAGACGGACAGCAGCAGTCCGCCGGCGGACAGGATGATGCTGAGCAGGTCGACCTTGCCGGTACGGGTGGCTCTGACCTCCCGGAGAACGAAGGGGGCGGCGAGGAGGAAGATCGCGACGACGGGCAGGTTGATGAGGAACACCGACCCCCAGTCGAAGCGGCTCAGCAGCAGCCCTCCAAGGATGGGGCCGACCGCGAAGCCGGTGGCGAACGTCGCAGCGAAGATCCCGATCGCCTGTGCGCGCTGCCGCGGGTTCTCGAACAGCTCGCTGAGCACCGCCAGCCCCGAGGGCAGCAGCGTTGCCCCTCCAAGACCCATCAGCGCCCGGAACGCGATAAGCAGTTCGGGCGACGGTGAGAACGCGGCGCCGGCCGAACCGATGCCGAACACGACGGTGCCGATCATGAGGAGCTTGAGCCGGCCGTAGCGGTCGCCGAGGTTGCCGAAGGCGATCAGTAAGGAGCCGACCGCGAAGCCATAGATGTCCAGGATCCACAGGGCCTGCTCCGCGCTCGGCGCCAGTGCGTGGGTGATCGTCGGCATCGTCAGAAACAGCACGGAGCCGTCCATCGAGACCAGCAGCACCGGGCCGAGGACGACAAGCAGGCCGAACCATGCGCGCCGGCTGGCCCGCAGCGTCTCGGTTGCGCTCCTTGACGAGGCGGTCGGGGCGGTCAGGGTGGAATCGTTGCTTTGACTCATGCCCTGGATCTTGGAAGCGGTTGCCGGAGCCAGCCAGTCCTCTGGCATGGGTACACCTGCCAGGTGCAGGCACGAGCCGAGTGCCCTGCCTACGATTGAGGGCGTGCAGACCGAGACCCTGGGCGTGTTCCTCAAGACCCGCCGCGACCGGATCACCCCGCGCGAGGCAGGCCTGCGTAGCTATGGGACGGTCCGCCGCGTTCCCGGCCTGCGCCGCGAGGAACTCGCTCAACTCGCCGGGGTCAGTGTCGGCTACTACACCCGGCTGGAACAGGACCAGTCCGGTACCGCCTCGACTCAGGTCCTTGATTCCCTCGCACGGGTGCTCGGCCTCGACGAGGCCGAGACGACGCATCTGCACAATCTCGCCCACCGGCCCGGCGTATCCCGACTGGCACGACCCGAGCCGGAGACACCGCACCCGCGAGTGCTCACTCTGCTGCGCTCGCTCGGCGAGAGCGTGCCCGCAATCGTCCTGGGGCGTCGCGGTGACGTGCTCGGGTGGAACCGCAGCGGGCATCTCCTGCTCGCCGAACACCTGGACTACGATGCCCCGACGACGCCGGAGACGCGGCCGTCGATTCCGAGGATGTTCTTCCTCGATCCGCTGCACCGCGATCTGTACCGCAACTGGGATGAGCTAGCCCGTATCCACATTGGCTACCTGCGCTTGACCACGGGGCGTTATCCCACCGACGCGCGACTGGCCGAACTCATCGGCGAACTCGCCATGCACAGCCCGGTGTTCGCGGGACTGTGGGCCACCGGTGATGTCGCCGACTGCACGACCGGGCCGATGGACCTGCAACACCCCACGATCGGGCGCGTCGATGTCGACTACCAGGTCTGGCTCCAGCCCGACAGCCCTGATCACCGCCTTGAGGTCTACACCCCGCGCGATCATTCCTCCGAAGACGCGCTCCGCCTCCTGGCCGGGAATCCAACCACCGGGCGCTGACCACTCGGAGCATGCCCGTCGCCGTCGCCGGTGACGGTTCCTCGCCGCTTCGCAGACGAGGCACTGCCCGGTGGGTGGAAGGCACCCCGCCCCGCGGGGTCGACTGGATCGACATCACCGGGGCCACATCCCATGTCGTGGTGTAGGTGGCCGGTGGCGGGTGCCTGCCGCGACGCGATTGCCGGACCGTCGCTGCGGGGTTGGGTGAAGCGCAGCGCGTTTCCGGAGGGTGCCGGGCTGCCCGAGCGGCGGGCGCTGGGCCGGCACCGAGCCCGGGCGGGGTCACGCGAGGGTGTGATGACCCGCCTTGACGACCTGGTCGTACTCGCTGCGCCGGGCGTCGTAGGCGGCCTCCAGGAACGTCTCCGAATCCGGTCCCACCGGCAGCCGCAGTGGCGGTGACTCCATCTGGCCGAGCCGCCAGACCACGTCCGCGAAGAGCTCGGGGGAGTTCACCTCAGCCTTGGTGTTCATGCTGCGCAGCGCGCCGAGCAGGCCGTCGCTGACCGGCGTGTAGTCCGCGATCCGGTGCTCCGGCATGACCAGGTTGGCGCTGTACCCGGTGGCGAAGCCGCCCGGCTGCAGGATGGTGACCTTTACCCCGAGGTGCCCGGCCTCGGCGGCCAGCGACTCGGCCGCTCCCTCCACCGCGAACTTGCTCGCGGTGTACGCGGCCAGCCCGGGGAAGGGCACCATGCCGGCGACCGAGCTGACGAAGACCGCGTGCCCGCGGCGCTGCGCGCGCCACACCGGCAGCAGGGCCCGGGTGAGCCGCCACGGCCCGAACACGTTGGTGTCGAACTGCGCGGCGAGTTCCGCGTCCGTGACCTCCTCGAAGGTGCCGAACTGGCCGTAGGCGGCGTTGTTGACAAGGACGTCGACGCCGCCGAAGGCGTCCACCGCCCGCCCGACCGCCTCCGCGCACTGCGCCGGATCCCGTACGTCCAGGGCGGCGGCCAGCACGTTGCCCGGATGCCGGGCCACCAACCCGTCGAGGGTTTCCGGCCGTCGGGCCGTCGCCACCACCTGCTCTCCCTCGGCGGCGAGCCGGGCCGCGAGGGCACGACCGAGTCCGCTCGAACACCCCGTGATCAACCAACGCTTCGCCATGGCTCTCGACCCGCCCAGTCCGATGGGTTACCTGTCGGGAGCAGACTGTCAAGGCCGGTGGCGCGGGTGAAGAGGCTACGCCTGTCGCCAACCGGATTCGTCGGGAATCCGGCGCACGCACCGGACGCCCCGTCTCGGACATCCACGCCCACTCAGCTGCCATGCCCGCGCAGGTGGGGGTTCCCAAGGCGCCCCGCCAACGGCCAGCACAGCCGGCGCTGCGGCGGGGGAGGCGCGTCCGGCGCCGAGCTGGCGCGGCAGCGGACGGCGGTGCGACGGTCCGGGCGCGGCCCCGGATTCGATGATCATCCACTGTGGGATCATGGCGGCTCATGTGCGCGATCCTCGCGCCACAGCACTTGGAGGTACGTGTGCGCGGATCAGCGCGACGACTGGCCATCTCGATTCTCTCCGCGACCGTTGCGGCGGTGACGCTCGCCTCGCCCGCTCAGGCCGCCACGAATCCGTACACCGCAGCGCAGGCGTGCAACAACGACTTCGGAGGCTCGTGGGCGTACGCCAGCGACGGCCACCGGTCGATCTACGCGTCGGACGGCACCAAGGTGGGCGACGTCTACCTGATGTACAACGGCGCCACCGGGTACAACTGTGTCGCCACCCTCAAGCGGGTGGCCGTTGGCTCGACCACCGGGGTCTCCGCGGGAATTCGGGTGGAGGGCGGGTCCTGGGTCTACGACTCTGGAAACTTCAAGTACTACGCCGCGATCCAGCGCTCCGCCGTGGACAAGTGTGTGATGTACAGCGGCGAGGTCATGTACTTCACCAGCTGGCAGCGCGCTGGCCGGGACAGCTGGGGCAACTGCGGCTGAGCTGTCCCTGGCCGAAGAGGCGGGGGCGGGAGCCATCCCGCCCCCGACCCGTCGGGCGGCGCGGTTCAGCTCAGCTTGGAGTTGGTAACCGTGGGGTTGCGGGCGCCGAGGAAGAAGATGCCGGGGTAGCCGCGCGTCTCGAAGCCGCCGCTCGGGTTGCGGCGCAGGGTGGAGTTCTCGACCCGCATGGTGCCGGTGCGGTCGTTGCTGACGAAGAAGACGGCTCCGCCACCCTCGTTCGCCCGGTTGCCCTCGATGATCGTGCCGGCGATGCGGACGGCGAACTCGTTGCCGTCGCAGTAGATCGCCCCGCCGCCGCCCTCGGCCCGCTCGCCGGTGGAGTTGCCGTCGGCGAAGGTCAGGTTCTGCACGGTGAGCTGCGGGTGGTCCTGGTTCTGGCAGTGCGAGGTGGTCCAGCCCTGTGCGCTGTCGCAGGTGTTCATGTAGAGGATCCGCCGTTGCCCCTGGCCGCTGAGGGTGACCTTGCCGCCGCCGTCCAGCACCACCCTCGGCCCGTTGGCGTTGCGGACCTTGGCGGTTGCCGTCATCTTGATCGTCACCGGTTCCGACCCGCAGTCGAAGGTGATGACGCCGCCGGCCGCGACCGCCTCGACCACCGCGGCCGAGGTGCAGCTGGCAGCGGTGCCGCTGCCGATCGTCCGGGTCGGCCTCGACGTGTCGACGGCCCGCGCCTCGGCCGGCACGTCCGCACCGCCGTTCGGGTTGCCGGCTCTCAGCGTCCCGGCCTTCGTCGAGGGCTTCGGGCTGGCACTCGCGCCGGGCCCGCCGAGGCCGCAACGGGCTCCCGGCACCACCCTCGGGCCGGTCGCTCCGACGTCGCCGGCCGGCGCCGACGCGGCAACCGGGGTCGGCGGTGCGCCGCCGTCGGAGGCGCCCACACAGGCGGGCAGGCCCGCCCCGGCGATGGTCAGGGCGAGCACGGCGGCAAGTGACTTCACACGCACCCGGTGCTGCTAGGAGCCACCCCGGCCGGTGGGCGAATCCACCGCACAGGCGTAACCCGCCGCCAAGGTCCGGCGCGGCTCAGCGCGACGACCGCGCCGCGTCGGGCGGGCCGGAACCCGGTCGTGGCGGTGCGGGGTCAGTGGGCCGGGGCGCCGTGGCGGCCCGCGCCGGCCGCGAACCGCGCCGCCCCGGCCGCCGCGTCGGCGGCCAGCGAGTCCATCCCGTACGCCAGCTCGGTCGCCAGCGCCGCCGGCTCCGGCTGGCCGGCGCCGGCCAACACGGCGGCCCGGTCGTTGCGCAGGCACGTCTGCGGGTGCCGGGCGATCTCGGCGGCCAGCCGCTCGGCCGCCGCGCGCGCCGCACCCGGCGGGACCAGCCGGTTCACCAGCCCCATCGCGTACGCCTCCTCGGCCGGCACCGGCCGGCCGGTCAGGATCAGGTCCATCGCCCGGCTCTCGCCGATCAACCGGGGCAGCCGGACCGTCCCCCCGTCGATCAGCGGCACCCCCCAGCGCCGGCAGAACACCCCGAGCACCGCGTCGGCCTCGGCCACCCGCAGGTCGCACCAGAGCGCCAGCTCCAGCCCACCGGCGACGGCATGGCCGGAGATCGCGGCGATCACCGGCTTGCCGAGCGCCATCCGGGTCGGGCCCATCGGGCCGTCCCCCTCCGGCTCCACCCGGTTGCCGCTCGGGGTGCCGATCGCCTTCAGGTCGGCCCCGGCGCAGAACGTGCCGCCGGCACCCCAGAGCACGGCCACGGCCGCGCCGGGGTCGGCGTCGAAGGCGCGGAACGCGTCGGCCAGCGCCCGGGCCGTCGGCCCGTCGACCGCGTTGCGCGCCGCCGACCGGTCCAGGATCACCGTGGTCACCGGCCCGTCGCGCTCGACCCGTACGCCCATCGGCACAGCATGCCCCCCGGGTGCGGCGGTGCGCCAGAGGGTCGCCGGCACCGTGCCCGTACGGATCACGGTCGGGCCGGGCGCCACCCCGGCCTTCGGACCCTCACCCGTCTCGTCTCGTCGCCCTACGCCACACCGCTGCCCCATCGGCAGTACTCCAGGATCTCGCCGTGGTACTCGCAGACCTCGGCGCGCACCTTGTAGCCGTCGGCGAAGTAGTTCGTGGCCCACGAACGGCACTGGCCGTCGTTGGACGGATCCCGGAACTCGTAGTAGACGTAGTCCGTGGGACCGTCGCCGTGCGGGTCCACTCCCTCGAGAAGTGCGTAGATCCCACGGTCGTCGGTCCTGTTGTCACACACGGTGATCTTCTCGTACGACGGATATCCCTCCAGATCGGCGTCGAAGAACATCGCGCCGCTGCCCGTCGTCGTGTAGAGCCAGTGGATGTTCGCGGGTGGCTCAGCGGCATGCGCCGGCGCGCCGGCCCCCACGAGAACGGCCGCCATCACGGCGGCGAGCAGGCTGAGTCGTCGTGCGATCCGCATCCGGGATCCTTCCTTCGTCACGTGCCGGCCACGATCGATTGCTGACCGTTCAGACCGGGGCTTGCGTCGGTTCTCGATCCAACCGGGCGAGCGCCCGATTTCCGCCCGCTCGGCGCCCGGCGGAGGCACGGACGGTCGGTCAGGAGGGCAGCTCCGCCGGTATGCCGATCTGCTCGAAGATCGTCCGGGCCTGGCGCCGGTGCGACTCGGCCAACTCGGTCTTCCCCAACCGGTCGTAGGCGTGACCGAGGGTGAGCAGCGTCCGGGCCTGCTCGAGCCGCTGACCGGACCGATGCTGCGCTGCCAGCGCCCGGCGGCAGTGCTCCAGGCATCCCGCCGTGTCTGTCAGGGCGAGGCACGCCGCGCCGATGCGGCGGTGTGCCTGGGCGGCCAGGAGCGCGTACCCGGACTCGCCGGCCAGGGTGAGAGCTCGGCTGGCGTGTTCGTGGGCGGCGCGGTGCTCGCGCCTGGCCATGTGCTGTTCGGCGAGCGTCAGCAGCGCCTCCACGTTGCCCCGGTGGTGGGCGATCTGGTCGATGAGGGACAGTGCGGTGGCGAGGGATTCCGCCGCGTCGTCCAGCAGACCTTGGCGTGTCCGAACGCGGGCCAGGCCGGTGTGGGCGAAGCTTTCCAGCCGGGTGTCCGCGGCGCGGCGGGCGATGGCGATGCTGGTGGTCAACGCGGTGGCGGCCGCGTCGTACCTCCCCGCGTCGCAGTGGACGAGTCCCGTCGTGGTCAGCACGGCGGCTTCCTCGTGCGGAGCACCGATGGCCCTGGTGATGTTCAGCGCCTGGGCGAGCGCGTCGAGTGCGGCGGTGAGGTGTCCCTGCTCGCAGCGGACCCTCCCGAGGTTCTCCAGGGCGACGGACCATCGTTGGTGCTGGCCGGTCTCACGAGCCAGGGGCAGCGCGAGTTCGCAGAATTCGGCGGCCGTGGTCAGCTCGCCGAGCTGCTCGTGCGCGGCAGCGAGGTTGATGAGTTTTCCGGCCTGGCCGATCCGGTCACCGATCTCACGATCGATGGCCAGCGCCTGCGCCAGACGCCGGATCGCCGGTCGGGTCCGGCCCAGTTGAGCCAGCGCGATTCCGCTGTTGCACAGGGCCGCCGACTGGCCGTGCCGCCAGCCCACACGATGTGCGAGTTCCGCCGCGATCCCGCATTCGTCGAGCACCGCCTGGTAGTCGGCGGTGCGCCAGTGGAGGTAGCTCAGGCTCTGCCGCGTGGCGGCCTCGCCGAGCAGATCGCCGTTGTGCTGGGCGGCGGCCAGTCCCATCTGCATGATCTGCAGCCCCTGGGCCGGTGGCGCCTGCATCTGCAGGAAGTCGCGCAGCGCGTCGGCGAGCTGCCAGACGATCCGGTGGCGACCGGACATGGCTGCGTCATCAAGGGCGGCGACGAGATTGGGCCACTCCACGGTGATCCAGTCTCGGGCCTCGGCCTGTTCGGCGAACCCGATGGGCGAGACGCCGGGCGGCAGGGGGTCGCGGGGCAACCGCAGCCGCGATCGCCCGATGACGACGCTGGCCGCCTGGTCCGCGGCGTACAGGTAGAAGTGCAGCAGCCGGTCGGTCGCCGCGGTCCGCTCGCCGGCCGGATCGTGTCGGTCGGTGAGTTCAGCGGCGTACTGCGACAGCAGGTCGTGGCACATCAGTCGGCCCTGCTCGGTGATCTTCACCAGGTGCAACCGGGCCAGCATGTCGATCATCGGCTCGACCTCGGCCAACGGCCGACCGTCGAGCGCCGCCAGCGCGGCGGCCGTCAGGCCGGCCGGCGCCGGCACCGAGCCGATCCGTCGGAACACCCGCTGCGGGCCGGGCGGTAGCGCCGCGTACGACATGGCGAAGGTGTTCCGCACGCTGGCGGCGCCGTCGCCGTCGATTTCCAGGCGGGCCATCGCGCCGCGCGTGGCCAACTCGTCGGCATGGCGGCGCACGCCGAGGTCGGGCCGGTCGGCGAGCCGGGCCCCGGCAATGCGCAAGGCCAACGGCAGGCCGCCACACAGGTCCGCGAGCTTCACCAGCGCGGCACGGTCGGCGTCGATCCGGGCCGTGCCGGCGGCGTGAGCCAACACCTCGACGGCGTCAGCGGCGGACAGCACGTCGAGGTTGAGCCGGTGCGCACCGTCCACGGCCACCAGTCCGCTGAGCCGGTCGCGGCTGGTCACCAGCAACAGACAGCCGGGTTCGGCCGGTAGCAGCGGCCGAACCTGCTCCGCAGCCGCCACGTTGTCGAGTGTTATCAGCACCCGCCGACCGGCCAACAGCGATCGATACAGCGCGGCCTGGCCGTCGACGCTGACCGGAACCTGCTCCGCGGTCACCCCCAGAGCGACAAGCAACAGCGGAAACGCGTGCTCTGCCGTCATTCGCTGCCCGGTGTGGAAGCCGCGCATGTCGACGAACAGTTGCCCGTCCGGGAACCGCGACGCCGCACGTCTCGCCCAATCCGCGGCCAGGCTCGTCTTGCCCACCCCGGCGGGGCCCACGATGAGCACCAGCCGCTCATGGCCGGCGCCCAGGGCGTCGAGCCGCTCCAGCTCACGACCGCGGCCGACGAATCCCGAAGCGCCCGCCGAGCGCCGAGCGGTGGAGGTCCGCGCCTGGTTGCCGACCGGCCGGGCGCCGCCCTCCAACGCGCGGTCACCCGTCAGGATCTGCCGATGGAGTTGCTGTAGCTGGGCAGTCGGTTCCAGACCGAGTTCCTCGCTCAACCGGACCCGGAGCCCGCGGAACACCTCCAGGGCTTCACCGCGCCGCCCGTCGCGATACAGCGCGGTCATCAAGTGGCCGTGTGGCCGTTCACGCAACGGATGCTCGGCGACCAACCGGCCGAGCTCGGTAACGACCTCGACATGGCGACCGGCGGCCAGCATCGCCTCCGCGCGCTCCTCCACGGCGCGCAGGCGCAACTCCGCCAACCGGGCGGCGTGCGCTTCGGCGAACGGCCCGCTGGCCCCGCCCAACGGGGCCCCGCGCCACCACGCCAGCGCCTCGTCGAAGCAGGTCACGGCGGCCCGCGGGTGCCCGCCGGCGAGTGCCTTCCGGGCCCGCTCCACATCTGCCGCGAACCGGTCGAGGTCCAACCGGCCGGCCGCCAGCCGCAACCGGTAGCCGGGCGACTCCGTGACGATCAAATCGTCGTCACGGCCCCACGCGCGCCGCACCTCCGAGATGAGCGTACGAACCCGTCCGGATGCGTTGCCGGGCTGTGACAGCCCCCACAACGCCTCGGCGAGCCTGTCGATGGAGACAACCTGGTTTGCCTGCAGCAACAGCACCGAGAGTAGGGATCTGTGCTTGCCGCGCAGCGCGATCGCGCCATCATCGTTGTGGGCCTGCACCGTCCCCAGGACCCGGAAGTCAACCCGGCAGGACCCGTGCCACGCATCCACGCACATGGGCATGGATGATGCCACCTGGGTTGGCCGCCGTGCGGTCGGTCCCGTCGAGGCGATCCGACGGCCGTACCCACCGGTCGTCGACTGTCCCTTCCGGCACTCCCGCGGGTCTGACACGCGGGACCCTCGCTGCCGTCGAATGGGAAGCGTCGCTGTGCCTGCCGCCGGCGGTTACCGGTGCTCGGCCAGCTGCTGGTGCCCGTGTCCTCAACGCGTTCCCGCGCCGTCCCATGATGCGCAGACAGGGTCGACGCGGGTCCAATGAGGTTCACCAGGTCGGGGTTCGCCGTCGGCGGACCCCGACCTGGTGCCGGCCGACTACGCTTCGTTCCCGCAGTGGTGCACCGCTCTGTCGGCGTTGGTGAGGCACGCCACGACGTACAGGTTCTTGGCGTAGTCGATGGTCTTCACCCAGCTGACGGTCTCACCGAACTCCCAGGCGCGATGCTCGACCGGCGGGACGTAGTCGTACATCCTGTCGCCCCGGTTGTAGTGAAAATATATGGTCGCGCCGGCGCCGTTCCTGGCGTTGTCGGTGACCGAGTACCAGGTCTTGGTGTGGTACAGATCGGTGCCGGCCATCCGCTGCCAACACAGCGTGGCTCTCACTACGGCACCGTTGCCGTTCCAGGCGTTGTCGGCGGTGACGGTGCGGCCGTTGCTGAACCCCTCCTGAGTGCAACGGGCCGGGGGCGCGGCAGAGGCCGGATCGGCGATCGCCACGCCGCCGATGGTGACGACCATCGGTAGCAGCGCACTGAGAATGTGGCGGACCTTCGTGTGCATAACAATTTCCTCCGACGTCTCGAACGGAATTAGCCTCGCATCGTGTCCCGTGTCATTTCTGGCCACCCGGTCATGCTTTCCGCCAAGGCTTTCCTCCTCCCCGTGTCGCGACCACCTGTCGCGGCTCGCGCCTGCTGCTTCCCTGCGGTTCTGCCCACGGCCGCGTAGGGGCCGTGCCCGACCGGCGCATGCCGTCGGTTGTCGATCCAATCGGTGCGGCGCCCGATTCGCGCCCGCATGACGCCCGACGGACGCGCGGGCGGTATCGACCGTCGGGCGTATGCGGCGTCCGGGCCTGCCCGGGCCACTGCCGGACCAGCCGTTGCGCTGCCAGAGCCCGGGTCCCCGGCGTCGGCCGCCCCGGCGGCCGGCGGCACCCGACCGGGGTGGGCGGATCGCCGCCCGCGCCGCGGGCCGCGGGGCACAGGTCATGCTCTGGCGACCCACCGCGCCGGCGTCCGCCGGCCCGCCGGGCAGCGTCACAGCCCCGTTCACCGGACGCATCACCAGACACCTCGTCCGGCCACTGGGCGATGCTGGTCAGCCGCCCGCGTACGGCCGGGGTGATCCGTCAGTTGGCGGCGGCCGGCAGACCATCGACCGGGACATGCTGCTGACCAACGCCTCGCTGTACTGGTTCACCGGCACGTCGGGTTCGTCCTCGTGGCCGATGTATGACCGGGTGACCCTGGCCGCGGACGGCGGTTTCGCCTGGCCGAAGGGGCAGAACCGGGTTCGACCAGTGTGGGTTGTCGTCCATCGTCGCGGTCGTGCGCCACGAGAACACGGCTTCCCGCCACCTGCTGCACAAGGTGGGCATGCGTCCGGAACGCGACGGCACCTTCTACGGTGCCGACGCCACACTGTTCCGGATCACTCCCGGCGGCCTTCGCCGGTGAGCCGCTCCGACTACGCCGGCTCCTGACCGGCGCGGTCGTAGGTCAGGAACAGCGCGCCGCTGCCGAGTACGGTGTGATCAGCCAGCTTCCAGGTGCGCGGCTCGAAGACGGCGTCGCGGCCGAACAGCGGGATGCCGGCGCCGATGGTCAACGGGGCCAGCTTGACGATGAGCCGATCGATCTCGGGATAGAGGGCGCCGGCCAGGGCGCCACCGCCGATCACCCAGATGTCCTTGCCGTCCTGCTGCTTGAGCGCGCGTACGGTGGCGATCGGGTCACCGGAGACCACCTCGACGGCCGGGTCCGGGCTCTCGGCGAGCGTGCGTGAGAACACCAGGTGGCGCAGGTGCGGATACGCGTCGGTGATGCCGGCGTCCAGCCCGATTTCGTAGGAGTGGCGCCCCTCGAGGACGGTGTCGAACCGGGTGCCCTCGGCGGTGACGCCGAGCGCCTCCCGGGCCGGGGCCGGCAGGGTCTCCGGGTACTCGGTGACGAGGTGCCCCAGGTAGTCCTCGGGGATCGGCCAGAACCCGCCCGGACCCGTGGGATCCGCGCCGTCGGGCCCGGCGATGAACCCGTCCAGGGTGGTGGCGACGTAGTAGACGAGCTTGCGCACGAACGTCTCCCTGCTAAAGGTGTCGGATGGTGGACGGCGATGGCGCGGGAGTGTTGCGGCGCGGGCACCGTTGTCGGATCTCCCCGATCGGCGGCGGTCGCCCAGGCGCCTCGCGCACCCGGCGGAGGATAGCGTTCCTCATGATCAGGTGGTGATCGCCGTCAGGGGCTCGTGAGGATGACGAGTTGCTGGGTCGCTCGCGTCATCGCCACATAGCGGTCGACCGCCCCTTCGACGCCCTCGCCGAATGCCTCCGGGTCGACGAGGACGACCAGGTCGAACTCGAGCCCCTTCGACAGCTCCGGGGTCAGGGACCGGACGCGGGACGTCGGTCGGAATGTGGGATCGCCGATGACGCAGGCGGTCCCGTCGGCGTGCGCGGCGAGCCAGGTGTCGAGCACGGAGCGCAGATCGGAGACGGATCCGTGTAGGACGGGGACCCCGCCGCTGCGGATGGAGGTCGGCACGTTGGCGTCGGGAAGCGCGGCCCGGATGACCGGCTCGGCTTCCGCCATGACCTCTTCCGGCGTCCGGTAGTTGATGCCCAGGGAGGCCGTCGCGATCCGGTCGAGCCCGATCCGCTCGAGTCGTTCCCGCCACGACTCCGTGAACCCGTGCCGGGCCTGGGCGCGGTCCCCGACGATGGTGAAGCTGCGGGACGGGCAGCGGAGCAGCAACATCTGCCACTCCGCGTCGGTCAGTTCCTGAGCCTCGTCCACGACGATGTGCGCGAACGGGCCGGCGAGCCGGTCCGGCTCGGCGCTGGGCAGTGCGGCCTCGTCGACCAGGGCATCCTGAAGATCCAGTTGGCGCAGGCTCGACAGCACCCCTTCGCCGTCGTCGTAGGCGTGGGCCTCGATCAGTTCGTCGACGACCGTGGCCATGCGTTCCCGTTCGACGGCGACGGTGGCGTCGTGCCGGCGGTTGCGCCGTGACGCCTCCGGATCGCCGAGCCGCTGCCGTGCCGCGTCCAGGTACGGCAGGTCGGACACCGTCCAGGCCCGGGCGTCGCCGCGCTGTAGCTTCCGGATCTCGTCGGGGCTGAGCCACGGAGCGCACCTGTGCAGGTAGGCGGGCACCGACCACAGGTCTCCGACGAGGTCGGTCGCTTCGAGCAGCGGCCAGGCCCGGTTGAAGGTCGTGCGCAGTTCCCTGTTCTGCAGCAGCGCCCTGCGGACCAGATCCTCCGGCTCGTCGCCGTCGTACTTCTCCATCAGGATCGTGAGCAGTTCCGCCCAGATCTCGTCACGCGCCTCGTTGTGCGGGGTGCCGGGCCCCGCCGCCTCGAACGCCTGGGCCCAATCGTCGGCGCTCAACCAGATGTCGGACTCGCCCGTCGTGACGGTCATCGGTTTGGCCGGCGGCTCCTCGTAGAACCTGACGGCTGCCTCGATCGCCTTGACCAGGTCCGCGGACGACTTCAGGCGGGCCACGTCCGGGTCGGTCTCGACGGTGGCCGCGGCTCCCTCGGGCACGAGGTCGCGCAGGGTGCAGGTCTGCACGTCCTCCTCGCCGAGGCTGGGGAGGACGTCGGAGACGTAGGCCAGGTAGGGCTGGTGCGGACCGACGAACAGCACGCCGCCCCGGCGGGGACCGAGACGCGGATCGGCGTAGAGGAGGTAGGCGGTGCGGTGCAGGGCGACGACGGTCTTCCCCGTGCCCGGACCGCCGTCGACGACGAGAGCGCCGCGGGACTCCGCCCGGATGATGGCGTCCTGGTCGGCCTGGATGGTGCCGAGCACGTCCCGCATCCGGCTCGACCGGCTGCCGCCCAGGCTGGCGATGAAGGCGGACTGGTCGTCGAGCGCGGCGTGCCCTTCGAACCCGTCCGCGGTGAACACCTCGTCCCAGTAGTCACTGATCCGGCCGCGGGTCCAGCGATACCTGCGGCGGCTCGCCAGACCCATCGGGTTGGCATGGGTCCCTCCGAAGAACGGCTCCGCCGCGGGGGAGCGCCAGTCGAGCAACAGCCGACGACCCGCGCTGTCCGTGAGGCCCCGTCGTCCGACGTACACGGGCTCGGGGTTGTCCACGCTGACCATGCGTCCGATGCACAGGTCCAGGCCGAAGCGACGCAGTGCGCGCAGGCGAGCGGTCAGCCGGCGCACCTCCTCGTCCCGGTCCACCGCCTGCCGGCCCTTGCCGCCGGGCGCCCTGCGCGCGGCATCGAGGCGGTTTGACAGGTCCGCGGACAACTGTTCGAGGCTCTCCGCGAGGGCCGCGAAGTGCCGCTCGTCGCGGGCGATCAACGTCGAATCGGCCTTGGGGGAGAGGTGCTCGGGAAGGTCAAAAACGCTCTCGGTCAAATTCAATTCATCAAATCCGTTTCAAGTCGCTTGCAACCATTGCGTGGCGAGGCCCTGCGCCGCGGCCCTTGCCGGGGGCCGACCGGTCGAGCAGCAGTGCCGCGGTCACCGCTGCTCCACCGGTGCGGATCGTGCCGGCCGCGGCGTTCGCCCGTACGCGGGTTGGGCGGTCGGGTCCGCCCCGAGCGCGGACCCGACGTCCGTCGGCGCGCGCATCCGGACCTCCGCGCCGGGTTCCCGCAACCGAACCGCCGGCCCCACCGGCGGTTCGACGACCCCGCGCGGCCGACATGTCGACAACAACGCACGCATTTGTGAGTTCCATTTCTGCGGGATCCTGGCCTCGGCGGACGATTGTGCGGCACGACCCGGGTCTTGCCGCAAGGCCCCCGCTGCGTTATATTCTGAAAATGGAAAGGAGCGAATAGACTCTTTCCATTGATCGTCCGCTGGACGGACGCCCCGAGTGGGAAGCGTTGGTCAACAACCGTGCGCGGCGGTGTCGATGACGATGTCGGCGCGGCCCCGGGTTGCGTCGGCGGTGAAGAAGCGCTCTTCCTCGATCATCCAGCGTCTCCACAGGTCCCCGGCGCCAGCGAAGGAACGGTCGCGGGCGAGGCCGCGCGCCAGTCGCACCGGTGCAGGCGCGTCAACCCAGACGGCGTAGGCGATCCGGCCGACCGTGTCGCGGCGCGTGCAGGTGACGCCTTCGAAGATGACTGTGGGCGACCAGGGCTGGGTCTTCCACTCGCCGAGGGATGAGCCGTACCAGTCGCTCCAGTCCCTGGCCTGGTAGACCGCGTCCCTGCCTGCGACGAGCGGCGTGAGCACCTGGGCGTCGAAGCGGGGCCACCAGCCGGCGAAGCAGTCCCAGGAGACGAAGTCGTCGATGGCGATGACGGGGGCGGAGAGTCGGACGGCGAGGCGGGCGGCCAGGTGCGACTTGCCCGCTCCGCTGGGACCGTCGACGCCGATGATCCGGATGCCGTTGATCGACTCACGCGCCGCGACAGCCGCCGCGATCTCCTCGACGACGTCGGTAGCCACGCGACGGACGTTACCGTCGCGCGACGAGGTGGCCGATGCGTCGGGTGGGCGTGCCGGTGCGTACCGACCGTTCTACTACGATTCCCCGGTGCGGATCTTCACCTACCGCCGCGCACTTCTGGCCCTGATGCCGGTGCTGCTCGTACCGACGGCGTGCACCGCGGATCCGGCCACCGAGGCGCGGCCCCATGCCTCCACACCCGCCCGGCCGGGTGCAGCCGTCGGGGCCGGTACGCCGGCCGCGCGGGAGGGAATCTTCGACGTGAGCCGGACCAACGACGCGCGGTTCCGGGTGGTCGTCGACGCCGTCCTGCGCGACACCGCACGCACCGTGCTGCGGGTCACCGTGACCAACCTGGAGTCGACCGGGCAACTGGGCATCGACCGGTTCGGCGACTCGGGCTCCGACTACTCGTTCGGCGGGTTCAAGCTGCTCGATCCGGTGGGCGGGCGGCTGTACCACGGTTACCGGGAGCGGGGGGTGGACGGGCTGGGCTTCGGCAGCCGGCTCAGGGGCGTCACGCTCCAGCCCGGTGTGCACTACTCAGCGGTGGTCTACTTCCCGCCGCTGCCGGCGACCGTCACGGCGGTGACCGTGTTGTCTCCCGGAACCACCGGCGAGTTCACCGGCGTACCGGTCACGAACGGCAGCCATACCGCCAAGCCGGCGGCCAGTGACGGCGCCGCCGCCGGCCAGGAGCTCATGGCGCTGAACGCGCCCAGGCCCGCCGGCTCCGTCGTCGAGCTGCCGGCGGTGGAGCCGGCGGCCGACGCGTGGAGCCTCGCCGCCGCCGTGTACGGGCCCAGTGCCGGCGTGGACCGGGAGACCCTCACCTCGGCCGAGCAGCGGTCGGTGGCGCTTCGCTCCGACATCCTGTTCCCCTTCGGTAAGGCCACGCTGACCGCGGAGGCGCACACGCTGATCAGGTCCGCCGCCGAGGACATCGCCGCCAGGGCCGCGCCGGACCAGGCGATCACCGTGGTGGGGCACACCGACGGCATCGGCTCGAACACCGACAACCTCGCGCTCTCGCAGCGGCGAGCCCGCTCGGTCGTCGCCGCGCTGCGTACCGCACTGGGGGACGACCGCAGGTTCACGGTCACCGGAAAGGGCGAGACCGAGCCCCTCGCCGAAGAGCGGAACGCCGACGGCTCCGACAACCCCGCCGGCCGGGCCCGCAACCGTCGCGTCGAGATCAGCTACCCGCCCGCCGCCACCGCCGTCACACCGCAGCCGGGCGCCCCGGCTTCCGCCGCCCCGCCGGCCGCGGAGACACCGGTGGTCGCCGAGCGCGACGGCACGTCGGACAGCCGCAGTGACTCGGCCGGACCGGTACGCTTCCACCTCACCGTGCGCCCGTTCCACCGTGACGGCGACTACCTGGTGGCGGTCTTCGACCTGGCCAACACGTCCGGGACGAAGCTCGACACGCACTGGGGCTATTTCCGGTCACCGACCCACCCCGGGCCGTCGTACGCATCGTTCGCCGTGGTGGATCCCGCGACCGGCACGGCGTACCGCACCGCGTACGTCACCGTCGACGGCGTCAAGCGTCACCTCGACGGGCGACCGCACAGTCTCACCAGCGCCGAGCCGCAGCGGGCCTACATGTACGTCCCGGCCCCACCCGCCGGGGTGACCGCGGTGACCTTCGACGCCGGCCCGTTCGGGAAGATCGAGAACGTCCCGATCCGCTGAACCCAGCGTCCGTCGAGGCGGAGCTTGGCGCGGCCGGCGGTCGTGTCCGTACCGCGTTCGCGGGTGCGGCTGGCGCGCGGTACGCCGCTGACCGGCCGGCGACTACGGGACCAGCAGCGTGCCGGCGCCCTTGACCCGCCGCACGACGGGCGCGGTCTCCGCGCGCGACACGCCGGGAAGTGCGCCGATGCCGTTGGCGAGGTACTCGTACAGCGCGGTCAAGTCCTGGCAGATCACGGACGCCGCGACGTTCGCCGGCCCGGTGGTGGCCGCGGCGTAGCCGATCTGCGGGTGGGCCGCGAGCGCCCGGGTGACGGCGGTCAGGGCGGCCGGGGTGACGGTGAGCCACAGCATCGCCTCGGCGGTGTAGCCGAACAGGGCGGGCTCGACCTCCACGTCGAAGTAGAGCACGTCGCTCCGGTGCAGTTGCGCGACGCGGCGTCGTACGGTCGTCTCCGACCAGCCGGTGGCTGCCGCCAGGGAGGGGTTGCTGGCGCGGCCGTCCCTGGCCAGCGCGGTGAGCAGGTGGTTGTCGGCGGTGGTGAGCGTGATCCGCTCGCCGGGCGGCGCGGCCGCGTCCGGTGCCGGACGTAGGGCGGCGACCTGGGCCGGTTCGAGCGCGGCGGTGCGGCCGGGCCAGCCGTTGGTGCCGGCCACGGCCCGCAGCATGCAGTGCGCGGTGACGGTCGTGATGCGCGGCGAGCGGGGCAGCTTCTGCAACAGCAGTTCGCCCTCGGCGGTCTGCGCCCGGGTCCGGGTGATGCAGGTGATCTCGGTACCGCCGGACAGGAGAGTGACCCAGGAGGTGTCGGCCCGGCGGGCCAGCGCGGTGGCCACCGGCACCGCGGCGTCGGGCGTGCACCGCATGCGCACCAGCCAGTCGACGTGGCCGAGTGCCGCAGCGTGGGGGAGCCCGACCACGCGCAGGGCGCCGGCCGAGCGCAGCCGCCGGTAGCGCCGGGCGATCGTGCGGTCGGACGTGCCGAGCACGGCGGCGATCTGGCTGAACGGGGCGCGGCCGTCGATCTGCAACGCGTGGGCGAGTTGGCGGTCGAGTTCGTCGAGCGTGAGTGGATCCACCGCCGAACCGTAGCAGCGCGTCGGATTCCGCCATCCTCGCGCGGGCGGACGCCGGCATGACCCGCCGGCGGGCACGCTTTCGAGTCATGCGCAAATGGTTGCCGTTGCTCGCGGTCTCGTTGAGCACATTCATGCTGCTGGTGGACCTGACGATCGTCAGCATCGCCGCGCCGGACCTCGCCGCTGAGCTGCACTCCTCGTTCGCCGCGCTGCAGTGGACCGTCGACCTGTACGTCCTGGTGCTGGCTGCTCTGCTCATGGCGGCCGGCTCGCTCTCCGACCGGCTCGGACAGCGGCGCGTCTTCGTCGCCGGTCTGGTCGTCTTCGCGGTCGCGTCGCTCGCCTGCGGGCTGGCGCCGAACATCGACGTACTCATCGCCGCCCGGGGCGTGCAGGGCCTCGGCGCGGCGGCGATGTACGCCACCAACGCCGCGCTGCTCGCCGCGGCCTACGCCGGCCGGGACCGCTCGGTGGCGTTCGGCGTGTGGGGCGCCGCAAACGGCGCCGCGGCGGCCGCCGGGCCGATCCTCGGCGGGGTGCTGACCGAGCACGTGGGCTGGCGGTCGATCTTCCTGGTCAACCTGCCGGTCGCCGCGGTGGCCGTGCTGTTCGCCCGAATGGCCCTACCCGACCGTCGGGGCACCGCCGCCGGGCGGCTCGACGTGCCCGGCGTCGCGAGCTTCACCGTCGCCGCGACGCTTGTCGTCTATGGCCTCATCCACGCCGGCGAAGCGGGCTGGGCCGACCCGGTGACGGTGGGCGCGCTGGCCGCCGGCGTGGCGGCGACCCTGGTGTTCCTGCTGCTGGAGCGGCGCCGGGCCGACCCGATGCTGGACCTGGCGTTGTTCCGGCGACCGGCGTTCTCCGTGCTGATGATCGGCGCGGCGGCGCTGACCGCGGCGGCCTTCGCCAATCTGGTGTTCGTCTCGCTGTGGGCACAGTCGGTGCTCGGCCTCGGCGCGATGACGGCCGGGCTGGTGCTTGCCCCGATGGCGGTGGTCGCGTTCGTGGTGGCCGGCGCTGGCGGGCGGCTGCTGCACGCCGTCCCACCACGGCACAGCATCGGGTGGGGCCTGCTGCTCGTCGCCGCGGGCACCGCGCTGTGCACGATGGTCGGCCCGGACTCCGGCTGGGGCGCGCTCGTGCCCGGACTGTGCGTGGCCGGCATCGGCGTGGGCTTGAGCACGCCGGTGCTGGCCTCCGCGGCGCTGAGCGTGGTGCCGCCGGACCGCGTCGGCATGGCCAACGGCGCGTCGAACACCTTCCGGCAACTCGGCTACGCCCTGGCGCTGCCCGTCTTCGCCACCGTGGTGACCAGTCAGGCCGGCGACGTCCTGACTGGCGCCGGGGCCATCGCCGGACCGCAGGCGGCGGCCAAGCAGCTCACCAGCGGCGGGTACGAGGAACTCCTCGGACACGTACCCGCCTCGGTGCTGCGCGCCGCCTACGCCGCGGGTCTGGACCGGATCTTCCTGATCAGCGCCGTCCTGGCCGCGGTCGCCGGGGTGGCGGTCCTCGTGCTGCTACGTCCGCCAGCCAGTACGGGGGCGGCCGACGAGCCAGCCACCGCCGGGGTGGGCCGCGGCTGAACCGGTGCGCAGACGCCCGCGGGCCCGGCCTGTCCCGCGGGCGTCTGCGCGCCAACGGCAGGCGGCGCGGGCCGGACGGACTCCCGGCTCACCGCAGATGCGTACCGGGCGTGTGCCCGAAGGCCCGCCGGAAGACGTCGATGAAGGCGCTCGCGGACGCCCACCCGCAGCGCCGCGCCACGGTGGTGACCGGGGTGTCGTCGGCGAGCAGCAGGAGCGCGTGGTGCAGGCGCAGCTGGGTGCGCCACTGCGGGAAGCTCATGCCGAGCTCGGACCTGAACAGCCGGGTCAGCGTACGGTCGCTCGCGCCGACCTCGCGGCCCAGCGCGGCCAGCGTGCGTCCGTCCGCCGGGTCGGCGCGCAGGACCGCGCAGAGTGCGGCGAGCCGGGCGTCGGTGGGATTCGGCAGGTGGAGGGGCTGCTGCGGCGAGATGCGGAGCTGGTCGAGCAGGACCCCGCGCAGCCGTTCACGCTCCGGGCTGGCGTCGTCCGGCTGGCGGGTGTAGGCCAGGATCAGCTCGCGCAGCAGTGGACCCACGCTGAGCACGGTGGGCCGGTCGAGCGTCAACGGGTTCTCCTCCGCGGGCAGACCGACCAGGTGCAGCTCGGACCTGCCGTGGGCCTGGTGTGCGTGGACGGTCCCGGCGGGGATCCAGATCGCCCGGGTCGCGGGCGCCACCCAGGAGCCCGCGTCCGTGTCGATCGTGAGCACGCCCCGACCGGCGTAGACGATCTGGTGGTCGTCGTGCCGGTGAGCGGTGATGCGAGCTCCGGCGGCCAACCACTGGGCCCGGGTCGGGGCGACGGCGACGTGGCGGGTTCCAGGCATCGGTTGGCAGTTTATCGGAAGCGCGACAGGTCGCCGGCTGGCCAGGATGGCGACGTGCGAAAGAGCAGATCGATCGCCCTGCTGTCGGTGGGGCACGCGTGTGTGGACGTCTACCAGGGTGCGGTGGCCGCGTTGGTGCCGTTCTTCATCGCGGAGCGGTCGTACACGTACGCCGCTGCCTCGGGCGTCGTGCTGGCCGCCTCGTTGCTGTCCTCGCTCGCGCAGCCGCTGTTCGGCGCGCTGACCGACCGGTGGGCGATGCCGTGGCTGCTGCCGGTCAGCACCGTGCTGGCCGGGATCGGCATCGCCCTCGGCGGCGTCAGTGGTTCGTACGCGCTGACGCTGGTGTTCGTCGCCATCGCCGGCATCGGTGTGGCCGCCTACCACCCCGAGTCGGCCCGCCTCGCCCGCCAGGCCAGTCGTGGCAGCCACACCGCGATGGGCTGGTTCTCCCTCGGCGGGAACCTCGGCTTCGCCTGTGCGCCGCTCATGGTCACCGTGGTCGTGGCAGGGGGCGGCCTGAGGCTGACTCCGGTGCTCATCATTCCCGCCCTGGTCGGGGCCGCGTTGTGCGTGCCGGTGCTACGCGCACTGCATGCCGGGTCCGGCTCCCGCGCCGTGGCCCGGGCGGGCGAGGACGACCTCAGGTCGTTCGCCGTCCTGTTGCTGGCCCTGATGTGCCGATCCGTCGTCTTCATCGGCTTCAGCACCTTCATCTCGCTCTACGCCCGGGAGCGCACCGGCGGCGGCGCCGCGGCCGGCGCCGTCGCGCTCTTCCTGCTCTACCTGGGCGGCGCGGTCGGCACCGTGGTCGGCGGTCGGCTGGCCGACCGACGGGACCGGGTCACCGTCGTCCGCGGGTCCTGTCTCCTGACGCTGCTCGCCGCCACCGGGGTGGTCTTCGTACCCGGGCCGGCCCTCTACCTTTTCGTGGCGCTCACCTCCGCCGGCCTCTACATCCCGTTCTCGCTGCAGGTCACGCTGGGTCAGGACTACCTGCCCAACCACGTCGGCACCGCCAGCGGAATCACGCTGGGCCTCACGATCAGCTTCGGCGGCCTGGCCAGCCCGCTCATCGGCGCACTCGCGGACGCCACGTCGCTGCGCACGGCACTCACGCCGCTGATCGCCCTGCCGGCCGTGGCCTGGCTGCTGGTCCGACTCCTCGCCGAACCAGCGGCACCACGCCGCACCGACCCGGCGCCCTAGCCGCACCGCCCAGGATGGTCGGCCGCTCCCCGGTGCCGGTCGCTAGTGGCCGGTCTCGCCGGGCCCGACGATCCGTTCGACCATGTCGGCGACGAGCCGGTCCTGCGAGTAGGGGGCCAGCGTGTCGGGCACCGTCAGCTCGTCGACCAGCAGTCCGCTCATGGCGAGGTAGAGCAGGACCACTGTGGTCTCGTCACCGGGCAGTCCCGCGCCGAGGTGGAAGCGGATGCCGTCCTGGAGGTTCGCGGTGAACACCTTCGTCAGCGCCGCCCGCAACTCGGGTCGGCGGGTGGCTTCCAGGCGTAGTTCCAGCATGGCGAGATAACTGCTGCGGTCACGGCGCATGCGCTCCAGCAGGTCCTGCATCAGGCGGGTCACCAGTTGGCGGTCCCGTGGCGCCTGCAAGGTCTTGCTCACCGTGGCCTCGGCGGGGGACAACCGCTCCCGGGTCCGTTGGGTGATCTGGTCGAGCAGGTCGTCTCGGTTGGTGAAGTAGTTCGACGTGGTGCCGGTCGGCACCCCCGCCTGGGCATCGACAGCGCGGAAGGTCAGCCCGCGCGACCCGTTGCGGGCCAGGACCTCGATGGCGGCGTCGAGCAACGCCGTACGTCGTTCCGGGTTCTGGCGCACAGGCCCTCCTCGTCTTGCCCCGTTGACACCGCTACAAGTGTAGTACTACATTCAAACCACTCCAGATGGAGTACTTCACCTGACGTGTTAAGGAGCATCACCAGATGCGAGCCCCCGACCCCACTGACCTGCCGTCGTTCGCGCCGCGTGCCACGCCCGCCCCGGCCCAGCCGGGTGCCCGAACTCGACTCCAGCCCATGCCCGCCTCCTCGGGGAGGCTGACCAACCGATCCGGTCACGATCGCCGGCGGCACACCGCCGTACCGCGATCGGTCGCACCGCGGAGGCCGCTGCCGAAGCCCGGCGGTCGCGGCTGACCCGTCGGCCGCCGGCCCGCCGGCGCCACCCGGAGCCACATCAGCAACAAGTAAGGACTCGCATGCGAAAGCTGACCTACTACATCGCCGCCACCCTCGACGGCTTCATCGCCGGCCCGGATGGACAGTTCGACTTCTTCCCGATCGACCCGGACCTGGCGGCGGCCATGAACGCGGAGCAGCCGGAAACCGTGCCGACCCGGTTTCGCTCGCTGGCGGGGCTGGCCGACGCGGAAAACCGGCGGTTCGACACGGTTCTGATGGGCCGCGGCACCTACGAACCCGAGTACAAGAAGGGCATCACCAGCCCGTACGCGCACCTGCGGCAGTACGTCTTCGCGCACACCGACACCGCGTGGGATCCGCAGGTGGAGGTCGTCGACGGCGACCCCGTCGCCTTCGTCCGCCGACTCAAACAGCAGCCGGGCAAGGACATCTGGCTGTGCGGCGGTGGCAGGTTGGCCGGCCAACTGAGCATCGAGATCGATGAGCTGACGATCAAGCGCTACCCGCTCGTCATCGGCGCCGGCATCCCGCTGTTCGCCGGCCCGTTCACCCCGACCGGCTTCGCGCTGGCCGAAACCCGGACCTTCGCCTCGGGCGCCACGGTCACGACGTACACGAGGACGTGAGCCACCGGGTGCACCGGGCTTCGCCGTACCGCACGACACCGGCCCGCCCGGCCGGGCTCCCGGCCGGGCCGGAGCGAGGGCGAGCCTCCAGGCGGCGCACCATCCGCCCCGGTCGCGACGCACCCGGTAGGCCGAGCGAGCGGCGAACCTCGGGAGGCTCCAGCTCCGGGCGCGTCGAGCGGTTACGGTGTACCGGATGATCACTCCCGCGCAGACGACGAACCGGCTGAACAAGGACATCGGCGCCGTGGTGCGGCCGCTCGGCTTCCGCGGCACCCGCGGGAGCTGGTCGGTGGTCACGACCGACGGCGTCGCGCAGGTCAACGTCGGACGGAGTGTCATGCGCAGCGTCCGCGGCGGCACGATCTTCGTCAGCGTGGGCATCGGTGTGGTGCCGGTCGCGTGGTGGGAGTACGTGAACTGGCGCGCCGCCCGCTGGGGTCAGCCTCCGATCCCGTTGGACGGAAACGCTGTCTCCTACCGGATCGGGTTCGTCGAGACCCGCCACTGCCCGGAGGACAGCTACCACCACCTGCGCCTGGACCCCGGCAGGCACCCGGCGACGGTGACGACGACCGAGGAGCTCGACCACGCCGCGGCGCTGCTGGTCGGCGCGGCCGAGAAGCTCGCCCACACCGCGCTCGACCTGCTCCGGCCGGGCCGTTACCTCGAGGCGCTGCGCGGCATACGCGATTTCAGGGGCGCGATGTGGGAGCCGCTGGTGGTGCTGCTCGCCGAGGGCGGCCCGTCGGCCGATCTCGATGCCGCGATCGAGGCCATGCGCGCCGACTACGCCAACCACGGCTTCGGCCCACCCGACATGGAGATCGAGTACGCCCGCATGCGGGCCGCGGCGGCGGTGTGAGCGAGGCCGGCCCGCGCAGCGTCCGTTCTGATGTGATCTAGATCACTGCCCTTCGTTCCGCCGGGCCCTCGCCCGGCCCTCCGAAGTGGAATCGCGCCGCCGGGACCTGCGTCTCCGGCAGGTCCCGGCCCCGGCGTCCCGCCGGCTCCGCCCTGCGCGCCCATCGCCGCCCCGCCGACGGATCTCTGTCGTGTCGGTCACTACTGTTAGCGTGCCCTCGTTGTTGATCACGGCCGATTCCTCACGAAATCTGGCTGTTCTGCCACTGCGGAGGGTGTTCCTGATGGGCTGGCTACCGGTGGGGGACTCGTACGAGATCTCTCTCGTGGACGGAAAGGTGGCGGCCCGGTCCACCGGCCCACGGGCCGGTCGCCGTCCACTGAAGACCCTGCCGAAGGTGCTGCGCGACAACCCCGAGGTGGAACGGTTGCGCCAGCTTGCCCAGTGGCTGGATCGGCACGCCGCCGAATGCCTGGCCCGGGTCGACGCCTGGGTGGTGTCCTCGCTGCCGGTGCCGACCGGGCTGCTGGCCCGGGTCTGGCCGGACCCGGCCTGGCGGGACGCGCTGCGCGACCTGGTGGTGCTCGGGGACGACCCGGCGGAGCCGGGCTTCCTGCGGGACGTCACCGCCACCGGCGACCTGCGCGTGGTCAACCTCGACGGGGAGACCGTCCGGCTCTCGCCGGCCAGCGCCACGCTGCCACACCCGGTGCGCCTGCCCGACCTGGCCGATCTGCGCGAGTTCGCCGACGAACTGGACGTCAGCCAGCGGATCGAGCAACTGCACCGGGGCACCTGGCGCAAACCCGACGGCCTGAAGGAACGCGACACCACGATCACCGACTTCCGCGGCACCACGGTTCCCAACCGGCTGGCCGCCCGGGCCGCGACACTCGGCTTCCGGGTCACCGGCTCCCAGGTCACGTGCCGGGTCTGGGAGGCCGGCCGCACGGTCGAGGCCGCCATGTGGTTCGACGAGGACTACTGGGACTCCGAGGCGACCCTGGGCACCCTCTCCTGGTCGGTGGTGGACGGACCGACGCTGCGGTTGACCGAGGTCGGGCCGGTGGCCTGGTCGGAAGGAATGCGGATGGCGACGGCCCTGTCCGGCGCCGTGACCGGAATGGGGAAGAAGGCGTGACCGGGATGACGACGACGGCCGGCGAGGACTCGGTCGAGAGCCTGCTGAGCGCCGGTGCGGTGCTGCCGACCGACACCGCCGGGGCCGGCGACCGGGCGGTTCCCCTCACCGCCCGCACCTACCGGCACCCGGTCCTCGACGACCGGCCGGTGGTCCGCCTGGTCGACGCCGCCCTGGGCGAGGGCGAGGACATGGCCGTCGGGTTCCTCGGCCTGGCGCCGGGTGCCGAGCCGGCCGTCGTCGGGCTGGGCCCCCGCCGCCCGTTGGCCTTCCCGGAGTGGGTGCTGGTACACCACCCGGCGGACGGCCGGCACGCGCTGGCGGTGGTGCCGGAGTTGCAGAAGCTGGCCAAGCAGGTGCGGTCGCGGCCGAAGGCCGCCCTGGACGGGCACCAGGCCATCGCCGACCGGCTCGCCCGTACGCTGCCGCACTTCCTGCCGACGTTCTTCGAGCAGGCGGCGCGGGTGTTCCTGGCCGCCGGGCAGGACACCTACGCGCTTCAGCTGTTCAACAAGGCGCGCAAGGCGGAGGCGCAGCACGGCCTGCCGGTCGACCCGGACCGGCTCGACGAGGTCTACGCGGAGTTCACGGCGGCCAAGGTGGTCTCCGCGACCGCGTTGGCCGCGTACGCGAAGGAGCTGTCCGCCCAGTTGCCGGCCGACGAGGCGCTGGACCGGTTCTGCCGCCTGGCGCTGCGGGCCGCGGCCGCCGGGGTGGTTCCGTCCACGCAGTCGGCCAACGCGGTGAACCGGCTGGTCCGGGCCGCCACCAAGGCCGTCGGTAAGGCCGGCGCCGCCGCCGTCGTCGACCGCGAGGCGGCCTACCTGACCGAGCTGCTCCGGCTGCCGGTGGCCGCCGAGGCGCCGGCCGGCTGGTGGAAGGCGCACCTGCCGGCGGTGACGGCGCTGGCCGGCCGCGACCCGGCGATCCGCGGCAGCCTGCTCGATCTGATGCCCGCCGACCGGGACGACCTGGTCGCCTGGCTGACGGTGTTGGCCGACACCGGGGCGCTCGCCGGACTGTCCGACCCGGACGTGCCGGACCCGGCCCGCCCGCGCGACGGCTCCGTCGGCTGGCTGCGCCGCTTCGTGAGCCGGGCCAAACTGGACAGCTACCGTTCCCTGCCGCAGCTGTACCCGCTCGTCGAGCGGATGGCCGGCCGGCTGCGCGCCGAGCTGGCCGACAGCGGCGAGACCCTCGGCGCCGACGGGGGCCTGGATCTGCTCGACCTGCTGCTCGCCCTCGACCTGCCGGTGGCCCCGCCCAAGGAGCGCGACGCCCTGGACCTGGCGCGTTGGGTCAACGTCGGGGGCGAGCGGGAGCTGCTGGCCGTGGCCGGCGACGACCGGTTCACCGGCGCCCTGCGCCGGGGCCTCGACCGGCTCGACGACAATCAGTCCGCCCTGCGCCGGTTGGCCGGCACGCCGGGCATCAGGCCGTTGCTGACCGAGTGGCTGCGGGCCCGGATCCGCGACCGTCTCACCACCGGACTGCCGTACCTGCCGGAGTCGGTGGACTGGCTGGGCAGGCTCCCGGTCGAGGCGCTGCGCCTGGTGTCCGGCGACACCGACCCCTCCGGTCACACCGGTCCGGGCGGCGACCTCGGACAGGCCCTCGACATCGACCTCGCCGAGCGCGTCGCCCGCGCCCTGCGCGGCGGGATCGTCGACGAGCTGGGCTGGCCGGCCTGGGAGCTGGCCTGGCAGGAGGTGACCGGCGGAGACCGCCGGGTCGAGGTGACCTACCAGGAAGCCTGGCCGTACGTGATCCTGGGCGGGCCGACCACGGTGCGCGTGCTCGGCGCCGAGGGCATAGTGCTCCGCCACGACCTGCGCATCCCGGCCGGCGACATGTATGGTCAGCCCGGCTACCACTACGTCGACGGCCACCTGCTGGTCTACTGGCGTTCCCAGGCGCTCGACTACGACCTGCGCGGCTACTGGCACTCCTCGCCCGGCGAGCTGCAGCACATCCAGGGTTCTTTCCACGGCAGGCAGCCGCGCTCCAACGAGACCACCCTGCCGCTGGCGGGTGGCGGGCGGACGACCGGCGCCGGCGTGCTGCACGTCGGTGACACCGCTGTTCCCTCCGAGCGGCCGGTCATCACCGACGGCACCTCCTACTGGGTCTACTGCCACAGCGCGGATGACGGCAGCTACGGCTGGCGCGAGTACGACCCGGTCGGCAACACCCACGGTCGGCGCAGCCTGCCCCGGTTCCTGGCCGACCTCCCGGTCGGTGGAAGCCGTCTCCAGGAGTCGGCCAGCTGGCTGCGGCCGGCCCTGTCCGACCGGGCCACGCCGGCCGCCGTTCCGGTGGACGGTCTGCTGGGCTGGCGGGTGGTCACGCTGCCGGACGGCTCGGTGCGCGGCGAGGACCTGGCCGGTCGTAGCGTCACCGTGGCCGCCGGACAGGAACCGGTCGCGGCGTTGGTGCTGCCCGGCGACGACCGGCCCCGGGCCGTTCTCAGGGGTTTCGTCCTGGTCGACCCGGACGGGATGGTGTCGGCCGCTGCCGGCCCGCCGTCCAGCCGGGACTACACGCCGGGCGCGATTCCGCTGCCGGCACGGAGGTTCCTCGGCAACATGCTGCCGCGTGACCCGGCCGGCTCCACCGCCCTGCGCCGGATGGACCGGGAAACCTCCGCCGCGCTGCTCAAGGTCGCCGTCGACGAACGCCGCGCCGACCTGGCCGAGAAGGCCGCGCGGGCGGCGACCCGAACCGGGCTGACCGCGGCCACGCAGGCCATCACCGGCCTGCCCGTCGCCGTCCCGGCGTCCATGGTCGGCGTACCGGCCGGCCCCTCCGGCCCCGGGCCCGCCACCGCCGACGAGGACGACAGGGACGCGCTGGTCGAGCTGGTCCGCTCGACGGTGCCGGCGGTCAGCAGCGACGCCGTGCTGGCCGGGGTGGCGGGGGTGCTGCGACTGGCCGCCCGGGTGCGCACCGACCTGGACGCGGTGGCCGAGCGGCTCACCAGGTCGTTGTCCGCGCCGAAGGCGGTGGTGCCGGCGGCCACCGCGACCGGACCCACCGACGAGCAGCTCTACCTGGCGCTGGACGGTCTACGTGGATCAACGTACGGGGGAGTCCCCTCGATCCGCGCCTTCAGCCAGTTCCAGGCGTTCGCCGCCCAGCGGTCCGCCGCGAGCGGGAGCGCAGCCGCCGTACGGCTGCACCTCGACGGACCGTCGCTGTCGGGCTCGCTGGACTGGTGGTCCCTGCTCGGCGGTGTCGCGGCCGTCGCCTACCGGGCCGTTGCGGCGGTCACCCCGGACGACCACCGGGAGACGCTGCGCGCCCTGCTCACGGAGCTGAACCGGCTCGACCTGAGCGCGGCGGCCGAACCGGCCCGGTGGCGCTGGTTCGAGCTGCACCTGCTCGACGACGACCTGAACGGCCCCGACGGCAGGCGCCGGTCGCCCCGGCCGGGCATCCTGCCGTTGCCCGACGGGGCGTTCATCGCCGTCCTCCACTCCGGCGGCACGACCACCGGCTACTCCCTCGACGCGCTGTACCACGACCCGGCGGGCGCGTTCGCCGTGCCCGAGCCGTACACGGTGCGGTCCTCGGCACCCGTCGGCGACGAACGCCCGGCCGGCTGGCTGGCCGGTTTCCTCGCCGAGTGGGCGGCGCGCGGCCCGCTGCCCTGGCGGCCGGAGGCGGCCGAGCGGTTCGCCGAGCTGACCGGCGTCACCCCCACCGCCGCGAAGCTGGTGCTGGCCGGCCTTCCGTACGCGGACTCGGCGAACACCGTGCCGGCCGAGCTGCGCAAGGCGCTCGGGATCAAGCAGGTCGGCGAGGTCAAGCTGGCCTTCGGGGTGCTGCGCGAGGCCCGCCCGAAGGTGCGACGGGCCGTGGTCTCGGCGCTGCTGCCCGACGACCCGGCCCGGCTGTGGACCGACGGTCCGGACGTGGCCGCCGCCGCGGCGGCCTGGAACGCCGCCCTGGGGCGCCGGGTGGCGGTGCCCGAACAGCTGCTCGCCGACGCGGTGCGCGGGGTCCGCACCGGCTGGGGGCCCGCGAAGGCGTTGCCGGCGCTGCTCGACCCGACCCGTTCGGCCGAGCTGAGCACCGACCTGGCCTTCGAGATCAGGGGCGACCGGGCCCGCGAGGCCGACGACCGGGCGGTGGGCTTCACCGGTGAGGTGCTGCGCTCCGCGGTGGCCCTGGCCGCCTGGGTCGCCCACCACACGCCAGCCGGCGACCCGTCCCGGGCCGCGCTGCCGGCCGCGCTGGCCGCGATCCGGGCCCGGCTGGCCAACCCCGGCCTGCTGCTCGACCTCGACCGGTACGTCTCCCTGCCCGCGTTCCGTCAGGTGGCGGGCACCCCGTCGGAGACCGGCCCCGGCTGGGAGCGGTACGGCGCGATCGTGCTGGCCACGCACGACAGCCAGCCGTCGCCCGCGCTGCGGCCGGACCTGCTCGACGCCGACGGGACGGACCCGTACCTGCCGGCGCTGCGCCACGACGCCGCCAAGCCGTACCCGACGGAGGTGGCGCTGCGCCTGGCCCGCGACCCGCGCTTCGCGGCGCTGCTCGGCGACCCGGGGGAGCCGCACGGCGGCGCGCGGGCGGCGGACGGGACGTGGTGGCCGCAGGATCCGACCCGCTCGGTGCCCGACGTGGTCGCCGAGGTGGCCGGGGAACACGCCCTGGGCGCCGACGCGGCGGCGGTGTACCTGATGCTGCTGGCCATGCCGGACCCGACCGACCGCAACACGGCGAAGTGGACCGGCTGGAAGCCGGCCCGGCTGAAGGCGGCCCGCGCCGAACTGGCCGGCACCGACCTGGTCGTCGAGGCCAGCCGGTCCCGGGCCGGCCGGTCGCTGTTCCTGCCCGGCCCGTGGCTGGAGCGCGGCAGCGGGCAGGCGCCGATCGAGGGCTGGAAGGTCGCCCTGTTCGACCTCGCGCCCGACGGCACGGCCGGGCTCGGCGTGACCGTGCCGTTCGAACCGGCGGCCGACCTCTACCGGCGGGCCTGGCGCCGCCTCCGCGACGGCGATCGCCCCCGGTTCGACAACCTGCCCACCCGCGGCACCCGCCGCTGACCCCGACGTGGTGTGGGCGTGGGGGGGGGGGGGGGGGGGGGCGCCGCGCGGGCCCGGCGCCCCCCCCCCCCCCGCCGCCCCCCCCCCCCCCCCCCCCCCCCCACCCC
>NZ_JBIDDA010000019.1:0-116043 GCF_043204915.1 Micromonospora sp. NPDC047670
AACGCCCGGTTACATTCCGAACCCGGAAGCTAAGCCCTCCAGCGCCGATGGTACTGCACTCGGGAGGGTGTGGGAGAGTAGGACACCGCCGGACAATCATTCCAGTCGAGGGCCGCCCCATCCGGGTCGGCCCTCGACTGCGTAGCGCCATAGGTGGCGCAATGAGGAAGGATGTACCTGTGAGTTCAGGATCGCAGGGCGGAGATCGTCCCCGTCGTAACGACGACCGCTCGGGCGGGCGCGAGGGCGCCCCGCGCCGCGGCGACGGACCCTCGTACCGGAACGACCGGGACGGTCAGCGCGGCGGGTACGCCGGCGGTGACCGCCGCGAGGGTGGCTTCCGGTCCGGTTCCCGCGACGGCGGCGCCCCCCGTCGTGATGGCGGCGAGCGCCAGGGCGGTTTCCGTGGTGACCGCGACGCCTCCCGTGGCGGTGAGCGCCGCGAGGGTGGCTTCCGCGGCGGTGACCGCGAGGGCGGTTTCCGCGGCGGCGATCGTCGCGAGGGTGGCTTCCGTTCGGGTCCGCCGCGCGAGGGTGGCTTCCGCCGTGACGGCGGCGATCGTCAGGGCGGCTTCCGCAGCGATGGTGACCGCCGTGAGGGCGGTTTCCGCGGCGGTGAGCGTCGCGAGGGTGGCTTCCGTTCGGGTCCGCCCCGCGAGGGTGGCGCTGGGCGGGACGACCGTCGCGAGGGCGGTTTCCGCGGCGGTGACCGCGAGGGCTTCCGTGGCGGAGATCGTCGTGAAGGCGGCGAGCGTCCGGGCGGTGGCTTCCGCGGTGGTGACCGTGAGGGCGGTTTCCGTGGCGGTGAGCGCCGTGAGGGCGGTTTCCGCGGTGGCGATCGCCGTGAAGGCGGCGAGCGTCCGGGCGGTGGCTTCCGCGGCGGTGACCGCGAGGGCGGCTTCCGTGGCGGCGATCGTCGCGAGGGCGGTTTCCGCGGTGGTGACCGTGAGGGCGGTTTCCGTGGCGGCGATCGTCGCGAGGGTGGCTTCCGTGGCGGTGACCGCGAGGGCGGCTTCCGTGGTGGTGAGCGCCGGGAGGGTGGCTTCCGTCGCGAGGGCGGCGAGCGTCCGGGCGGTGGCTACCGCGGTGGTGACCGTGAGGGCGGTTTCCGTGGTGGTGAGCGCCGGGAGGGTGGCTTCCGTCGCGAGGGCGGCGAGCGTCCGGGCGGTGGCTTCCGGGGCGGTGACCGCGAGGGTGGCTTCCGTGGCGGCGATCGTCGCGAGGGCGGCTTCCGGGGCGGTGACCGCGAGGGCGGCTTCCGCCGCGAAGGCGGCTATGGCGGTGGCGAGCGTCGCGAAGGCGGCTACCGGGGTGGTGAGCGCCGCGAGGGTGGCTTCCGTGGTGGTGACCGCGAGGGCGGCTACCGTGGCGGTGAGCGCCGCGACGAGCGACGGGAACGTCCGGAGGCGGAGGGCGAGCGCACCCAGGCACCGGCGCTGCCCGACGAGATCGTCGCCACCGACCTCGACAAGGACGTCCGGGCCGAGTTGCTGTCGCTGGCCAAGCCGGTCGCCGAGACGGTTGCCCGACACCTCGTGGCCACGGGCCAGTTGATCGACGAGGACCCGGCGGAGGCGCTGGCGCACGCGCTGGCCGCTCGTCGGCTGGCGTCCCGGATCGCCGCTGTCCGCGAGGCGGTGGGTCTGGCCGCGTACCACGCGGGGGAGTGGCAGACCGCGATCGCGGAGCTGCGCACGTACCACCGGATGACCGGGCTGCAGAGCCACCTGGCCGTGCTGGCGGACTGCGAGCGGGCCCTGGGCCGGCCGGAGCGGGCGATCGACCTGTTCCGTGGCGCGGACCGGGAGAAGCTGGACCAGGCCGTGACGATCGAGCTGCTGATCGTGGCGGCCGGTGCGCGCGGCGACCTCGGCCAGAAGGACGCCGCGGTGGCCATGCTCCAGGTTCCCGAGCTGACCACCGAGGCGGCCGAGCCGTGGACGGCCCGGCTGCGCTACGCGTACGCCGATGCGCTCCTCGCGGTCGGTCGTCGCGAGGAGGCCCGCGAGTGGTTCTCCCGGGCGGCTGACGTGGACGCGGAGGGCGAGACCGACGCCGCGGAGCGCCTGCTGGAACTCGACGGTGTGGTGATCGAGGGCGACGAGGAGGACGAGGATTCCCCCGAGGCGATCGCCTCCGGTCCCGGGACCCCGGGTGCGGTGCCGGCCCGTCCGGACGCCGACCTGACCGGTGAGAGCGAGCCCGCCGACCGCGACGACGAGCGACAGGGCCAGGCCGGCACCGTCGACGAGCCGGAGCAGGCCGGAATCGCGGACGAGCGGCGGGACGAGGCCGCGGCCGTGCCGACGGACGATCTGGCCGAGGACGAGCTGACCGACGACGAGGCGCGCGCTGTCGCGGCCGGTCCCGCCGCGGACCGCACCGCAACCGGCGTCACCGACGCCGACGGCACCGCGACGGACGTCACCGACACCGCCGTCGCCGACACCGACGTCGCCGACACCGACGTCGCCGACGGCGCGGCCGACGGCGACGTCACCGCGACGGACGGCACCGGCGAGTCGGACGCCGCGCAGCGATGACGACGGGCACCGGGGAGCGGCTGGTCGACGGGTACGCCCTGGTCGTCTTCGACCTCGATGGCGTGATCTACCTGATCGACCGGCCGATCCCCGGCGCGGTCGAGGCGGTCGGCCGGCTGCACGCGGAGGGGCGGGCGGTCGCGTACGCGACCAACAACGCCTCGCGCCGCTCCAGCGAGGTGGCCGACCTGCTGACCGGGATGGGCGTCCCCGCCCGGCCGGAGGAGGTGCTCACCTCCGCGGCAGCCGCCGCCGAGCTGCTCCGCGACCGGCTCCCCGCCGGCGCCGCGGTGCTGGTGGTCGGCGCCGAGGCGCTGCGGGCCGAGGTCCGCGCGGCCGGCCTGACGCCGGTGTCGCGGGCCGACGAGTCGCCGGTCGCGGTGGTGCAGGGGTACGGGCCGCAGGTCGGCTGGGTGGACCTGGCCGAGGCATCGGTGGCCGTGCGCGGCGGGGCGACCTGGGTCGCCACCAACACCGACCGGACGCTGCCCAGCGGTCGGGGACCGTTGCCGGGAAACGGCGCGCTGGTCGCCGCGCTGCGGACCGCGCTCGGCCGCGATCCCGACGTGGTGGTCGGCAAGCCCGAGCCGGCGCTGTTCGCCACCGCGGCCCGCCGCGTCGGCGGGGGCCGGGCGCTGGTGGTCGGCGACCGGCTCGACACCGACATCGAGGGCGCCCGTCGGGCGGGGCTGGACAGCCTGCTGGTGCTCACCGGCGTCAGCGACGCGGCCGAACTGCTGGCCGCCCCTCCGCCGCGGCGGCCGACGTACGTCTCGATGGACCTGGCCGGGCTCTTCGACCCGGCGGCGGTGGTGCGGGTCCCGGGCGCGGCGGACACCGGCGGGTGGTCGGTGGCGGCGCGGGACGGCGCGCTGGAACTGTCCGGCGCCGGCCGCCCGCTGGACGCGCTGGCGGCGCTCTGTGCGGCCGCCTGGTCCGCGGAGCCGGCGCGGGTGCGCCCCGGCTCGGCGCAGGCCACGCAGGCCCTGACCGCGCTCGGCCTCTCCGCCTGAGCGACCCGACCGCATCACGCCGGGCACGCGATGGCATCGCCGCCGGGGGCGTGCGGTCGCATCGCGTCGGCCGCGCGGCCCGCGATCAGAGCAGCTTGCGCAGCTTCATCAGGTCGAGTGGGTTGGCCTTGATCGACACACGCCGGGACGTGACCGCGCGGGTGACGTCGAGCTCACCGCGCACCAACGCGAGCAGGTCGTCGCTGCTCGTGCTCAGCGCGATCTTGGCCTTCGGATCGTCGCCGTCGGCCAGGTCGACCAGGCGGCCGCCGGTGAGCCGGCCGTGAAAGGCGGTGTCGAGGTCGGTGATCCGGCAGGCCAGCGTCCGGTCCAGGTCGATCTTCTCCCGCACCGTCTCCGCGTTGCGGTCCAACCGGGCGGCCAGATCCTGCAACGCCTGCCGGCACTCGTCCACGCTGGCCACGATCGCTCCCTTGCCGTTCGCCACGCCGTCCCCGGCACCGTACCGCACGGGGCGTCGTGGGGTGCCCGGTAGCGTGACACCTGCACACCCCCCGCCCCGCGGAAGGACTCAGGCATGCAGGACGCGTGGCGCGCCTACCTCGAGCTGGCCATGGGCCTGACGGAGGCGCCCCGGAAGAAGGCCCAGGACGCGGCGCGCCGCCTCGTCGGCTCCGGCGGGGCGACCGCCGCCCAGCTGCAGGCGCTCGCCGAGGAACTCGTCTCCACCGGCGCGGCGAACCGGGAGGCGCTGACCAAGCTGGTCCGGTTCGAGGTCGACCGGGCCCTCGGTGCGGTGGGGCTGGCCACCGCCGACGAGGTCGCCGAGCTGACCCGCCGGGTGCACGAGCTGGAGCGTCAGCTCCGGGAGGCCAGGACGACCCTCGCCGCCCCGCCGGCCGCGACCGTCACCCCGTCGCCCACGACGTCCGAGGCGCCGTCCGGCACCGGCGCGAGGCCGGCCGCCCCGGGCGCCGCCGAGCCGGCCGCGCCCCCCGCCGCGTCGGAGGGCTCCGCCGCGGCGCAGCCGGTGGCCAGGAAGGCGGTGGCCAAGAAGGCGGTGGCGAAGAAGGCCGTGGCCAAGAAGGCGGTGGCGAAGAAGGCGGTGGCGAAGCGGGCCCCGTCGGCCGTGGCCCCGGCCGAGGCCACCGACGTGGAGCCGGCCCGGCCGGTGAAGAAGGCGCCGGGCCACCCGGATCAGCCGGGCGGTGGGGCGTGACCCGCCCCACGCCGGCCGGGAGCGGCTCGTGACCGGCCCGTACCGACCCGGCCCGCCGCCCGGCGCCCGTCCCGGCCCGCCCCCCGGCGTCCGGCCGGCCCCCACGCCCGGACCGCGACCGGGGCCGCCGCCACGCCCCGAGCCGCCCGAGGACCTCGACGACATACGCCATCCCGCCGTCGAGGCCGCCGTGCGGGCGATGGCCAACGCCGCGACGCTCGCCCCGGCCGACCAGGTCGCGCAGTACGAGGCGGCGTACGAGACGCTGCGGGAAACCCTCGCCACCATCGACCAGGCCTGACCGGACCGGAGAAGAACCACGCATGGCACGTCGTAACCGGCTGGACGCCGAACTCGTCCGCCGCGGTCTGGCCCGCTCCCGGGAGCAGGCCGCCGCGCTGGTGGAGGCCGGCCGGGTCCAGTTGCGCGGGGTGCCCGCCCGCAAGCCCGCCGCGATGGTCGACCCCGCCGACCCGCTGCTGGTCACCGGCGAGGACCCCAGCTCGGAGTACGTCTCCCGGGGCGGGCACAAGCTGGCCGGCGCGCTGGCCGCGTTCGCCCCCGGTGGGCTGGGGGTCGCCGGCCGGCGCTGCCTGGACGCGGGCGCCTCGACCGGCGGCTTCACCGACGTCCTGCTGCGCGCCGACGCGGCCGAGGTGGTCGCCGTCGACGTCGGCTACGGGCAGCTCGCGTGGCCGCTGCGCAACGACCCCCGGGTGCGGGTCTTCGAGCGCACCAACGTCCGTACGCTGACGCCGGAGATCATCGGCGGGCCGGTCGACCTCACGGTCGCCGACCTGTCGTTCATCTCGCTGCGGCTGGTGCTGCCGGCGCTGGCCGGGTGCACCCGGCCCGACGGCGACCTCGCGCTGATGGTGAAGCCGCAGTTCGAGGTCGGCAAGGAGCGGGTCGGCGCCGGCGGGGTGGTCCGCGACCCGGCGCTGCGCGCCGAGGCGGTTCTGGACGTGGCCGCCGCGGCGGCGCGCCTCGACCTCGGTCTGGCCGACGTGGCCGCCAGCCCGCTGCCGGGGCCGAGCGGCAACGTCGAGTTCTTCGTATGGTTACGCCGGGACGCACCGCCGGCCGATCCGGAGCGGGTGCGTGCCGTGGTGACTGCCGGGCCGCAGGGCTCGGCGCCGTCCGGCGGCCTGCCGGACGCGGCGACGGAGGAGGTGGCCGGGTGAGCGAGCTGGCGAGCCCCGCGGTCGCGGCTGCGCCGCGACGGTGCGGGGTGCGGGTGGGCGCGACGGGACGGCCGTCCCGGTGAGCCGCACCGCCCTGCTGGTCACGCACACCGGCCGCCGCCGCAGCACCGAGCACGCGCGGGCGGTGGCCGCCGACCTCATCGCGGCCGGGTTCGAGGTGCGGGTCGTCGCGGAGGAGGCCGACGACCTCGACCTGCCCGGCGTGGTCCCGGTGACCGGCCCGCAGGCGGCCGAGGGCGCGGAGATCGTCTTCGCGCTCGGCGGGGACGGCACGTTCCTGCGCGCGGCGGAGCTGGCCCGGCCGGCGAAGGCGCCGCTGCTCGGCATCAACCTCGGCAAGGTCGGCTTCCTCGCCGAGGCGGAGATCGACGACCTCGACAGCGCGGTGCGGGACGTGGTGGACCGCAACTACACCGTGGACGAGCGGCTCACCCTCGACGTGACCGCCGAGTTCGACGGCGGCCCGACCATCGAGTCCTGGGCGCTCAACGAGATCAGCGTCGAGAAGGGCGAGCGCGCCCAGATGCTGGAACTCCTCGTCGACGTGGACGGTCGCCCGCTGTCCCGCTACGGCTGCGACGGCGTGGTCTGCGCGACCCCCACCGGCTCGACGGCGTACGCGTTCTCCGGCGGCGGGCCGGTGGTCTGGCCCGAGGTGGAGGCACTGCTCCTGGTCCCGATCAGCGCGCACGCGCTGTTCAGCCGACCGCTGGTCACCGCGCCCACCTCCACGTTCGCCATCACCGTCGACCCGTTCACCACCCTTGCGGTGCTGTCCTGCGACGGCCGGCGCGTCTACGACCTGCCGCCCGGGGCGCGGGTCACCGTGCGGCGCGGCGCGCTGCCCGTGCGCATCGTCCGGCTGCGGGACCGCCCGTTCACCGACCGGCTGGTGGCGAAGTTCGACCTGCCCGTGCACGGCTGGCGCGGCAACCGCCGCTGACCGCGACCGTCCCCCGGCCGCTCGGCCCGTCGTCCCCGCGGCCCAGACCGGCCGGCCCGCCGGCGGGCACCGGCCGGGGCCGGTGGGCGGTCCGCCGGCGAGCACGGGTCGGGGCCGGTGGGCGGTCCGCCGGCGAGCACGGGGCGGGCCGGTCCGGGTGCCGGCCCGCCCGTGTCCACCTGGCGACATGTCGCCGGTGCGGCGCACCGTGGCTAGTGACCACACGATGATCTCTGTCGCAGACTCCGATCGGCCGGCTCCCACGGGTGCCGGCCCTGGAGTAGAGGAGCGCATCGCATGCACTGGCCCCCACGCTGGCTCGCCGCCGGCGCGGTCGGCGCGCTGGTGGTCGGACTCGCCGCCCCGGCGTCCGCCGCCCCGCCCGCCCGGCCCACCGGCCCGAACCCGGGCACACCCGCCCCGGGCGGCGCCGCGCCCGTCCGTATCACGCTGATCACCGGTGACCAGGTCGAGCTGGCCCCGGCCGCGTCCGGGCGGGTGGCCGCCACGGTCCGCCCCGGCCCCGGCCGCGACCGGGTCACCTTCCACAGCACCGAGGTCGACGGCGGGGTGCGGATCGTCCCCAGCGACGTCGTGCCGTACCTCTCCGCCGGGGTGCTCGACCCGGACCTCTTCGACGTGCAGGAGTTGGCCGCGGCCGGGTACGGCGACGCCGACCAGGGCGCGCTCCCGCTGATCGTGCGCTACCGGGAGCCGGCCGCCGGGCGGGTCCGCTCGCTCGCCGGCGCCACCGCCGCCCGGCCGTTGAAGAGCATCAACGGCGCGTCCCTGCGCGTCGACAAGGGCGACCTCGGCGGCCTGTGGAGCACGCTGCGGGCCGCCCCGGCCGGTCGCGCCACCGGTGCCGACGCGGCCCGGTTCGGCGCCGGCATCGCCCGGGTGTGGCTGGACGGACGGGTCCGCCCGGTGCTGGAGCACAGTGTGTCGCAGATCGGCGCGCCGACCGCCTGGTCGGCCGGCCGCGACGGCGCCGGTGTGCGGGTCGCGGTGCTCGACACGGGGGCCGACGCCGCGCACCCCGACCTGGCCGGCCGGATCGCCGGCAGCCAGGACTTCTCCGGCAGCGGGAGCGCCGGTGACGGGCACGGGCACGGCACCCACGTGGCGGCCACGATCGCCGGCAGCGGCGTCGCCTCCGGCGGGCTGCGCAAGGGCGTCGCTCCCGGCGCGCAGTTGCTGATCGGCAAGGTTCTCGACGACGGCGGCAGCGGCTACGAGTCGGCCATCATCGCCGGCATGGAGTGGGCCGCCCACTCCGGCGCCAGGGTGGTCAACATGAGCCTCGGCGGCAGCCCCACCGACGGCACCGACCCGATGAGCCAGGCCCTCGACGACCTGACCGCACAGACCGGTGCGCTCTTCGTGGTCGCCGCCGGCAACGACGGCGCGGCCCGCACCGTCGGCACCCCCGGCGCGGCGACCGCGGCGCTCACCGTCGGCGCGGTCGACCGCGCCGACCAACTGGCCGACTTCTCCAGCCGTGGGCCGCGGGTCGGCGACAGCGGCCTGAAGCCGGAGATCACCGCGCCGGGCGTCGCCATCGTCGCCGCCCGTGCCGCCGGCACCACCATGGGCACCCCGGTGGGGGAGGCGTACACCGGCGCGTCCGGCACCTCGATGGCCACCCCGCACGTTGCCGGCGCGGCCGCCATCCTCGCCCAGGACCACCCGGACTGGACCGCCGGCCAGCTCAAGGACGCCCTGGTCAGCACCGCGAAGAACAACCCCGCGCTGACCGTCTTCGAGCAGGGCGCCGGCCGGGTCGACGTGACCCGGGCGCTGGGCCAGCGGGTGTACGGCACGGCCACCGCCGACTTCGGCCGGATCGCCGCCGGCAGCGGGGCGACGGAACGGACCGTCACGTACACCAACGGCACCACGACGGCGCAGACGCTGCGGCTCGCCATCGAGCTGCGCAACCTGGACAGCGGCGCGGCCGAGGCCGACGGCGTGTCCGTCGGCGCCACCGAGGTCACCGTGCCCGCCGGCGGCAGCGCCACCGTGCCGCTGCGCACGGATCCCGCGAAGCTGGACCGCGGCCCGCACGGCGGCTGGCTGGTGGCGACCGGCGCGGACGGCGTCTCGGTGCGCACCGCCGTCGGGTTCACCCTCAACGGCCCGCTGCACACCGTGACCCTGCGCGCGCTGGACATGGCCGGGCAGCCCGGCGTGGCGCCGGTGGCCACCCTCTTCGGCGAGCACCCCGAATCCGATCACCTCGGTTGGATCGCCGGTGAGTCGCAGGTGCGGGTCGAGGAGGGCCCGTACCTGCTTCAGGCGCTCATCGAGCACGGCGCCCCACTGGACGAGCAGATCACCCTGGTCACCGACCCGGAGCTGACGGTGGACCGGGACCTCACCGTGGTGCTCGACCCGCGCAGGGGCACGCCGGTGCGGATCGAGACGCCGAAGCCGGCGGAGCAGCGCTCGTCGATCAGCTTCTACGAGCACCGGGTCTTCGGCAACGGCCGGCAGGTCGACCACGGAGTGATGACGTTCAGCACCATCCAGCAGGTCAACGTGACACCGACCCGCCGGGTCACCCGGGGCGAGTTCGAGTTCTCCTCCCGCTGGCAGCTGGTCAAACCGATGGTGGACGCCACCGTGAGCGGGGTGGCCGGCCCGCTGGACATCAACCTGCTGAACCGGTCCCCTGCCCCCGCCGGCCGGCGGAAGCTGCCGCTGGTCTGGGCCGGCACCGGGACCCCCGCCGAACTGGCCCGGGCCCGGGGCGCGACCGCGCTGCTCGTCGCCGATCCGGAGCGCTCGGAGGAGGAGCAGGTCGCGGCGGCCGCCGCGGCCGGGGTGGCGGTGGCGCTGATCGTCCGCCCGGCGGACTCGAGCGCCTGGACGGTCTGGACCCCGACCGGCGACCGGTTGCCCATCCCCGCCCTGGTGGTGGCGTACGACGACGGCCAGCGGATCGTCGCGGCGGCCCGGGCCGGACGCGCCACGCTGGACCTGGCGTTGACCGTGGACAGCCCCTACCTGTACGACGTGTTCCAGGTGTCGAAGGGCCGGGTGCCGGAGCGGATCGTGCACCGGGTGACCGCGGCGAACACCGCCGAGGTGACCGCGCGTTACGCCGACACCGGCGGGTTCGACTGGACCAAGGAGCAGCGGTTCGGCTGGCGGCCGTGGCAGGAGTACTCCTGGAACGACGACCAGCGGCTGGTGCGTACCGGCACCGCCCGGCGGGAGTGGGTCAGCGCCGGGGACTCCTGGTGGCAGCAGCGGGTCCTGCACCGGCTCACCTTCTCGAACTCCGGCAAGCTGCTCGGCGGGCTGACCGAGCGGCCACGCCGGTACGCCGCCACCGACCGGGTCACCGAGTTCTGGTACGCCCCGGTGGTCCGGCCCGCGGTGCCGGCAGTTCCCGGCGCCCCGGTGCCCAGGCGTACCGGGGACGTCCTGGACCTGCGGGTCGCCGAGTTCGTCGACGCCGACGGGCACCACGGCCTCGCGGGGACAAGCGAGGAGCGGGACGCGGTCGAGGCCCGGCTCAGCCGGGACGGGCAGCAGATCGCCGACCTGAGCGGCGGCTGGGCGCCGGTGGCCACCACGCCGGACGCCGCCCGGTACCGGTTGGACGTGACCACCCGCCGCTCGTCGGAGGAGTGGCGCCGGGCCACCCGGACCGAGACGAGCTGGCAGTTCGGCTCGGCCCGCCCGGCCGGTGACGCGGCGCAGCCGCTGCCGCTGCTCCAGGTGGAGTACCAGGTGCCCGCCGACCTGCGGGGCGAGGTGGCCGGCGCGCGCGGGCACCGGCTCGGCCTGACGCTCCGCCAGCCGGCCGGCGTGCCGGCCCCGCAGGGCACCCGCCTGCGGGTGGAGGTGTCGTTCGACGCCGGGGCGACCTGGCGGTCGGTGCCGGTGCGCGGCTCGGGCACCCGGTACACCGCGCTGGTGCCCGCCGGCCGGGGCGCGGTGTCGCTGCGGGTACACGCCACCGACCGTGCCGGCAACGCCGTCGACCAGACCGTGACCGACGCGTACGGCCTGCGCTGAGCGGGCGCGGGGCGGGACGGCCGGTCCGGCCGTCCCGCCCCGTGGTCACCGCCCGGAGCAGCGCCGGTTCAGAGCCAGCCGCGCCGGGCGGCCTGGTAGGCCAGCCCCGGCCGGGTGTCCACCCCGGCGACCGCCATCAGGTCGGCCAGCCGGCGCTGCACGGTACGCCGGCTCACCCCGAGCTGGGAGGCGATGGACTTGTCCGGCACCCCGGCGACGAAGAGCGAGAGCAGCCGGACCTCGTCGGCGTCCGGGCGGTCCCCGTCGGCGGCGCCCGCCAACGTGCCGCCCGGCCGCAGCGGCGTGGCGACCCGCCAGTGGCTCTCGAAGAGGGCGAGCAGCGCGTCCAGTAGCTGGCTGCGGCCGATCACCGCGGCGCTCGGCTCCCCGCTGTCCCGTTCCGGCACCAGCGGGCAGATCGCCGTCCGGGCGTCCACGATGGCCAGCCGGACCGGCAGCCGGTCCGCCACCCGGGCCTGCTCTCCGGCGCGTACGCCCTGCTCGACGTCCGCCAGGGCGCCCGGTTCGAGGAGCATGTCGCGCTCGTAGATGGCCCGGTAGCGCACCCCGCGGGCCAGCGCGTCGAACTCCTCGACGTTCTCCTGCCCGGGCATCGCCAGCGGGTTGGCCCGGCAGAACCAGAGCACCTCGCTGCGCGCGGCGTTCTGCAGGTCCCGCAGCCGTTCCCGGAGCGCGCCGGCACCCGTGATCACCTCGACGAGGTGGTCGGCGTCGTGCCGGCGCAGGCCGGAGCGGTACTCCTCCGTCAGCCGGCTGATCGCCACCCGGGCCGCCTCCAGCGCCTCCTGGTGGCGCAGCAGCGTCCCGCCGAGGGCGACGTCGGGCGCCAGTGGTCGCACCGGCCCGCCCGGGTCGGGACCGGCGGGCAGGACCAGCCCCTTGCCGCGCAGCGCGTCGAGTTGGGCGACGACCGCGGCGCGCGGGCGGCGCAGCCGCCGGGCCAGCTCGTCGGGTCGGGCCACGGTGAGCTGGACGAGGCAGCGGTACAGCTCTTCCTCGTCCGGGGCCAGGCCGATCACGTCCAACACCGGGCTGAACTGTACGACGCCGCCGGGCAGGCCACGACGCCGCGTCGCCGGCTGGTCAACTGTCGGGGGCCGCGTCTACTGTCGGATGCTGTGCTGGAAGAGCTGCGCATCACCGGACTGGGCGTCATCGAGGACACCACGCTGCCGTTGACCGGCGGCATGAACGTCATCACCGGCGAGACCGGTGCGGGCAAGACCATGGTGGTCACCGGCCTCGGCCTGCTCTTCGGTGGCCGCGCCGACGCGGGGCGGGTCCGGGCCCAGCCCGGCCGGGCGGTGGTGGAGGGCCGGCTGCGCCTCGGCGGCCGGGTCGCCGCCACCGTGCACGCCCGGATCGTCGACGCCGGGGGCGAGCCCGACGAGGACGGCTCGGTGCTGCTCAGCCGCACGGTCACCGTGGAGGGCCGGTCCCGGGCGCACCTGGGCGGGCGCAGCATGCCGGTGTCCATGCTCAGCGAGGTGGGCGAGCAGGTCGTCGCGGTGCACGGTCAGTCCGACCAGCTGCGGCTGCTGCGCCCCGCCGAGCAGCGGGCCGCGCTGGACCGGTTCGCCGGCGCGGAGCACGAGAAGCTGCTCGACGCGCTGCGCGAGGCGTACACGCGCTGGCGCGCGGTGGTCGACGACCTGACCGACCGGCGGCGCAACGCCCGCGAGCGCAACCAGGAGGCCGACCTGCTGCGGCTCGGCCTGGACGAGATCACCCGGGTCGACCCGCAGCCCGGCGAGGACGACGAGCTGAAGGCGGAGGCGCAGCGGCTGGAGCACGCCGAGGGGCTGCGCACGGCGGCGCAGATCGCCCACCAGTGCGTGGCCGGTGGCGTCGAGGCGACCGACGAGACCCCCGACGCCACGACGCTGCTCGGCACGGCCCGGCGCACCCTGGAGGCGCAGGCCGGCACGGATCCGGCGCTCGGCGAGCTGGCGGGGCGGCTGGAGGAGGCGGCCACCCTGGTGACGGACGTCTCCGCCGAGCTGTCGGCCTACCTCGCCGCGCTGGACGCCGACCCGGCCCGGTTGCAGGCGATCTACGAGCGCCGGGCGGCGCTGCGCGCACTGACCCGCAAGTACGCCGACGACGTCGACGGGGTGATCGCCTGGGCGGAGCGGGCCCGCACCCGGCTGTCCGACCTGGACACCTCCGACGAGCTCCTCGACGAGCTGGAGCGGGAGTCGTCGCGGCTGGCCGGCGAGGTGGCCGACCTGGCCGGCCGGGTGTCGACGTCCCGGCAGGAGGCGGCGACCCGCTTCGCCGAGCAGGTCACCGTCGAGCTGGCCGGCCTGGCCATGCCGCACGCCCGCATCGAGGTCGCGGTGCTGCCCCGGCCGGCCGGCCGCGCCGAGCCGACCCTGCCGGTCAACGGCGCCGAGGTCGGCATCGGCCCGGACGGCGGCGACGAGGTCGAGCTGCGCCTGCTGGCCCACCCCGGCGCGCCCTCGCTGCCGTTGCAGCGCGGCGCCTCCGGCGGTGAGCTGTCCCGGGTGATGCTCGCCATCGAGGTGGTCTTCGCCGGCTCGGGTGGGCCGCCCACGCTGGTCTTCGACGAGGTGGACGCCGGGGTCGGCGGCCAGGCCGCGGTGGAGATCGGCCGCCGGCTGGCCCGGCTGGCCCGCAGCCACCAGGTGCTCGTGGTCACCCACCTGCCGCAGGTCGCCGCGTTCGCCGACCGCCACCTGGTGGTGGCGAAGGACACCGGCGGGGCGGTCACCACGAGCGGGGTCCGCGTGGTGGAGGACACCGAACGCGCCCGCGAACTGGCGCGGATGCTCGCGGGTTTGCCCGATTCCGACCTGGGTATCGCCCACGCCGAGGAGCTTCTCGCCGTGGCGGCCCGGGAAAGGCGCCCGTGAGGTCGGCGATTGTGAGCACAGGCACACCGCCCTGCGCGCTGGTGTGTTTCCCTGGGTAGGCGGCCCTGCTCAGGCATGTCGCGACAGAAATGCCTGCCTCACATGCCAGGATGGTCACGATGCGTCTACCCACGTTGCGCCGGACCCGGAACGCGGAACCGGGCAGAATCCTCGGCACCGCGCGCCTGGACCGCCGGACGAAGCGCCTGGTCGGCCGGCTCCGCCCCGGTGACATCGCGGTCATCGACCACGTCGACCTCGACCGGGTGGCCGCCGACTCGCTCGTCGCCGTCGGTGTCGCCGCCGTGCTCAACGCCAAGCCGTCGGTCTCCGGCCGCTACCCCAACCTCGGCCCCGAGGTGCTGATCGGCGCGGGCATCCCGCTCCTGGACGACCTGGGCGAGGGGATCTTCGAGCGGATCCGCGAGGGCGACACCGTCCGCATCGAGGGCAACACCGTCTACGTCGGCGACGATCCGGTCGCGCACGGCAGCCTCCAGGACGCCGAGACGGTGGCCAAGGCGATGGCCGACGCCCGGGAGGGCCTGTCGGTCCAGCTCGAGGCGTTCGCCGCGAACACGATGGACTACCTCAAGCAGGAGCGCGACCTGCTCCTCGACGGCGTCGGCGTGCCGGAGATCCAGACCGAGATGCAGGGGCGGCACTGCCTGATCGTGGTGCGCGGCTACGACTACAAGGCCGACCTGGACGTGCTGCGCCCCTACATCCGCGAGTTCAAGCCGGTGCTGATCGGGGTCGACGGCGGCGCGGACGCGCTGGTGGAGGCCGGCTACACGCCGGACATGATCATCGGCGACATGGACTCGGTCACCGACGACGTGTTGCGCTGCGGCGCCGAGGTGGTCGTGCACGCCTACCCGGACGGGCGGGCGCCCGGCCTGGCCCGGGTCACCGGGCTCGGCGTGTCGGCGGTCACCTTCCCGGCGGCGGCGACCAGCGAGGACCTGGCCATGCTGCTGGCCGACGAGAAGGGCGCCTCGCTGCTGGTCGCCGTCGGCACGCATGCCACGCTGGTCGAGTTCCTCGACAAGGGGCGCGGCGGCATGGCCTCGACGTTCCTGACCCGGCTGAAGGTCGGCGGCAAGCTGGTCGACGCCAAGGGCGTGAGCCGGCTCTACCGGCAGAGCATCTCGGGCTCCTCGCTGCTGCTGCTGGTGCTCTCCGCGATCGCGGCGATGGCCTCCGCCGTGGCGGTCTCCACCGTCGGCAAGGCGTATTTGGGCGTGGTCTCCGAGTGGTGGAACAATTTCGTGTTCCAGCTTGAACAACTTTTCTAGCGTCCGACCGACCAAGAGGCTGCAGGTGTGATCAACTTCCGGTACCACGTGGTGTCCCTGACCGCGGTCTTCCTGGCGTTGGCGATCGGGCTGGTGGTCGGCACCGCCGCCCTGAACGGCCCGGTGGCCGACTCGCTGAAGGAAAACGTCAACGAGCTGCGCAAGGACAACCAGCAGATGCGCCAGTTGGTCCAGAACATGGAGCGCGAGCTGGAGCTCGAGGAGGACTTCGCGGCCCAGATGGCGGAGGTGGTCCTGCCCGGCAAGCTCACCGGCAAGCGGGTGCTGGTGCTCAGCCTGCCCACCGGGCGCGACCACACCGAGGGCGTGGTCAAGATGCTCCAGCTGGCCGGGGCCGAGGTGACCGGCCGCGTCGACCTGCAGGACAAGTTCATCAACCCGGACAACAACAACAACCTGCTGGAGCTGGCGGTCACCGCCGCGCGGCCGACCAGCGCGCCGACCTCCGGGCTGCCCGGCAACGGGCACGGGGTGGAGACGTCCAGCGCGCTGCTGGCCAGCGTCCTGTTGGACCGGGCGCCCGGCGCGACGCCCGTCAGCGAGGCCGACCGGCGGGCGGTGCTGGCCGCGTACACCAATGCCAACTACCTGACCACCGAGGAGCGGGTCAGCGCGTCGGCGGAGGCCGTCGTCGTGGTGAGCGGGCAGCCGTACGTCGACAAGGACTCGGCGAAGAAGGACGAGTCGGTGCTCAAGGTCGCCGAGCAGTTCGACCGGACGGGGACGATCGTCGTCGCCGGCAACGGCTCGGCCGGCGGCAACCTGGTGGCCGCCGTCCGGAGCGACCCCGTGCTGGTGCAGTCCATCTCCACCGTCGACAACGCCAACACCGTCCAGGGGCAGCTGGTCACCTCCCTCGCGCTGGTGCAGCAGGTGAACGAGAAGAAGGCCGGGCAGTACGGCGTCGGCGACAACGCGGCGTCCCTGCTGCCTAGACTGCCCCAGTGAGCGAACGACGTACCCCGGTGTCCGGATCCACGTACTGCCACGTTCGGCGGGAGGGGGCCGCGTGAGCACGCTCGGTCGACTGTTGATCGCCGGCGCGGGTGCCGCCGTCGCCCGGTACGCGCTGCGCGAGGTGCGCACGTCGCCGGCCGGGCCGGCGCTGGACCGGACCAACTTCCGGGGCCGCACGGTGACCCTGGCCGCCGGGCCCGCGCTCGCCGCCGGCGCCGCCGGGGCGGGCGCGTTCGGCGCCTCCAGCGCGTCCTCGGGCGCCGCCGCCCTGGTCGCCGGGGTGGGCGCCGGGGCGGTCGGGCTCTACGACGACGTGGTCGGGGCGCGGCCGGAGCAGAAGGCCGCCAAGGGCTTCGCCGGTCACCTGGCCGCGCTGCGCGAGGGCCGGGTCACCGCCGGGCTCGTCAAGATCGTCGGGGTGGGCGCGGCCGGTCTCGGCGCCGCCGCGCTGCTCGCCGCCGACCCCCGGGTCGCCGGGCACCGGCGCCGCCAGCGGCAGGGCGCCCTGGGCCGGGGCGTCGACGTGCTGCTCGGCGCGGGCGTGATCGCCGGCACCGCGAACCTGCTCAACCTGCTCGACCTGCGCCCCGGCCGTGCACTGAAGTCCGGCATCCTGCTCGGCGCCCCGCTCGCCGGTGGCCCGCACGGCGGGATCGCCGCCGGCGCGGTCGGCGCCGCGGCCGGGCTGCTCCCCGCCGACCTCGGCGAGGACGTGATGCTCGGCGACAGCGGCGCCAACGCGCTCGGCGCGCTGCTCGGCGTGGCGCTGGCCGCCCGCACCGGCCCGGTCGGGCGGGCCGGGCTGCTCGCCGTGCTCGCCGGCCTCACCGCGGCCAGCGAGAAGGTCAGCTTCACCCAGGTCATCCAGCGCACCCCGGGGCTGCGCGAGCTCGACGCGCTGGGCCGTCGCGCCGACTGACGTGACGACCCCGGCACCCCTCGCCGGCGCCGGCCGCGTCGCCGGAGCGGCCGCGCTCATCGCCGTCCTCACCGTCCTCAGCCGGCTCGCCGGCTTCGGTCGCACCGCCGTCTTCACCTGGGTCGTGCAGAAGAGCGACCTCGGCGGCATGTACGTGATCGCCAACACGGTCCCGAACATCATCTTCGAGGTCGTCGCGGGCGGCGCGCTGGCGAGTCTGGTCGTACCGCTGCTGGCCGGGCCCGTCGCGGCCGGGGACCGGCGCGCGGTGGCCGCCACCACGGGCGCCCTGCTCACCTGGACGGTCACCCTGCTGGTGCCGCTGGCCGTGCTGGTCGCGGTGGCCGCCGACCCCCTCGTGTCGCTGATCAGCGAGGGGCGCTCGGCGGCCGAGGTGGCCGCCGGCGCGCGGATGCTGCGGGTCTTCGCCCCGCAGTTGCCGCTCTACGGCATCGGCATCGTGCTGACCGGCGTGCTCCAGGCGCACCGCCGGTTCGCCTGGCCGGTGATCGCGCCGCTGCTGTCCAGCCTCACCGTGATCGTGGTCTACCTCGCCTTCGGCGGTGCCGAGGGGCGCGGGGCGAGCGTGGCGCAGGTGAGCCGCGGCGGCGAGCTGATCCTCTCCGCCGGCACCACGGCCGGCGTGGTGGTGCTGTCGCTGTCGCTGCTGGTCCCGCTGCGCCGGCTGGGGCTGCGGCTGCGCCCGGGGTACGCGTTCCCGCCCGACGTCCGGGCCCGGGTCACGGGGCTGGCGCTGGCCGGCGCGGTCACCGTCACCGCGCAGCAGATCGCGCTGCTGGTGCTGCTGAACCGGGTCTCCGGCGGCCCGACCGGCTCGCCGCAGGTGTTCAACCTGGCCCAGACCATGTTCCTGCTGCCGTGGGCGGTGCTGGCGGTGCCGCTGGCGGTGGCGGCGTACCCGACGCTGGCGACCGCGGCGGCCGCCGGGGACGAGGACGACTACCGGCGCACGCTCTCCTCGACGGTGCGCGGGGTGCTGCTGTTCAGCTGCCTCGGCGCGGCGGCGCTGGTGGGCACGGCCGGGCCGGTGGCCGCCTTCTTCTACCCGACCGATCCCGGGTCCACGGCCGCCGGGATCGCCGGCTTCGCCCCCGGGCTGCTCGGCTACGGCCTCTTCGCGGTGCTCTCCCGGGCCCTCTACGCCCGCGGCGACACCCGCCCCGCCACGGTGGCGATCAGCGCCGGCTGGCTGGCCGTGCCGGTGGCGGCGGTGCCGCTGGCGGCCCTGTTCCCGGTGGCGGACCGGGTGCTGGCCGTCACCCTGGCCAACTCGGTCGGCATGCTGCTGCTCGGCGGCCTGCTGCTCGTCGCCGTGCTCCGCTCGGCCGGGGCCGGCGCGCTCGCCGGCGTCACGCGGGCCGGCGCAGCCGGGCTGCTCGCCGGGGCCCTGGCCGCGCTCGCCGGGTCAGGCGCCGCCCGTTGGCTGGACGCGGCCGGCGACGGCACCCCGACGACACCGGCCGCGCTCGTGCAGGGCATGCTGTCCGGAGTCCTGGTCGGCGTCGTGTTCCTCGCCGTCGTCTGGCTGGTCGACCGGCGGGACGTGCGACCGCTGCTCGCCGGGGTGCTCCGGCGGCTGGGCCGGGGCCGGCGCGGGCCGGTGGCCCCCGCCGAAGGGACGGGTGCGGGCGAGATCCCCCCGGAACGGGGTGACGGGAAGGAGACGGTGTCCCGGTGAGCGGGTGCAGGACGGGTGACCGGCCGGCGGCGACCGACGAGCGAGGGTGGTCGCGGTGACGGAACCGACACCGGACACCGGCTGGCGCGGCACGGTGGCCCTGCTGCTCGCCTCCAGCACCGGCGGGGTGGGGCAGCACGTCCGTTCGCTCGCCCGGGGGCTGACCGCCGCGGGCGCCTCCGTGCTGGTCTGCGGGCCCGCCGCGACGCAGGAGCAGTTCGACTTCACCGGCGTCGGCGCCCGGTTCCGGGCGGTGGAGATCCCCGCCAGCCCGACCCCGGCCGACGCCCGCGCGGTCACCGCGTTGCGCCGGACGCTCGCCGCCGAACCGGTCGACGTGCTGCACGCCCACGGGCTGCGCGCCGGGCTGGTCGCCGTGCTCGCCCGGCCGGCCGCGCCACTCGTGGTCACCTGGCACAACGCGGTGCTCGCCGGCGGGTTGCGCGGCGGCGTGTCCCGCCTCGTCGAGCGGGTCGTCGCCCGGGGCGCCCGGGTGGCGCTCGGGGCCTCCGCCGACCTGGTCGAGCGGGCCGCCGGGCTGGGCGCGGCGGACGCCCGGCTCGCCCCGGTCGCCGCGCCGGCGCTGCCCGCGCCGCGCCGCCGTCGGGCCGCCGTCCGCGCCGAGTTCGGCGTCCGCCCGGACCAGCCGCTCGTCCTCTCGGTCGGCCGGCTGCACCCGCAGAAGCGGTACGACGTGCTGGTCGACGCGGCCGCCCGGTGGCGCACCCGGTCCCCGGCGCCGGTCGTGGTGATCGCCGGCAGTGGCCCGGCCTACCTGCCGCTGGCCGCCCGGATCTCCGCCGCCCGGGCCCCGGTGACCCTGCTCGGGCACCGCACCGACGTGGCCGACCTGCTCGCCGGGGCCGACCTGGCGCTGGTGACCAGCGACTGGGAGGCCCGCCAGCTCTTCGCGCAGGAGGCGATGCGGGCCGGCGTGCCGCTGGTGGCGACCGCCGTCGGCGGCCTGCCGGAGCTGGTCGGCGACGCGGCGGTGCTGGTGCCGTCCGGGGACGTGGACGCGGTCGACGGGGCGGTGCGCGCCCTGCTCGACGACGAGGCAGCCCGGGCCGACCTGGGCCGCCGCGGCGCCGCGCGGGCCGCGACCTGGCCCAGCGAGGCGGACACCCTCGCGCAACTGGCGGCGCTCTACGCCGAGCTGGCCCCGGACGCGGCGGCCCCCGGCGCCGACGGCGGGCCCGCGGAGCCCGGCCGGGACGGCCACGCCCCGTCGACGGGACGCCGGTGATGCTGCGCAGACTCGCCCCGGCCCTGCTGACCCTGGTCGTGGTGGCGCTCGGCATCACGGCGCTGAGCGCCCGGCCCGAGCGGGCGGCGCCCGAGCGTACCGCCGACTTCGTCGTGCTGGCCGGCGTGGCGGGGCTGCGCTGGGAGGACGTCGACCCGGAGACCACTCCGACGCTGTGGCGGATGGCCCGGGACGGCTCCATCGGCTCCCTCTCGGTGCGCTCCGCGCACCGGCCGACCTGTCCCGTGGACGGCTGGCTGACCCTCGGCGCGGGCAGCTACGCCGCGTGGAACGGCAACCGGCAGGCCGGAGGCTGCCCCCCGACGGCGGTGACCGTGGAGCAGCCCGACCGGATCGGCGCGAACCTGCCCGACCAGGAGGGCGTCGTCCGGTACAACCAGGAGCGGCTGGCGTGGGGCACGGTGCCCGGCGCGCTGGCGGAGTCGGTGCGCTGCTCGGTGGCGGTGGGGCCGGGCGCCGCGGTCGCCGCCGCCCGACCGTTCGGCCGGGTCGACCGGTACGCGGCCGCGCTGCCCGAGGACCCCGCCGAGCTGCTCGGCTCGTGCGTGCTGAGCATCGTCGACCTCGGCACGGTCGCCGGCGACAACCCGGCGGACCGGGCCGCGGCGGCCCGCGAGGCCGACGCCCGGCTGGCCCGGGTGCTCGCCGCCCGGCCGCCCCGCTCGCTGGTGTTCGTCGCCGGGGTGTCCGACACCGACGTGCCGTCCCGGCTGCACGTGGCCGTCGCCGACGGGCCGGGCTGGGAACGCGGGTGGCTCACCTCGGCCAGCACCGGCCGGGAGGGCTACCTGCAACTGGTCGACCTCGCGCCGACCGCGCTCACCGCGCTGGGCCGGCCGATGCCCGAGCGGCTGTTCCTCGGCCGGCCGGCCGAGTCGGTCGGCGGGCGGCCGGCGGACCTGGCCACCGCGATCGCCCAGCCCGCCGACGCCGACCGGGAGGCGGCCGCCCAGCGCCGGGTGGCGGACTGGTTCTTCGCCCTGCTGGCCGGCGCGCAGGTGCTGCTGGCGGTGGCGGTGCTGCCGCTGCTGCGCCGGGCCCGCCGGCACGCCGGCCCGTACGGGCCGGAGCCGGTGTCGCGGCGGGTGGTGGCGGTCGTCGAGCTGCTGCTGATCGCCGCCGCCCTGGCCGTCCCGGCCGCGCTGCTCGCCGACGCGGTCCCGTGGTGGCGCGGCGACCACGCCGGCGTCTACTTCGCCGGGGTGACCGTTCTGCTGCTGGTCGCCGCGACCGCGGTGGTCCGGTTGGCGCCGGGGCACGCGAGCACCCTCGGCCCGCTCGGCGCGGTGGCCGGCCTGACCACGCTGGCCGTCGGGGTGGACGTGCTCACCGGCGCCCGCCTCCAGCTCAACGGGGTGGTCGGCTACTCCGCCCTGGAGGGTGGCCGGTACGCCGGGCTGGGCACGGTCGGGCTCGGGGTGTTCCTGGCCGGCGCGCTGCTGAGCGCGGGATGGTTGGCCCAGCGGGTCCGCCGGTCGTGGCGGCCGATGGTCGTGGTGGCCGTGGGCGGCGCGGCGGTGGTGGTCGTCGGCAGCCCGTACCTGGGTGCCGACTCGATCGGAGCGATCGCGTTGACCGCGGGGTTGAGCGTCGCCGCCGCGATCAGCGCCGGCGGCTGGCTGACGATCAGCCGGCTGGTCTGGGCGAGCATGGCCGGGCTGGCGCTGACCATCGGCTTCGCGGTGCTGGACCTGCGCCGCCCCGCCGCCGAGCGGGGCAGCCTGGGCCGGTTCCTGGCCGCCGTCGGCGACGGCACCGGCGGGCTCACCGTGCACCGCTCCAGCACGGCCAACTTCGAGACGCTGGTCAACAGCCCGCTGACCGTGCTGGCCCTGGCCGGCGCCCTGCTGGTCTGGTTCGCCCTGCTCCAGCCGTGGGGCGGGCTGATGCGGCTGTTCGGCATCTACCCGGCGATCCGGGCGGCGATGGCGGGCACCGCCGTGGCCGCGGTGATCGGCGGGCTGCTCGGCGGCGACGCCCTCGACGTGGCCGGCGCGGCGGGCGCCCTGGTGGTGCCGATGGCCGCGCTGGCGGCGTTGCGGGTGCTGGACCACTCCACCGACCGCACCCTGCCCGACGCGGCCCGCCAGCGCGACGGCGGGCCGGGCGGGGCCGGCGAGGGGCCGGGCGGCGGCGGGGGACCGGACGACGGCGACCCGGACCGCCAGGGGCCGGCGGGTGCCGGCCCGACCGCCGCCCGCGCCGCGGACCCGGGCACCGGGCCGGACGCCCCGGCCGGCTCCCCACCCGCGCGCACCGCGGCCCCGGCTACCGGGCCCGGCGCGGGCCCGGCTGCCGGGTCCGGCGCGGACGGGCCGGCGACCGGGACGGGCGACGGTGGGCGCGCGCCGGCCGGCCGGGCATCGACCGAGGTCACGGCGTCCTGAGCCGGTCCGGTGACACCCGGCGGCCGGTGCGGGTGCGCCCGGCGGCGGGGGTGGGTGAGGTGTTACCGTGGAATCCCGTGGATCGCGTGATCACTTTGCTGATCGGCACGGCGGTCTGCACGACCGCGACGGACGACACGGGAGCAGGCCTTGGCCCCTTCAGCACGGACGACCAGGCACATTTTCGTCACCGGGGGCGTCGCCTCCTCGCTGGGTAAGGGGCTCACCGCCTCCAGCCTCGGCAACCTGCTCACCGCGCGCGGGCTGCGCGTGGTCATGCAGAAGCTCGACCCCTACCTCAACGTCGACCCGGGGACGATGAACCCGTTCCAGCACGGCGAGGTCTTCGTCACCGAGGACGGCGCCGAGACCGACCTCGACGTCGGGCACTACGAGCGGTTCCTGGACCGGGCGCTCTCCGGCAAGGCGAACGTCACCACCGGCCAGATCTACTCCGACGTGATCGCCAAGGAGCGGCGCGGCGAGTACCTGGGCGACACCGTCCAGGTCATCCCGCACATCACCAACGAGATCAAGTCCCGGATCCTGGCGATGGCCGACCCGGACGACGACGGCCAGGTGCCGGACGTGGTGATCACCGAGGTCGGCGGCACGGTCGGCGACATCGAGTCGCTGCCGTTCCTGGAGGCCATCCGGCAGGTCCGCCACGACCTGGGCCGGGACAACTGCTTCTACCTGCACGTCTCGCTGGTGCCCTACCTGGCGCCGTCGGGCGAGCTGAAGACCAAGCCGACCCAGCACTCGGTGGCCCAGCTGCGCAGCATCGGCATCCAGCCGGACGCGCTGGTGCTGCGCTGCGACCGGGAGATCCCCGACAAGGTCAAGCAGAAGCTGTCGCTCTACTGCGACGTCGACCGCGAGGCGGTCACCGCCGCCCCGGACGCGCCGAGCATCTACGACATCCCCAAGGTGCTGCACCGCGAGGGCCTCGACGCGTACGTGGTGCGGCGGCTCGGCCTCTCCTTCCGGGACGTGGACTGGGCCAGCTGGGACGACCTGCTGGACCGGGTGCACCAGCCCCGGCACACCGTCACCGTCGCCGTGGTCGGCAAGTACGTCGACCTGCCCGACGCGTATTTGTCGGTGAGCGAGGCGATCCGGGCCGCCGGCTTCGGCCACCGGGCCCGGGTGCAGCTGCGCTGGGTGCCCAGCGACGAGTGCGTCACCCCGACCGGCGCCGCGGCCGCCCTGGCCGGCGTGGACGGCATCGTCATCCCCGGCGGCTTCGGGGTGCGCGGCATCGAGGGCAAGATCGGCACCGCCCGGTACGCCCGGGAGAACGGCATCCCGCTGCTCGGCCTCTGCCTCGGCCTGCAGTGCATGACCATCGAGGTGGCCCGGCACCTGGCCGGCCTGGAGGGCGCCAACTCGTTGGAGTTCGACGAGGAGGCGAAGCACCCGGTCATCGCCACGATGGCCGACCAGGAGGACATCGTCGCCGGCAAGGGCGACCTGGGCGGCACGATGCGGCTCGGGGCGTACCCGGCCAGGCTGACCGAGGGCTCGCTGGTCGCCGAGGCGTACGGCAGCACCGAGGTCAGCGAGCGGCACCGGCACCGGTACGAGGTGAACAACGCCTACCGCGACGCGCTGACCAAGGCGGGCCTGCACATCTCGGGCACCTCGCCGGACGGGCGGCTGGTCGAGTTCATCGAGCTGGACCGCGGCCTGCACCCGTACTTCGTGGCGACCCAGGCGCACCCGGAGCTGAAGAGCCGGCCGACCCGGCCGCACCCGCTGTTCGCCTCCTTCGTCAAGGCGGCGGTGGCGTACTCCGAGGCAGACCAGCTCCCGGTGGACCTGGAGCCGGCGGAGGGCGCGGCGGCGAAGAAGGCCGCCCGCAACGGCGGCGCCGCCGCGAAGGCGGCGTCGGCCTCGTGAGCGCCGTCGAGCACCGCTACGAGGTGCGTTCCCGCACCGAGCGCTACCGGGGCCGGATCTTCGACGTGGTCAGCGAGGAGGTGACCATGCCGGGCGGCGGGACGGGGGTCCGCGACTTCGTCCGGCACGTCGGCGCGGTGGCCGTGGTGGCGCTCGACGCGGCCGGTCAGGTGGTGCTGATCCGCCAGTACCGCCACCCTGTGGGGCGGCACCTGTGGGAGCTGCCCGCGGGGCTGACCGACGTCTCCGGGGAGGACCTGGCCGCCGCGGCGGCCAGGGAGCTGGCCGAGGAGGTCGACCTGACCGCCGGGCGGATCGACGTCCTCGTCGACCTGCACAGCTCGCCGGGGTTCACCAACGAGCTGGTCCGGGTGTTCCTGGCCCGGGACCTCGCGGACGTGCCGGCGGAGCAGCGCCACGAGCGCCGCGACGAGGAGGCCGACCTCCAGGTCGTCCGGATCGACCTCGACGAGGCGGTCGGCATGGTGCTCGCGGGGGAGATCACCAACGCGTCGTGCGTGGCCGGGCTGCTCGCCGCCGCCCGGGCCCGCGACACCGGCTGGTCGGCGCTGCGCCGGGCGGACACCCCGCCGCCGCGCTGAGCCGGCCGCGCGGAGCGGTACGTGAGAAGGGGCCGTGCGGTTCGTCCGCGCGGCCCCCTCGTCGTCTCGGGTCGGATCAGTCGCGCAGCGGACGTCCCTGGCCGTCAACGCCACCGTTGACCAGGATCAGGATGCCGTCGATGACGCCCCAGATGCCGCCGAGACCGCAGGTCACGAGGGTCACCACGAGCTGGAGGACGCCGGTCTTGGTGTCGCCCATGTAGAACCGGCCGACGCCGAAGCCGCCGAGCAGGATGCCGAGAACGCCGGCGACGACCTTGCTCTTGTCGGAAACGCCCTGGGGATACCCGGGCTGGTAAGGAGGAGTGGTCATGAGGCGACACCTTAGTGATCGACTCGCGTCCTGTCCGCAGCGGCACCCGGTAAGTGGGACGATAATGGACGAACACTGTCCTGACGGCTGAGGTGATGTCCCACCGCTGGCCGGGTCCACGCCTGACACTTCGTCAGGGTGGACGGGCACCGGATGGCACTGTGCTGGCTCACCGAGGGCGGCGGCGCGCCTAGACTGCCGCCGGCGGGACCGGTGGACCGCGGCGGCAAAGGGGCCGTCGTGGCGCCGAGCAGTCGGGGGAGAGCAGCCCCGAAGAGAGGTGTCTGCATCGTGAAGGTCGGAATCCCACGCGAGGTCAAGAACCACGAGTACCGCGTGGCGATCACGCCGGCGGGCGTCAACGAGTTCGTCCGCAACGGTCACCAGGTCTTCGTCGAGTCCGGCGCCGGGGTCGGATCCAGCATCAGCGACGACGAGTTCGCCGCCGCCGGGGCCAAGATCCTGGCCACCGCCGACGACGTGTGGGACACCGCCGAGCTGGTGCTCAAGGTCAAGGAGCCGGTCGCCGAGGAGTACCACCGCATGCGTGAGGGGCAGGTGCTCTTCACCTACCTGCACCTGGCCGCCTCGAAGGCGTGCACCGACGCGCTGGTCGACCGCAAGGTCACCGGCATCGCCTACGAGACCGTCGAGCTGCCCGACCGGTCGCTACCGCTGCTCGCCCCGATGTCCGAGGTGGCCGGCCGGCTGGCCCCGCAGGTCGGCGCGTACCACCTCCAGCGGCAGGGCGGCGGGCGCGGCATCCTGATGGGCGGCGTCTCGGGCGTGTACGCGGCCAAGACCGTGGTCATCGGCGCCGGCGTCTCCGGCATGAACGCCGCCGCGATCGCGCTGGGCCTGCAGGCCGAGGTGCTGCTGCTGGACAAGAACGTCGCCCGGCTGCGCCAGGCCGACGCCATCTACCGCGGCCACCTCCAGACGGTCGCCTCCAACGCGTACGAGATCGAGCGCGCCGTGCTCGACGCCGACCTGGTCATCGGCGCGGTGCTGGTGCCCGGCGCGAAGGCCCCGACCCTGATCTCCAACGAGCTGGTCTCCCGGATGAAGCCGGGCAGCGTGCTGGTCGACATCTCCATCGACCAGGGCGGCTGCTTCGAGGACTCGCGTCCCACCACGCACGCCGACCCGACCTACAAGGTGCACGAGTCGATCTTCTACTGCGTGGCGAACATGCCGGGCGCGGTGCCGCACACCAGCACCTACGCGCTGACCAACGTCACCCTGCCGTACGCCCTGGAACTGGCCAACCACGGTTGGCGCGAGGCGCTGCGCCGCGACCCGGCGCTGGCGCTGGGCCTCAACACCCACGACGGCCAGGTCACCTACGGCCCGGTCGCCGAGGCGCACGGCATGCCGGCCCTGTCGCTGGCCGACGCGCTGGCCTGAGAGGCGGCGGGCTGACCGGGACACCGGACGGGGCCGGCGTGGGCGTGGAGCCCGCGCCGGCCCTGCGCCGTGCCGTGCGCGGCTACCTCGACCACCTGACGGTCGAGCGCGGCCTGTCGGCGAACACGCTGTCGTCGTACCGCCGGGACCTGGAGCGCTACCTGGCCACCCTGGCGGCGGCCGGGGTCCCGGACCTGGCGGCGGTCGGCCCCGGCCAGGTCGAGGAGCACCTGGCCCGGCTGCGGGCCGGCGACGACGCGCACCCGCCGCTGGCCGTCTCCTCGGCCGCGCGGGCGGCCAGCGCGGTGCGCGGGCTGCACCGCTTCGCGCTGCGCGAGGGGCTGGCCGGCGCCGACCCCAGCCGCGACGTCCGTCCGCCCACCCCACCGCGCCGGCTGCCCCGCGCGCTGCCGGTGGACGACGTGGTCCGGCTGCTGGAGACCGCCGGCGCCGTGACGGCCACCGGCGAGGGCGCGCCGCTCGCGCTGCGCGACCGGGCGCTGCTGGAGTTCCTGTACGGCACCGGGGCGCGGATCTCCGAGGCGGTGGGGGCGGCCGTTGACGACCTCGACGTCGACGAGGGCACGGTCGTCCTGCGCGGCAAGGGCGGCCGCACCCGGCTGGTGCCGATCGGCGGGTACGCGGTCGAGGCGCTGCGCGCCTGGCTGGTGCGGGCCCGGCCCGGGCTGGCCGCCGCCGGCCGGGGCACCCCGGCGGTGTTCCTCAACGCCCGCGGCGGCGCGCTGTCCCGGCAGGGGGCGTGGACCATCCTGCGCCGCGCCGCCCAGCGGGCCGGCCTGCCGGTCGACGGGCCGCAGGCGGTCTCCCCGCACACCCTGCGCCACTCGTACGCCACCCACCTGCTCGACGGCGGCGCGGACGTGCGGGTGGTGCAGGAGCTGCTCGGCCACGCCTCGGTGACGACCACCCAGGTCTACACGCTGGTGACCGTGGAACGGCTGCGCGAGGTGTACGCCACCGCCCATCCCCGGGCGCGCGGCTGACCGGTTCCAGCCGTCCGGCCGGCCCGCGCCGGCCGGACCGCCGGGGGTGGCCTGGTCGGCGGGGCGGCGACACGCCGAGCGGGTGCGACCGGCCCGCGGACCGGTGGCGTACAGTCGGCATCGGCGCGGACCTCCTGGGGCAGGCGGACCGGGGTGCGCAGCGGCGCCGCGAAGGACGTCGGACGGCTCCGACGCCGGGTGGTCGTCGGGAGGGGGCAACGAAGACATGGCTGGCAACGGTGACCGTGCCGAGACCTGGACGTCGGAGCTCCGCGAGCAGCAGGCCACGCTCGGGGCGGATCTCGGTCCGGCGGATCCGGCGGCGTACACGATGCGCAAGCCGATCCCGGAGCCGATGCCGACCGATCGGCACGGCCCGGCCCGGATCATCGCGATGGCCAACCAGAAGGGCGGCGTGGGCAAGACCACCACGACCATCAACCTGGGCGCCGCGCTGGCCGAGTACGGCCGCAAGGTGCTGCTCGTCGATTTCGATCCGCAGGGCGCGCTCTCGGTCGGGCTGGGCGTCAACCCGCACAACCTGGACCTGTCGGTCTACAACCTGCTCATGCAGGACGACGTCACCGCCGAGGACGTCCTGATCAAGACGGACGTGGCGGGGCTGCACCTGCTGCCGGCCAACATCGACCTCTCGGCGGCCGAGATCCAGCTGGTCAACGAGGTCGCCCGCGAGATGGCCCTCGCCCGGGTGCTGCGGTCCATCCGCAAGGAATACGACTACATCCTGATCGACTGCCAGCCCTCGCTGGGCCTGCTGGCGATCAACGCGCTGACCGTCGCGCACGGCGTGCTCATCCCGCTGGAGTGCGAGTTCTTCAGCCTGCGCGGTGTCGCCCTGCTGCTGGACACCATCGACAAGGTGCGCGAGCGGCTCAACTTCGACCTGGAGCTCGAGGGCATCCTCGCCACCATGTACGACAGCCGCACCACCCACTGCCGGCAGGTGCTCCAGCGGGTGGTGGAGGCGTTCGGCGACAAGGTCTACCAGACGGTCATCACCAAGACCGTCAAGTTCCCCGAGTCGACCGTCGCCGGCGCGCCGATCACCACGCTCGACCCGGCCTCGTCCGGCGCCCGCAACTACCGCCAGCTGGCCCGCGAGGTGATCGCCGCCCAGGCGGAGCGGTAGGCCGGGGTGCACCTTCGCGCCGAGGCGTCCGGGGCGTGGACTACGGTCTTCCGGTGACCGCGCCGCCCCTCGATCCGCCCACGACGCCGGAGCAGCCGCCCGTGCGGGCCGCCGAGGCCGCCGCCGAGGTGCCGACCGATCCGGCCGGCGTGCCCGAGGCGGCGGAGCCCGGCGGCGGCTTCACCGTCCGGCTGTCCAACTTCACCGGCCCGTTCGACCTGCTGCTGCAACTCATCAGCAAGCACAAGCTCGATGTCACCGAGGTGGCGCTGCACAAGGTCACCGACGAGTTCATCGCCTACATCCGGGCCATGGGCGACCAGTGGGACCTCGACGAGACCAGCGAGTTCCTGCTGATCGCGGCCACCCTGCTCGACCTGAAGGCGGCCCGGCTGCTGCCCGCCGCCGACGTCGAGGACGAGGAGGACCTCGCCCTGCTGGAGGCGCGGGACCTGCTCTTCGCCCGGCTGTTGCAGTACAAGGCGTACAAGGAGGCGGCGGCGCACATCGCCGCGCTGGAGGAGGTCGGCGGCCGGCGCTATCCCCGCGCCGTCACCCTGGAGCCCCGGTACGCCGAGGCGCTGCCCGACCTGGTGCTCGGCATCGGCCCGGAGCGGCTGCTCAGGTTGGCCGTCAAGGCGATGACCCCGAAGCCGACGCCCGAGGTCTCCATCGCCCACGTGCACATGGTCCGGGTCAGCGTCCGCGAGCACGCGGCGATCCTCACCGAGCGGCTGCGCCGGGCCGGCACGGCCACCTTCTCGCTGCTCTGCGCCGACTGCGACGTCACCCTCGAGGTGGTGGCCCGGTTCCTGGCCCTGCTGGAGCTCTACCGGGAGGGGCTCGTCGCCTTCGTTCAGGAGCAGGCGCTGGAGGAGCTGACCGTACGCTGGACCGGCCCCGCCGACGGTGGCCCGGATCTGCACATCGACGAGTACGCCGGCACCCCCGCCGAACCGGCGGTGAGCCCCGCCACGACCGGGGCGCCCGCCGAGGATCCGGCCGGTGGTGCTCCGGCCGCCGGCACCCAGGCCGAGCCGTCGGGAGCGGCGGGGCGACCGGACGGGAACGAGGAAGGAACAGCGGGATGAGCAGCGACGAGCGTCGGGACTCCCTGGCCGACCAGGCGGCCGCCTGGGTGCCGCCCTGGCAACGCCCCACGCCCCCCGCCACCACCACCCCCGGCGCCGTCTCCGGAACCGACAGCGACGCCGAGGCCGCCCCCGGCACTGATGCTGTCGCCGACGCCGACACCGACACCGACACCGTCGCCGATCCTGACACCGACACCGTCGTCGAGGCCGCCCTCGGCGCCGTCGAAGGTGGTGCCGGAGATCTTGGTGGGTTGTCGCCCCCAGAGGGGCCGAAAGCTACCAAGATCTCCGAGGGGCCTGCGGCGGCCGGGCGGGTGGCGGCCGGGCCGGCGGTCGGGGACGTGCCGGCCGGGGGCGTGGCGCGGGTGCCGGCGGGGGAGGGCGCGGGTGGCGGCGTACCGGAGAAGGCGTCGAGGGCCCGGCGGCGGGCGACGCAGGCGCCCGAGCCCGCGCCGGAACTGGACGACGCGGAGCTGCGTGGCGCGCTGGAGGCGATCCTGCTGGTGGTGGACGAGCCGGTCAGCGAGCTGACCCTCGCCCAGGTGCTGGAGCAGCCCGCCGAGCGGATCGGCCCGATGCTGGACGAGATCGCCGCGGGCTACACCGCCGCCGGGCACGGCTTCGAGCTGCGCCGGGCGGCGGGTGGCTGGCGTCTCTACACCCGGCCGGAATACGCGACCTACGTGGAACGGTTCGTGCTTGACGGGCAGTCCGTGCGGCTGACCCAGGCCGCGCTGGAGACACTCGCCGTGGTCGCCTACAAGCAGCCGGTCACCCGGTCGCGGATCTCCGCCATCCGGGGTGTCAACTGCGACGGGGTGATCCGTACCCTGGTCTCCCGCGGGCTGGTGGAGGAGTGCGGCGCCGAACCGGACAGCGGGGCGTTCCTCTACCGGACCACCACGATGTTCCTGGAGAAGCTCGGGCTGAACAGCGTCGACGACCTCCCGCCGCTGGCCCCGTTCCTTCCCGACGACGTAGAAGAGCTTGCCGATGCCACGCGATGACCGCACACCCCGCCCCGACGCGCCTGTCTTCGAGGGGGCCGAGCGCCTCCAGAAGGTGCTGGCCGCCGCCGGCGTCGGCTCCCGGCGCGCCTGCGAGGACCTGATCTTCCGCCGCCGGGTCACCGTCAACGGGCGGGTCGCCCAGCTCGGCGACAAGGTCGACCCGGCCACCGCCGTCATCCACGTCGACGGCGAGCGCCTCGTCGCCGACACCCGCCTGGTCTACCTGGCCATGAACAAGCCCCGCGGGGTCGTCTCCACGATGGCGGACGAGAAGGGGCGCACCGCGCTCGCCGACTTCCTCGGCAACCGGGTGGAGCAGCGGGTCTACCACGTCGGCCGGCTCGACGCCGACAGCGAGGGTCTGCTGCTGCTCACCAACGACGGCACCCTCGCGCACAAGCTCATGCACCCGTCGTACGGGGTGCAGAAGACCTATCTCTGCGAGGTGTCCGGGCCGGTCCCGCGCAACCTCGGCAAGCGGCTGACGGCCGGCGTGGAGCTGGAGGACGGCCCCGCGAAGGTCGACTCCTTCCGGGTGGTGGACACGCTGGGACGGACCGCCCAGGTGGAGCTGACCCTGCACGAGGGGCGCAAGCACATCGTCCGGCGGCTGCTCGCCGAGGTCGGCCACCCGGTGAGCCGGCTGGTGCGTACCGCCATCGGGCCGATCCGGCTGGGCGACCTGCGCGCCGGGCGCACCCGGCGGCTGACCAACGCGGAGGTCGCCGCCCTGTTCAAGGCCGTGGGTGACTGACCGCCGGGTTCGGGGGTACGGCTGCCGGTAGGCTCCGTGACGGCCCGGCGGCCGGCGGCGACCCCGCGCGGCGCCGGGCATCATTGAGAACGTTTGGACAACCGCTCGCGGGACGCGATGGGCGTCTCGTGAGGTACGGGCTGAGGAGGACAACGGTGGAGGAAAACGTACGGGCCGGGCGCTGCGTGGTCGCTGTGGACGGGCCGTCCGGTTCGGGTAAGTCCACCGTCTCCCGGCGGCTCGCCGTCGGCCTCGGTGCCCGCTACCTGGACACCGGTGCCATGTACCGGGCCATCACCTGGGCGGTGCTGCGCTCCGGCGTCGACCTGGCCGACGCCGAGTCGGTGGCCAAGGTCGCCGGCGAGGTGGACCTGCGCATCGGCACCGACCCGAAGGGGTACGGCGTGACCGCCGACGGCGTGAACGTCGACGCCGAGATCCGCGGCCCGGAGGTGACCGGGGCGGTCTCCGCCGTGGCCGCCGTGCCGGCCGTGCGCGCGCTGCTGGTAACCCGGCAGCGCGAGATGATCGCGAACGCCGGCCGCATCGTGGTCGAGGGCCGCGACATCGGGTCCGTGGTGGCGCCGGACGCCGACCTGAAGGTCTACCTCACCGCCTCCGAGGAGGCCCGGGCCGCCCGGCGTAGCGCCGAGGACGCCACCGACGTGGCGGCCACCGCCGCCGACCTGGCCCGGCGGGACCGGCTCGACTCGACCCGCAAGGCCGACCCGCTGACCCAGGCCGCCGACGCCGTGGTGCTGGACACGACCGAGCTGGGCATCGACGAGGTCGTCGAGCGGCTGCGCGGCCTGCTGACCGAACGGGGAGTGGCATGACCGACGCCGACGGTTGGGTGGAGCTGCGGGAACCGGATCTCGACGCGGAGGAACCGACCGGCCCGCAGCCGGTCGTGGCCGTGGTCGGCCGTCCCAACGTGGGCAAGTCGACCCTGGTCAACCGCATCATCGGCCGCCGGCAGGCGGTCGTCGAGGACATCCCCGGGGTGACCCGGGACCGCGTCCCGTACGACGCGCAGTGGGCCGGCCGGCAGTTCACCGTGGTGGACACCGGCGGGTGGGAGCCCGACGCCAAGGACCGGGCGGCCGCGATCGCGGCGCAGGCCGAGGCGGCGGTCGCCACCGCCGACGTGGTGCTGTTCGTCGTGGACGCGATGGTCGGCTCGACCGATGTGGACGAGGCGGCGGTGCGGATGCTGCGCCGCAGCGCCAAGCCGGTGATCCTGGTCGCCAACAAGGCCGACAACACCTCCATCGAGATGGAGGCCACCTCGCTGTGGTCACTCGGCCTCGGCGAGCCGTACCCGGTCTCGGCGCTGCACGGCCGCGGCTCGGGCGAGCTGCTCGACGCCATCATGGACGCGCTGCCGGAGGCCCCGAAGATCGTCGAGAACCGCCCGCGCGGGCCGCGCCGGGTGGCCCTCGTCGGCCGGCCGAACGTCGGCAAGTCCAGCCTGCTGAACCGTTTCTCGGGGGAGGAGCGGGCCGTCGTCGACTCGGTCGCCGGCACCACCGTGGACCCGGTCGACAGCCTCGTCGAGATCGGCGGCGAGACCTGGCAGCTGGTCGACACGGCGGGCCTGCGCAAGCGGGTGGGCAAGGCCAGCGGCACCGAGTACTACGCCAGCCTGCGCACCGCCTCGGCGATCGAGGCCGCCGAGGTGGCCGTGGTGCTGCTCGACGCCAGCGAGGTCATCAGCGAGCAGGACCAGCGGATCCTGTCCATGGTCACCGAGACCGGGCGGGCGCTGGTGATCGCCTTCAACAAGTGGGACCTGGTCGACGGCGACCGCCGGTACTACCTGGACAAGGAGATCGAGCGCGAGCTGCGCCGCATCCCGTGGGCGATCCGACTCAACCTGTCGGCGCGGACGGGCCGGGCGGTGGACAAGCTCGCGCCGGCGCTGCGCAAGGCCCTGGCGAGCTGGGAAACCCGGGTGCCGACCGCGCAGCTCAACTCGTGGCTGACCGCGCTGGTGCAGGCCACCCCGCACCCGGTGCGCGGCGGCCGGGCGCCGAAGATCCTCTTCGCCACCCAGGCGGGCGTGGCCCCGCCGCGCTTCGTGCTGTTCACCACCGCTCCGCTGGACGCGGGCTACCAGCGCTTCGTTGAGCGCAAGCTGCGCGAGGAGTTCGGCTTCGAGGGCAGCCCGATCGAGATCTCGGTACGCCCCCGCAAGAAGCTCGGCCCCGGCGGCCGCGGCAAGGCCCACGGCTGACCCCGGCCCGACGATGCCGGGTGGGAGCACACCTCCCACCCGGCATTTTTCGTCCCCTCATCCCACCTATCCTCCTAGGACGCTGTACGGGTGGTGAGGTGGTCGGCGCGCCGGCGGTACGGGAGGGGCCGATGCGGGGAACGGGATGATCCTGCGCTAAGCTGTACCGGCTGCCGCGGGGAGAACCCGGCGGGGGCATCGGGACGTGGCGCAGCTTGGTAGCGCACTTGACTGGGGGTCAAGGGGTCGTCGGTTCGAATCCGGCCGTCCCGACAAGGTGAAACAGCAGGTCAGAGGGCTGGTCCGAAGCATCGGGCCAGCTTTCCGGCTTTCTGGGGACCACGCCGGTCAAGTGCGCCGTCTGATAGCGCTCCTTCACCGGTGGTCAAGTCTCAAGCGTCCAGCCGGGATGCCTGCCGAATCGTTCGCTCTCTGGATCAAGGCGACTTCCGCCCTTGTCCACACTTCCTAAACCGCGTGCTGCGGTCGCTCAGGGTGTCAGCGTCCGGGGACCAGGTGGGGACCACACGGTATGCGCGATGGTTGCTGGCATGCCGTCGACTACGCGGCCTGAGAGACGCTCGCGCCGACGGCGTACGGGCGCCGTCACCACCCGGGTCGTGCCTCGGGCGCAGCCCGCGATGTCGATTTTCCTCGCCGCGCTGCTCGTCTCCCTGCGGATCGCGGCCCGTCAGCCCCGGCGGCGGCAGGTCGGTGCGCGGTTTGGTGCCGCGCTGGTGTAGGTGTGTCTGACGGTCGGTCGGCGAGCTTCGGCGCGTCCTCGATGGGGTTGAACCGCAGGTTGTAGATGGCGTCGGCCGCCGTGGACGTGGCGGTGTCGAGGCCCAGTGATCGGCGACCGTCGTCAGCCCGGGGTAGCCCTGTTGGACATCTGTGAGCGATAACAGGATCGCAGCCGGTCGCGCCCTCGGTAGCGATCCGATCCGGCTCGGCGAGCATTTCGTGAGGCGGGCGTGGCCGAGCGGCTGGGCAGCTCTGATGGATGGGTGCCTCTAGATGCTCAGATATTGATGATTAGCTACGGCTTGACGACGGCGATGTTATCGCTCACCCTCGATGTCGAGGATGACTTCTGCCGCGGCTCACCGGGCGAGCCCTCGCTGGTCGACCTCGCGATCATGACGTCCCCCAGGGCATGCGGACGTCATCCCAGGACATCCGCTGGCGACAGCGACCGGACTGCAGGGCGCTTCCACCAGCGACGGGGCGAACGTCGTCCAGTACACCGACTGGGGCGGCAACAACCAGCAGTGGCAACTGATCCGTATCGGGTAGCTGGTCTTCCGTTCGGTGGCGCGGACGGCATCCGTTCGCGCCACCGCAGGCGGGCCACCGGCCAGGGACGTGCGCCGGTGGCCGCATCGCGCCCGTACGACGAACACCGTGCTGACGCCGGGCGTCGGCACGCACACCAGGCCATCCGCGTGCGTTCCGCTCGCGGGTGACCCCGACCAGAGGAGTGGACCATGAGTGCCATCGGTGCGGCTCGTCCCGCCCTTCCATCGAGACGTCGCTGGCGGTCAGGGCTGGCCGCAGCGGCTGCGGCGGTCATCGCGGCCGGCACGTTGGTCGCCGTGAACGCGGCCCCCGCGGCCGCGGCGACCGTGGACACCAGCGCCTGGTACGTCCTGGTGAACAGGAACAGCGGCAAGGTGCTGGACCTCTACGCCTCGGCCACCAACGACGGTGCGCGGATCAGCCAGTGGACGCGGAACGACGGGGCGAATCAGCAGTGGCAGTTCCTGGACTCGGGTGGCGGCTACTACAGGCTGAAGTCCCGGCACTCCGGCAAGGTCCTCGACGTGTACAACTGGTCGACCGCCGACGGCGGAGCGATCGTGCAGTGGTCCGACACCAACGCGACGAACCAGCAGTTTCGGCTCGCGGACTCTGACGGGGGTCACGTCCGGCTGATCAGCCGGCACAGCGGCAAGGCCGTGGAGGTGCAGGGTGCCTCCACCGCCGACGGTGGCAACATCGTGCAGTACGCCGACTGGAACGGCGCCAACCAGCAGTGGCAGCTCGTCCGCGCGGGCGGCGACGATCCGCCGCCGGGAGGCACCGGGTGCGGTAGGGCCCCGACGCTGTCCAGCGGCACGCACACGATTCAGAGCAACGGCAAGAGCCGCTCCTTCATCCTGCGGGTGCCCGTCAACTACAACAGCAACAACCCCTACCGGCTGATCTTCGCGTTCCACTGGCGCGGCGGCACCATGCAGGAAATCTCCTCGGGCGGCACCAGTGGGACGGCCTGGTCCTACTACGGGCAGCAGGAGCAGTCGAACAACAGCGCGATCCTGGTCGCGCCCCAGGGACTCGGCAACGGCTGGGGCAACGCCGGCGGTGAGGACGTCACCTTCGTCGACGACATGATCAGGCGGATCGAGAGTGACCTCTGCGTCAACCCGAGGCAGCGGTTCGCCCTCGGCTTCAGTTGGGGCGGCGGCATGAGCTATGCGCTCGCCTGCGCGCGGGCCACTGTCTTCCGGGCGGTCGCGGTCATCTCCGGCGCACAGATCAGCGGGTGTAGCGGTGGTACGCAGCCCATCGCGTACTTCGGGTTGCACGGCATCTCGGACAACGTGCTGAACATCTCGCAGGGGCGTTCGTTGCGCGACACGTTCGTCCGGAACAACGGGTGCACCGCCCAGAACCCGCCCGAGCCGGGGCCGGGCAGCCGTACGCACATCACGACCGCCTACTCCGGCTGCAGGGCCGGCTACCCGGTCCAGTGGGCCGCGTACGACAACGGTCACATGCCCGGACCGGTGGACGGGACGTACGCCGAGAGTGGTGTCACCACCTGGACCAAGGGCGAGATCTGGAGGTTCTTCGCGCAGTTCTCGTGACGCGGACGGGTCGGGCGGCGCCGGCTCCCGCGATGCGGGGGTCGACGTCGGCCGACGTCGGGCCGGGATGGCGAGGATCCTGAGCGCCGGCCTCCTGGCCGGGTCAGTGTTGCAGGCGGGCCGGCTTGCCCGAACCGCTGCGGGACCAGCCATGCCTCGGTGATGTGGGCGAACATGGCCTCGGCCCCGCCGTCCGGGTCGTGCGCGGCGATGCGCTCGTAGCTGCGCCGGTGGCCGCGGTTGGACGCCACGCACAGGTGTCGTGGAAGGCCCGGTCGTGGTCGTCGACGAGCTCGTGATCCGGTCCACCGGCGCGCGTAGCCGGTCAGCCGGTCAGCGCTGGGTGGTGACGGGGGACCGCCACCACCCAGCCCACCGTCGGTCCGTTCAGGCGCGCGACCACTGCATGCTGGTCGCCGAGGTGCACGTACGCTGCTCGAGCGCGGCGCCGAGAGCGGTGGAGCCGCCGACCACGCCCAGGCACTTGTTGCTGTGGACGTTCACCAGTTCGTAGTAGCCGCTGCCGGTCGATCGCCAGGTGAACACCTGGTTCAGGCCCTCGTGGCACGTGTACTGCACGATCTGGGCACCGTCGGCCACCGAGGCGTTCAGGACGTCGACGCACTTGCCGCTGTTGACGCTCTGCAGCCGCACCGCCCCGTTGCCGGCGTCGAGGAAGCGCCACTGTTGCCAGGTCGAGCCGTTGCCGGTCCACTGACCGATCACGGCGAGGTTGTCGAGGTTGGGCTGCTGGACGTCGATGACCTGCCCACTGTTGCGGTTGGTGATCCGGTACGACGGCGAGGCGCCGCCGCCGCCGAACTGCCACCAGTTCACGTTGAACAGGTTGCCGCTGCCGCCGGCGAAGCGCAGGTGGAGGTCGTGCGTACCGGTGGCTCCGCTCACGCCGCACGTGGTGTTCGTCCAGGTCTGCCAGCCGCCGGTGCCACCCACGGTGCAGGTGCCGACGAGCGGGCCGCTCGCACTGTCCAGCCGCACCTCGATGCGACCTCCGCTCGTGGCGGAGGCGACCCGCGCGGTGAAGGACGCGGCACCGGCGCCGAAGGCCACCCCCTTGACCTTGATGGTGTCGCCGTTCTCGATCCAGCCGACGTTCATGCCGCCCTCGCTGGACGGCTCGGTCTCGATGCCGGAGCCCCAGGCGATCGTCTCGGCCTCCTGCCGGACGTACGGGTTCAGCGTGCCGACCTGAGGAGGGCCCGCAGCGGTCATGTTGATCGTGGGAAAGGTGCCGTTGGAGTTGTAGGTGAACCGCTCCACCGCGACGGAGCGGGTGTAGCCGCCGCCGCCGGGCAGCGCGCCGTTGTGGTAGAAGAAGTACGACCCGCCGTTGAAGTCGATGACACCGGCGTGGTTGGTGAAGCTGCTGCCCTGTCGGGGCATGATGGTCCCGCGGTACGTCCAGGGTCCCGTGGGGCCGGGCGCGGTCGAGTAGCCGATGAACTCGGAGCAGCACTCCGCCGCGAAGACGTTGTAGTAGAGACCGTTCCGCTTGTAGACCCAGGGGCCTTCCTCGTAGAGGGTCGGCCGGCTGGGGTTGCCGGTGCGGGTGCCGTACCCGGCGGTGGTGAGCGGGATCTGGGTCGCACCGCCCGAGAACGAGATCATGTCGGGGTTGAGCCGCACGTACCACAGGTTCGGGTTGCCCCAGTACAGGTACGCCTGACCGTCGTCGTCGATGAAGGCGTGCGGGTCGATCTCGCCGTTGCCGACGAGTGGTCGACCGAGCGCGTCGCGGAAGGGACCGGTGGGACTGTCCGCCACCCCGACTCCGATGACCATCTGTCCGTTCGAGCGCTGGCGTACGGGCACGTACCAGTAGAACTTCCCGTTGCGGGCCACGACCTGGCCGGCCCAGGCGTTGGCGTCCGCCCAGGCGAAGGTCGCCAGGTTCATGGGTACGCCATGATCCGTCCAGTTCACCATGTCGGCGGACGAGTACACCCGCCACTCGCGCATCGTGAAATAGGTGGAGCCGTCCTCGTCGTGCCCGGTGTAGACGTACACCCGGCCGTTGTGCACCATCGGCGCCGGGTCAGCGGTGTAGATGTTCTGCACGATCGGGTTGTCGGCGCGCGCCGTACCCGGCAGCACAGCGACTGCGCAGGCAAGGCTCGCGATTGCGGCGACCATGCGGCGGAATCCCTTTCGGGCCCGGCGCGGAGCTCGTTGTTCCATGATGTACCCCCAGATTGTCGAGCGGTTTTCACTGATCGGTGGGCTGGCCGGGTGGACGTGCCGTCCACCCGGCCGGGCCGAGGTCAGCGACCGGAGGTCACACCCGGCTCCAACGCTGGTTCGCGTCGCCGTGGCAGGACCAGAGGATCACCGCCGTGCCGCTGGCCGTGCCGCCGTTGTTGACGTCGAGGCAGAGCGACGGGGAGCGGACGTTGCTGACCGTGCCGTTGCTGTTCAACGTCCACTGCTGGTTGGTGCCGCCGTGGCAGTCCCAGATCTGCACCCGGGTGCCGTTGGCCGCGCTGGTCGGGACGTCCAGGCACTTGCCGAGGATCCGCAGCGTCTGGCCGTCCTGGCTGATCTGCTGGTTGGCGTTGCCGTGGCAGTCCCAGATCAGGGTGCCGGTGCCGTTGGCGGTGTTGGCGTTGTCGACGTCGAGGCAACGCCCTGCCGACTCGCTGCGCAGCCGGAACGTGGTCGGGGGCGGCGGGTCGGTGGTGCCGCCACCGCTGACCCGGAACACCACGGTGCCGTGTGCCGGGACGCTCGCGGAGATGCTCCCGGTCGTCGTGGAGGTGGCGTTGGTCCACGCGTCCCGCAGGGTGAACGAGCTGCCGGTCTTGCCGATCGCCGCCGCGGTGGTGGCGATCGTCGTGGTGGAGTTGCCCTGGTTGAACAGGGCGACGGCGACGTCGCCGTTGGTCAGCCGCTTGGTCAGGATCCGCCGGGTACCGTCGTTGGAGACCTGGACCGCCTGGAGGCCGAGCGGGTCCTGGTTGATGGCGACCAGGTTCTGGTTCTTCAGGATCGCCAACGTCGCCGCGTTCGCCGAGCGCAGGTCGTTGCCCATCATGAGCGGCGCCGCCATCACCGACCAGAGCGCGAAGTGGCTGCGCATCTCGGTGTCGCTCATGCCGCCGTTGCCGACCTCCAGCATGTCCGGGTCGTTGAACCCGCCCGGTGCGGCGTAACCGGCCAGCGGCACGTTGACGTTGACGATGTTCTGGATGCCCATCGGGTAGCCGTTGGTCTGGCCGGTGTTCCACGCGTTGGTGATGTCCTCGGTGGTGCGCCAGAGGTTCGCCACGTCGCTCCAGTTGCGCTGCGGCCCGGTCTTCTCGTGGATGCTGTTCGGGTTGATGCTGTAGACGATCGGCCGGCCGGTGGCGGCCAGCGCGTCGCGCATGATGCCGAACCGGGCGACCTGGTCGTTTATCGTCCCGGTCGGCGAACACCAGTCGTACTTCAGGTAGTCGACGCCCCAGGCGGCGAACTGCCGGGCGTCCTGGTACTCGTGCCCCAGACTCCCGGTGGAGCCCGGGAAGGCATCGAAGTACTGGGCGCAGGTCTGATCCAGCGGAGCCTGGTAGAGGCCGAACAGCAAGCCCCGCGCGTGCAGGTAGTCCCCGAGCGCCTTCATCCCGCTCGGGAACCGCTCGGGGTGGGCCTGCAGGTTGCCTTGCGCGTCCCGGTTGGGGTTGAACCAGCAGTCGTCGACGACGACGTACTTGTACCCGAGGTCCCGCAGGCCGCTGGTCACGATCGAGTCGGCCATCTGGCGGATGAGCGTCTCGTTGATGGAGCAGCCGAAGGTGTTCCAGGTGTTCCAGCCCATCGGCGGGGTGCGGGCGACGCCGTTGTTCAGCGCCTGCGCCGGTTGCGGCGCGACGACACCGCCGGCGAAGGCGGTCGCGGCCGCCACCGCCAGGACGCCCAGGGCAGCGGTCAAGAATCTCCTGCGTCTGTACACGTGTTCCTCCTCGGGAGCTCCGGCGTCGGCGGTCGGTAGCCGGTGCCGTGACTGATCGGTACGGCGGGGACGGTTGTGCCCGTCCGTGCTCGCGGCAGGTTGCGGTGCGAGAGGCCGCCCGGCGACGTGTGGAGCCGAGGCGACGATGCTCTGGTCGCGTCGGTCGCCCGCTGTTGCCAGCCCGTCGGCTCCAGCCGGGCTGCCGTTCGCGATGACGGGGACGATTGCAGCGATGTTATCGCTCACATCAATCTGTGTAAATTGGAAACAGATTATGTCGCTGGGGGAGCGTCGGTAGGTTGCCCTGCGATGACGGACTGAGGCGGCTTCTCCGTAGATCAGGACCGGTGTGATCGGGAGTGCCGGATCGGGGCGCGGGCCTGTCGCTCCACGAAATGGCGGCTCTGCCCGAGGTTACGCCTTGACTGCCAGCATGTTATCGCTCACAGTCGATGGAGCGGAGCGGTGGACCGTCTCGGCCTCGCCGGATCGAAGATCGTAACCCTCGCGGGTCGTTCGGGCTGCGCCTCCTGGGCAGAGGCGCACCGACCTGTCGACGATCACGACGCGCTGCGGATCAGACCTGGTGGTCGTCTGCTGCCTGATGACGGCTCGACCGACCGACTCCGGCTCCTGGTTGTCTTCTGAAGGAGGATCATGCTTACCAGCGGTGGTCTCACCTGGGCTGTGTCAGGGCGGCGTGGGTGGCTGTCCCGCATCGCCGCGGTCGTGGTGGCCGTGCTGATCGGCGGCACGTTCGTTGCGGTGTCCCCGTCGCCGGTGTCGGCGGCGACGGTGGACACGAATGCCTGGTACGTGTTGGTGAATCGCAACAGCGGCAAGGTGTTGGATCTGTACAACATGGCCACGAACGACGGCGCGCGGATCGCGCAGTGGTCGCGTAACGACGGGAACTGGCAGCAGTGGCAGTTCGTCGACTCCGGTGGCGGCTACTACCGGTTGAGGTCGCGGCACTCCGGCAAGGTGCTGGACGTCTCCGGGGCCTCCACGGCCAACGGCGCGAGCGTGGTGCAGTGGGCCGATCGCAACGGGACCAACCAGCAGTTCCGGCTAGCCGATTCGGCGGGTGGTTACGTGCGGTTGGTCAACCGGAACTCGAACAAGGTGGTGGAGGTGCAGAACGCCTCGACCGCCGACGGTGGCAACGTCGTGCAGTACGACGACTTCGACGGCAGCCACCAGCAGTGGCAACTGGTCCGCGTCGGCGACGGCGGAAACCCCGGTGGCACCTTCACCAACCCGGTCGTCTGGCAGGACTTCGCCGACGTCGACATCATCCGGGTCGGCGGCGTCTACTACATGTCCGCCTCCACCATGCACTACTCGCCCGGCGCCCCGGTGTTGCGGTCGTGGGACCTGGTGAACTGGGAGTTCGCCGGGCACTCGGTGCCCCGGCTGGACTTCGGCACGAAGTACGACATGGCCGGCGGCAGCCACGCGTACGTGGACGGCATCTGGGCATCCACGCTGAACTACCGGCCGAGCAACCGGACCTTCTACTGGGCCGGCTGCATCGACTTCGCCCAGACGCACATCTACACCGCCTCCGCCGTCGACGGTGCCTGGAGCCGGCACACCACCATCCCCCACTGCTACTACGACGCCGGGATGCTGATCGACGACAACGACACCATGTACGTCGCGTACGGCAACGGCACGATCAGCGTGGCGCAGTTGTCGGCCGACGGGCGTACCCAGGTGCGGGCCCAGCAGGTGTACCAGACACCGTCGAGCATCGGCACGCTGGAGGGCGCCCGGTTCTACAAGCGCAACGGCGCCTACTACATCTGGCTCACCCGCCCCGCGAACGGCCAGTACGTGCTCAAGTCCACCAACGGCCCGTTCGGGCCGTACGAGCAGCGGCAGGTGCTGCTCAACATGCCGGGCCCGATCTCCGGCGGCGGAGTGCCACACCAGGGCGGGCTCGTGCAGACCCCGAACGGCGCCTGGTACTACATGGCCTTCACCGACGCCTACCCCGGTGGTCGGATGCCGACGCTGGCCCCCATCACCTGGACCAGCGACGGCTGGCCCCAGGTGCAGACGGTCAACGGCTCCTGGGGCGTCAACTACCCCAACCCGCTGCCGTCGCGCCCGGTCAAGCCGCTCACCGGCACCGACACCTTCCCCGGCACCACCCTCGCCGTCCAGTACGAGTGGAACCACAACCCGGACGACAGCCGGTGGTCGGTGAACGACGGGCTGCGCCTGCAGACCGCCTCGGTGACCGACGACCTCTACCGGGCGCGCAACACGCTGACCCACCGGATCCAGGGCCCGACCTCGACGGGCACCATCGAGTTGGACTACTCCACCATGCGTGACGGCGACCGGGCCGGGTTGGCGATGCTGCGCGACACCTCGGCGTGGATCGGCGTCAAACGGGACAACGGGGCCACCCGCGTGGTCATGACCAACGGCCTGACCATGGGCACCGACAACTGGAACACCACCGGCAAGGGAACCGAGATCGCCGGCGCCCCGGTGTCCGGCGGACGGATCTGGTTGCGGGCCAACGCCGACATCCGGCCCGGCTCGGGGCGGCAGGCGAGGTTCTCGTACAGCACCGACGGGGTCACCTTCGTCCCGCTGGGCAACGCGCTCACCCTCAACAACGCCTGGCAGTTCTTCATGGGATACCGGTTCGGCATCTTCAACTACGCCACCCAGTCGTTGGGCGGCGCGGTGACGGTGCGCCGGTTCACCCTGGCGACGCCGTGACGTCGGTCGGGACCCCGAGTACGTAGGGGACACCACCGTGTGGTGATCGCACCTGCGCGGGGTGGGAGCGGAGCAGCGCCGTACCGCTCCCACCTCCAGGGGCCCGCTGGCCGACGCCGACGACCAGCGGGCCCCGCCACCGCCTTCCGGCCGTCCGACCCCTCCGCCGCGCCGGACACGACCTGTCTCCGGGGCCGCGTACCCTCGGCTTCCTCGCCACCGGCACCTACGGTGCCGTCTCCGGGACCGCTGCGGTGATCTACGCCCCCGGCACCCGCCAGACGTTCACGCTGAGCACGTCGGGCTGGTACGGCGGACCACACGCCGTGGCACCGCCGTCATCGTGACCGCCCACCGGAACCGACCCGGCGGCCGTGAACAACACGCGAGCTTCGGCCGTGTCGCCCTGCCGGGCGCGCAGCGCCGCCAATGACGGCAACGATTGAACGTCACCGGCTGCGATCGCTGCCCGATACACGGCCTCCATCGCATCCTGGTCCTCCCGGATAGCCGGCCAGTTGACCAGCCACAGTTCTAACCGACCCGCTCGGACCGCGCGATCATGCCGCGGTGCGCGCCCCTGTCGCGGATCGTGAGGTGCATCGCGACTCCCTTGGGGATCATGTCGGGCATCAGGTGGGACGCGAGCGTCAAGGTGACAGCTCGGGTCCTCATGGCCGCCCGGCGGCGGCTTGGCAGCGGCTGGCAGGATCCTTTCCGTGAATCTCCAGGACGTGCTCGACAAGCAGGTCAACCTCCATGGCGTTCCGGCCGTTGTAGCGGGGCTGTCCGTCGCGGGGACAAGAAGTGTGGCTACTCGCGGGGCGGTCCAGGTGACCTCGGATTCGTGCTTCCGGATCGCGTCGTTGACGAAGACCTTCACCTCCGGTGCGCTCGTTCTGACACTGCGAGAGCACGACGTCCCGCTGAGTACCCCTGCCATCGAGCTGCTGCCAGACCTCGCGCCTGACTGGCGAGCGGATACGAGCCTCACCGTCGAGCAGATCCTCGGGCAGGTCTCGGGGCTGCGCGAGTCCGTGGACTCGAGCACCGTCGCCACCCTGGGGGACGGGCGCCACGCGCTCAACGAGGCGGCCCGGCTCGTAGTACGCGCCGGGAACGAAAAAGAGCCCGGGGCCCACTGGTCCTACTACAACGGCAACTACTTCCTGGCCGGCGCGATCCTCGCGGCCCTCAACGGCGCTTCATACGAGACCGCGTTGAAGAAGAAGCTGCTCGAACCTTGGCGCCTCTTCCGAACAGGTTTCGACGCACCGCGCGACTCAGTCACCGGGTGGGACGGCCCGACCGAGCTCCCGCGAAGCGACTACCCACACTCGCGCCGCCCCAGCGGAGGCTTGTGGTCGTGTGTCTCGGATCTTCTGGCACTCGGCGAAGGACTCCTCGGCGACCCGGCCCTTCTGCAGGAGATCCGCCGACCGCGCACCACGCCGGACGACTCCATGACATACGGCCTCGGATGGGCGCTCGGCCCTTCGGGCCAGATGTACCTCAACGGGCGCCTGCCCGGATACCGGGCCGCGATGCTACTGGTTCCCGACAAGGACTACGTGAGCGTTGTCCTCACCAACCAGCAGCGCGCGCTCCCCGCCGTGGCAAGAGTCCTCAGCGACATGCAGCAGAACCTGACTGGGCAGGACCTCGCAACAGCCATTGACCGCTTCGCAGCCTGAAATGCGCGCACATGCCGCGATGCGCGCCCCTGTCGCGGACCGTGAGGGTCCCCGCGACCCCTCTTGAGGATCATGTCGGGCATCAGGTGGGACGCGAGCGTCAAGCAGTCCCGTGACAGGACACGTCGGCTGCTGGCGTGCCGAGTCCCAGCTGATGCTTGACGTTTCCGTTCCAGTTGATGCCGGACAGGTGGCCTAGGGATATCGGGGGCATCGTAGTGGTGGTGATCGGCTGGGGGCGGTCTGGGATCTGGCGATGCGGCTGTCGTAGGGAGCGGTTAGAACTTCGCGGCTCGATGCACGAGCACGGGTGCCGACACGAGATCGTCTGTCTGTCAGAAAGGCTGATCGTGCCGAGCCAGGACCTGGTGGCCAACCGGCTGCCCGCTGGCTGTCCGGAGCGTCAGCCCTCTGAGTGAGCCGTTCCGCCGACGTCCTGGCCGCTTCACGGAGCCGCCGCTTGCTGTGGCCGACGGCGGTGGGCGTGCCGCATGGTCCTGAGACCCGACACCTAGCGTCTGCTGGACGGTTGACGTGGACGAAGCGACGCCCCGAGTCACACCGAGGCGGGCAGGGGGTCAGGAGGCTGCGGCGGCCTTCTTGGTGGGGCCGGCCGAGGTACTGCCGTGGGTGGGGCGGCGGGTCAGGACCTGGGGGCCGGCAGCCGTGATGGCGACCGTGTGTTCGGAGTGGGCGGTGCGGGAGCCGTCGGCGGAGCGGATGGTCCAGCCGTCCTTGTCGAACCTGATTCTGTCGGTGGAGCGGCAGAACCAGGGCTCGATGGCGATGGTGAGGCCGGGCTGGAGTTTCAGGCCCCGGCGGGCACGGCCGTTGTTGGGTACGTGCGGGGCCTCGTGCATGGTGCGGCCGATGCCGTGGCCGCCGAACTCGGCGTTGACGCCGTAGCCGTAGGAGTGGGCGACCTCGCCGATCGCGGCGGAGATGTCGCCGAGGCGGCCGCCGGGCTGGGCGGCGGCGATGCCGGCCTCCAGTGCGACCTCGGTGGCCTCGATCAGCTTCAGGTCGGCCGGGTCGGGGGTGCCGACGATGACGGAGAGTGCGGAGTCGGCGACCCAGCCGTCGATGCCGGCAGCCATGTCGATGCTGAGCAGGTCACCGTCCCGCAGAACGTAGTCGTGCGGCAGACCGTGCAGCACCGCGTCGTTGACCGACAGGCACAGCACGTTGCGGAACGGGCCGCGGCCGAACGAAGGGGCGTAGTCCCAGTAGCAGGATTCGGCGCCGCGTTCGGCGATCCGGCGGCGGGCGTGGTGTTCCAGGTCCATCAGGTTGACGCCGACGGTGGCGACACCGCTCAGCTCGGCGAGCAGTTCGCCGACGAACTGGCCGGCCACCGCCATCCGGTCGATCTCCTCGGCGGACTTGAGCTCGATCACGACAGCCTCCCTCTCCCTGTGCGGTATTTTTATACCATGCTGGGTCGGGATGCTCCGGAGGGCTATCCTGCTGGCATGGTTCGCCAACCACTCACCGCCGAACAGATCGCAGCGGGCCAGCGCCTCGGGGCCGCCCTCCGGGCCGCGCGGGCCGGCCGCAGCCTCGTCGAGGTGGCCCTGGCAGCCGGCATCTCCCCCGAGACGCTGCGCAAGATCGAGGCGGGTCGCCTTCCCGCACCGGCGTTCGGCACTGTGGTCTGCCTCAGCCAGGCCCTCGACGTCCCACTCAGCGACCTGGCCGACGTCTGGCTGGCCGACATGCGCGTCCGCCAGGCGTCCTAGCGGCCCGCCGTCCGGGCGAACGGCAGGCGTTTGATCGTGGTGGATGACGGCGGCCGGCTCTCAGGACGTACGGGAGGCACTCGCTCGGTGGGGGTCGGCGCCGGCCGTGGTGAGGCGGTCGTCGCCGTGGTCGCCGTGCCAGTCGAGGACGAGCATGCAGGCGTCGTCGGGCAGGGTGGGTCCGGCGACGTCGAGGACGGCGTCGCCGAGCACGCGGACGACCTCCCTGGGATGCAGGTCGGCGAGGCCGGGCAGCCGTGCGGGCAGGTCGAGGCGGGCGGCGCCGCGTTCCAGCATGCCGTCGGTGAGCAGGATGAGTCGATCGTCCGGACGCAGCGGGACGTCGGTCGTGCGGTAGGTCCCGTCTCGCAGTACGCCGAATGGCGCATCGACCGGTAGCGCGATGGGCTGGACGGCTCCGTCGCGCACCAGGAGCGGGGTGGGGTGGCCGGCGTTGACCATGGCCAGCACGCCGGTGCGCAGGTCGAGCCGGCCGAGCAGCCCGGTGGCGAAGGCGAACCCTCCGGGCGGGTCCTGGATCAGCGCCGAGTTCGCGGCCCGGGCCTGCTCGAGGAGTGTGTGGCCGCGGCGGCGGGTGTGGCGCAGACTGCCGACGCAGAGCGTCGCGGTCAGGGCGCTGTGCACGCCGTGGCCCACCGCGTCGGTGATGCTCAGGTGCAGCAGGTTGCGCGCGAGGCTGTAGTCGAAGGTGTCTCCGCCGATGCTGGCCGCCGGCTCCAGCCACGCGGAGAGGGTGAACGAGCCGGCCTCGCAGGTGAACGAGGAGGGCAGGAGCCGGCGCTGGATCTCCGCGGCGAGGGTGAACGGGGTGGTCCGCTGACCCCATTCGAAGAGGTCGGTGTGCCGCCGGGCGGCGATCACCACGAACGCCAGCGCGTGTGCGGCCCGGGAGATCTCGGCCAGGGCCTCGTCGTCCGGCTCGGCCGGCAAGGCGATCTCCAGCAGTCCGATGGCCTCGCCGCGTTGCGTGACGGGCGCCATCACGACGTGATGACCACCGCTCGAACGGACCTGCACGCGCTGGGAGCGCAGTGCCTGTTCCTGCGGGCCGCCGTCGAAAGGCAGCACGGTGGCGACGTCCTGGTCCTGGCGGCGTCTGCCGGGCCGGTCTGCGAGGGGAACGTCGTGGGCCAGGCGTACGAGGGCCCGGCCGCTCATGTCCGCGACGAGGAACGACACCCACAGCGCCCCGAGGTCGACGCCGATGCCCCGGGTCACCGCCTCCACCGCGTCGACGGGGGCGGCGTCCTCGACGGCGCGCAGCACGTTGCCCAGGTCCATGCCGCTCCACCGCTTCCCGTTCACACGCCAGAGCATAGGCCGACGGAGATGCCGGGCCGTGCGGCGTGGGCTACGCCGGCGCCCGGCTGTCCGGCGCGGGCTAACGCCGGCGCCCGGCCGTCCGGCGTCGGCTACGCCGGTCCCGGGACTGCGCCCGGGCTCAGCGCCGCCCGGACACAGGTCAGAGGGCGGCCGGCCCGGTGTCCCCGGAGGCCGACCATCCCACCAGGACGACGGGAGCAACGAGGACGTCGCCCGGGGGCGGTCGTCACCTCCTGGCCCTTCGGCGTCGCCGGCGGGCGTCGGGCGATCACGCGGACGCCTGAGTAAACGGTTCCATCCGCTCGACCCACTGCGCCCGCCAGGCCGGCGGCTCCCAGGGCTCCCCGAAGTAGATGCGTTCGCGGACGACCTTTCCGTCGCGGAACTCCATGATCCCGACGGCCATCATGGGGCGGTCGTCGTACCGGATGGTGTACTCGTTGACCCACAGATCCCCGCAGCCGGTGGTCCGGTGCAACTGGAACTCCTGGCGGGCGGGGTAGCTGGACCTGAAGGCGGTGATGTTCGCCTTGCCGCGGATGCGCTCGCGGCCCTGGGGCCACTCCAGCACCGCGTCGTCGGCGTAGATCTCGGAGGCGCGGGCGATGTCGTCGCCCGGCCCGCCGCCGGGTGCGCTGACGTTCGAGGCGTCGAAGTGGGCTTTGATCATCGCCCGTGCCGCGGTCTCGTCCATAGCCCAACCTTCCGTCCGAACGGAGGTCTGCGTGGTGGCCTGCGCATCTGGACGCTAGCACCGGCCGTTGGCCGCCCGGGGCCGTACGGCGCCGATGCCCTCGCCGGCGGACCTGTGCGCCGCCGGGTGGCGGCGCGCCCGACCTGCCCTGACGCGAATCCGCCAACCTGGGGGTCAGCCGCCGCCGGGTGGGGCGCCGGTTACCTCGACGGTCGGTGCGGACGCCGCCTGCGCGAGCGCGGTCCGGATGACGTCGCGCAGCGGCCCGTCGGGGTGGTCGGTCCAGTGTTGGACGGCGACGCGCAGGCCGGCCAGGAAGGTCGCCGCCAGCACCCGGGAGCGCAGTTCCGGGTCGGGGCCGGCCAGCCGGTGTGCGAACTCGTCGGCGAGGTCGCGCTCGATGGTGGTGTACGCCGCGACCTGCTGGGCGACGAGTCCCGGGTGTCCCCGCAACTGGCGGCGGCGGACCAGCCAGGGGGGCGGGTCGTCGCCGTACGCCTCGTCGGCGAGCTGCTCGGCGGCGCGGCTCAGCGCGCGCCACGGGGGATCGTCGGGCGGCTGCTGGCGGACCAGTTCCAGCAGCCGGCGCAGCCGTACGGCGTCGCCGTGGAAGATCGCCTCCTCCTTGCTGGAGAAGTAGTTGGAGAACGTGCGGCGGGACACGTTCGCGGCGTCGGCGATCGCCTCGACGGTGACGCGGTCGAGCCCGTGCTCGGTGGCCAGGCGCAGGGCCGCCTCGTGCAGGGCGAGGCGGGTCGCCGCCTTCTTGCGCTCCCGTAGCCCGGTGGACTCCTCCATGCCGACAGCCTAGTCGCGGCGTGACCCGTTTCTCATCGCGCAAACTTGCGCATTGAGCAAGATCGGCAGATGCTTGTGTGCGGCAACCATCTGCGATGTGGGGGGAACGGTGGACGGCACCGCTCGTCAACTCGGCACCAGGCTGCACGAACTCGTCCGCACCGTACGGCTGATCCGGCGCCGCCGGGCCGACGTCCGGCCGCTCGTGCCGCTCGGCCTGGCCGGCATGCTCATGCAGATCGACCAGCTTCCCCCCGGCTGCCACGCGCGGGAGCTCGCCGCCCGCACCGGCCTGGACCCGTCGACGATCAGCCGCGCCATCGCCTCGCTCGTCGGGCTCGGTCTGGTCGAGCGGCGTGCCGACCCGACCGACATGCGGGCCAGGGTCCTGGCCGTCACCCCCGACGGCCGGGCCGCCCTCGCCGAGATCTTCGACTGGTACGGCGGGGTGCTCGACCGGGCGCTCGCCGACTGGACGCCCGCCGAGATGGCGGCGCTGAGCACGGCCATCGGCCGGTTCACCCGCGACATCGAGACCGCCCTCGGACACCACGACAACCTGGAGGCCGCGCGATGAGCGCACCCACCACGACGACCGGCGACACGCCGATGACCCATCGGCAGACGCTCGAGGCGCTCAGCGGCCTGCTGCTGGTGTTGTTCGTCGCCATGCTGAGCGGCACCGTCGTCTCGACGGCGCTGCCGAAGATCATCGGTGCGCTGAACGGGTCGCAGACCCAGTACACGTGGGTGGTCACCGCCACCCTGCTCACCGCGACCGCGACCACCCCGATCTGGGGCAAGCTCGCCGACCTGTTCAACAAGAAGCTGCTGGTGCAGGTCGCCATCGTGGTCTTCCTGGTCGGCTCGGTGCTTGCCGGCTTCGCGCAGACCGCCGGCCAGCTCATCGCCGCCCGCGCGTTCCAGGGCATCGGGGTCGGCGGCCTCCAGGCGCTCGTCCAGGTCGCCATCGCGGCGATGATCCCGCCGCGCGAGCGGGGCCGTTACAACGGCTACCTCGGCGGCGTGATGGCGGTGGCGACGGTCGGCGGCCCGCTGCTGGGCGGCCTCATCGTCGACACGTCCTGGCTCGGCTGGCGCTGGTGCTTCTTCGTCGGCGTGCCCGTCGCCGTCATCGCGCTGATCCTGCTCCAGGTCACCCTGCACCTGCCGACGGCCCGCCGCGACAACGTGAAGATCGACTACCTGGGCGCGACCCTGATCGCCGCCGGGGTCAGCGTGCTGCTCATCTGGATCTCCTTCGTCGACGACTCGTTCGCCTGGCTCTCCTGGCAGACCGCGGCGATGGTGGGCGGCGCGGCCGTCCTGCTCGCCCTGGCCGTCCGGGTCGAGGCGCGGGCGCAGGAGCCGGTGGTCCCGCTCGCCCTGGTCCGGCAGCGCACCACCGCCCTGGCCATCCTCGGCAGCCTGGCGGTCGGCATGGCCATGTTCGGCGGCGCCGTCTTCCTCGGCCAGTACTTCCAGATCGGCCGCGGCTACAGCCCGACGGAGGCCGGGCTGCTCACGATCCCGATGATGGCCGGCGTCCTCGGCTCGTCGATCGTCGCCGGTCGACTGATCACGAAGACGGGCAGGATCAAGCCGTACATCGTGTTCGGGGCGGTCGTGCTCGTGATCGGGTTCGCCCTGCTCGGCACGATCGACCACCAGACGTCGCTGGTGCTGCTCGGCGCCGCCATGTTCGTCGTCGGCGTCGGGGTCGGCATGACCATGCAGAACCTCGTCCTGGCCGTGCAGAACACCGTTTCCCTCAAGGACATCGGCGCGGCCAGTTCCACCGTGGCGTTCTTCCGTTCACTCGGCGGCACCATCGGGGTGTCGGTGCTCGGCGCGGTCCTCGCCCGTCAGGTCACCGACCGGATCACCACCGACCTCGCCGCCGCGGGCATCCCCGCCTCCGGTGGGGGGTCCGGCAACCTCAACGTCGACGCCATGCCGGCCGTGGTCCAGCAGATCGTGCGGGCCGCGTACGGCGACGCCACCGGCCACATCTTCCTCATCTCCGCGGCCATCGCCGTCGTCGGCGTCGTCGCCGCGGCGCTGCTCAAGCCGGTCACCCTGCGTACCAGCCTGGACCTGCCGGACGCCGCCACCGCGGCTGCCGTCGCCGCCGACGCCGTCGACGGCGCTCCCGCCTTCGACCAGGTGGACGGGGACGCCGTGGTGAGGAAGGCGTCGGCGCGCCGCTGAGGCCGATCCCACGCGACCGGGCCGCCACCGTCCGTCGAGACGGTGGCGGCCCCGGTCGCGTCCGCGGGCGGTCGTTGGTGCGCGCGGTCCGGCGAGCCCCCGACACGGGCCCGCGCGGACGGCGGAAACGCGATCGGGGAGGAACGGTGGCCCGTCCCTCCCCGATCTCGACCGTGCCGGTCAGGACAGGAACTTGTCCAGCGCGGCCTCGATGGTGCCGGTGTCCGGCGACGCGTACGCCTTCATGGTGTTCTTGTTGTACGAGATGAAGCTCGGGCACCGGTTCGCCGGGGCGCTCACGGTGCCGCCGTCACCGATCTTCTCGCCGGTCTTCGCGGCGTAGAACGTCAGCGTGTAGCGCGACGAGACGTAGTCGATGGTGACCTGCTTGTCCGAGCTGTCCTTGTACTGGCACTTCTTGGGCGCGCCCTCGCTGCCCTCCACGAACTTCAGGCAGCCGACGACCGACACCGTCTCGAAGTCGGCGCTCTTGGCGTAGTACGGCTTGTTCGAGGCGACCGACTTCGACGACCAGAACGTCAGCCGGTCGGGGTTGTTCGAGAAGACGTACGCCTTGGCGCCGGACGGGCCCGAGTAGGGCGCCGCGTTCAGGATCTGGCTGCCCTCGCAGACGTCGCCGAGGTCGCTGGAGTAGCGGGCGGTCACCGCGTTGTTGTTGGGCTCGGGCTCGCCCGGGGTGGGGGAGGCGTCCGTGCCCGGGTTGCTGCTGGTCGTGTTCGGGGTGGCGGACGCGACCGGGGTGGGATCGTCGTCGTCGTTGTTGACGAGGACGAAGCCGACTCCGGCGCCGCAGAGCACGAGCAGGATCACCACGGCGGCCGCGGACAGGCCGATGATCAGGCCCTTGTTCGACTTCTGCGGCGGCGGGACGGGGGCCCCGAACTGCGGTGGCTGCCCTGGCTGGCCGTATCCGGGATACCCGCTCTGCGGGGCCGGCGGCCCGCTCCACGGGGTGACGTTCGGATCCGGCTGCCCTCCGTACGGAGGGTGACTGTCGGTCATCTGAAGCCCTTATCGCTGTCGACGTGTGCCCAGGCACGGGGATCAAGCAACAGGGTAGTGAGCGCTCCAAATCGCGACAGTTGCCGGCGAGCGGGGCCGAGGTCCGGTCGTCGTCTCCGGAATCCCGGGCGGTCACGCTGCGTGCAGAAGCCGACTTCCGTACGTCAATGGAGTCGGCGGCGACCCGGAGGCGTCGGAGACGCGGATCCGGGCCGCGGAGCGGGAATCGGCCCGCGGGCCGCGCGGGTGCCCGGCGCTGCGGCCGACGGGTTCACCGCGGTGACGCGGATCACTCGTCCCGTTGGCCCGCGATGTGGACGCCGCCGTGCCGGCGTCGCGAGCTGTCGCCCGCGGGTCGGGTCGGGGAGCCGCAGCGTACCGCCGGCTGGGCGTCGTCGTCGTGCGCGGGCCCGCGGGCGGGCCGAGTGGCGCGAGGATGGCGGCCGGCAGGAGCGCCGCAGTCGTCGGTGCCGGAGTGCATCTCTCCTCGCGTGAGGCGTTCACGTCGGTCACGCAAGGCATTCACGTCGAAACTCGTCAACATCGTCCTCATATTGTGAACACCAAGGAAATATACCACCGTAAATATGATGGCTAAGGTTCTCTCATCGTCCACCGCCTCCCGGGTGCGCCACGAGCCGCCCGCAGGCCACGACAGTAGGAGGACCGGGAGATGACACTCCCTCGCACTCAGCGGCGGATGCTCGCCGGCGCCGTCGGCGTGCTCGCCGGCGCCGCCATGGTCACCGCCATGATCGGCGCTCCGGCGACAGCCGCCCCGGCGACCGGCGAGATCCGCGGCGCCGGCGGCGCGACGGCCGTGACCGGCAGCTACATCGTGGTGCTCAAGGACAGCGGCGTCGGCGGTCGCGCCGGCACCCGGCAGGCCGAGGTGCGCAGCGCCGCCGGCACGCTGGCCGCGCGGTTCGGCGGGACGGTGGGGCACGTCTACGGCGACGCGCTCAACGGCTTCGAGCTGCGGCTGTCGGAGCGGGCCGCCAAGCGTCTCGCCGCGCACCCCGCTGTCGACTACGTCGAGCAGAACCACACGGTGACGATGGCGGCCACCCAGAGCAACCCGCCGTGGGGCCTCGACCGCATCGACCAGCGGGCCCTGCCGCTGAGCCGCTCGTACACCTACAACAGCAGCGGCACCGGTGTCACCGCGTACGTCATCGACACGGGCATCCGGACCACCCACGTCGACTTCGCCGGCCAGGCGGTCGACGGCTTCGACGCGGTCGACAACGCGCTGCCGGCCACCGACTGCAACGGCCACGGCACCCACGTCGCGGGCACCGTCGGCGGCAACACGTACGGGGTGGCGAAGAACGTCCGGCTGGTGGGTGTCCGGGTGCTGAACTGCCAGGGCAGCGGCACCTGGGCGCAGGTCATCGCCGGCATCAACTGGGTGACCTCGAACCACCAGGCGGGTCAGCCGGCGGTGGCGAACATGAGCCTCGGCGGCTCCTACAACGCGTCCCTGAACACCGCGGTGGCGAACTCGATCGCCGACGGCATCACCTACGCCGTGGCCTCCGGCAACTCGAACGCCAACGCCTGCAACTTCTCGCCGGCCTCCGTCCCGACGGCGCTGACCGTCAACGCCTCGCAGAGCAACGACGCGCGGGCCTCGTTCTCCAACTGGGGCACCTGCACCGACATCTTCGCCCCCGGCGTCGGCGTCCTGTCGGCGTGGTCCACCAGCGACACCGCCACCTCGTCGATCAGCGGCACCTCGATGGCCTCGCCGCACGTCGCGGGTGCGGCCGCCCGGGTGCTCAGCGTCAACCCGAGCTGGACGCCCGCCCAGGTCCACTCGTACCTGGTCAGCCAGGCCACGCCCAACGTGATCACCAACCCCGGCACCGGCTCGCCGAACCGGCTGCTCTACCTCGCGCCGACCTTCTGATCCGACGCCGTCACCACACCGGCCCCGAGGCGGAACGCCTCGGGGCCGGTGCGCGTCCGGGGGCCAGCGCGGTCGACGTCGCCAGCAGCACCGCCTGGCTCGACCTGCTGGACCGGCTGAAGATCAGCTACGCGAACTGGACCTACTCGGACAAGGCCGAGGGCAGCGCCGCGTTCCGGCCGGGCACCTGCGCCGGCGGCACGTACGCCGGCACCGGCGTGCTCAGCCAGTCGGGGGCCCTCATGCGGGACCGCATCCGCACCCCCGGACAGCTTCCCCACCGCCTGACCGGCCGTCCCGACCGCGAGGCCCCGCCCACGCCGGCGGGGCCTCGCCGGCGACAGAATCCGTCTCCGCAGGGGGCGCCGCTTCCGGCCGGGTGCGCCCGGGCAGACTTGCCGCATGTCCTCGACGATGCTGGTGGTGGGCCCGGAGCTGGCTGCCGCCCTGGTGGCCCTGGCCGTGGTGGCGGCCGTCGTGGTCAGGGTCGGCGGGCTCGGTCAGGGCCGACAGGTGCTCGTCGCCACGGGCCGCGCCGCCATCCAGTTGGCGGCCGTGTCGTTGCTGATCACCGCCATCGTGGTGTCGCTGTGGGCGACGGCCGCCTTCGTCGTCCTGATGTGCGTGGTGGCGGCCGCCACCTCGGGCCGGCGGATCACCGGCGGCTGGAACTGGTGGGCCGGCGTGCCGATCGCGGCGGGGAGCATGGCCGTGGTGGCGGGGCTGCTGGCGGGCGGGCTCGTGCCGCTGCGGGGGATCGCCGTCATCCCGGTGGCGGGCATCCTCATCGGCGGGGCGATGACCGCGACGTCGCTGGCGGGTCGGCGGGTCCTGGACGAGCTGACCGCCCGCGGGGGAGAGGTGGAGGCCGCCCTGGCGCTGGGACTGGCGCCGCGGGACGCGGTGCTGCTCGTGTGCCGCCCGGTGGCCGGGCAGGCGCTGGTGCCGGCGCTGGACCAGACCCGCACGGTGGGCCTGGTGACGCTGCCGGGCGCGTTCGTCGGGGTGCTGCTGGGCGGCGCGAGCCCGCTCACGGCCGGGATCACGCAGCTCGTCGTGCTGGTCGGGCTCCTCGCCGTGGAGGCGGTCGCGGTCCTCCTCACCGTCGAGTTGGCGGCCCGTGGCCGGCTGCGCCCGGCCCGGCCGGAGCTGCTCCCGTTCGACCTGCGCAGGGAGGGCGGCGGCGGGCGGGTCCGGACCGGGCTGCGACGAGGGCGGCCCGGAGCCGCCGGCCCTCAGACCGGCACGGGATGATCCGACTCGAACCGGGCCCGGGTGAGGAACGCCAACCGGGCGCGCTTGTCGGGCATGTCGATCTCGTCGCCGAAGGTGAAGCCCTCCCGCTCCAGTCGGTCCAGCGCGCGCTGGTTGCGCACGTCGGGCTCGACCACGATCCGCTGCCGGGTGGGGTCGCTGAACAGGAAGCGGGCGAGGGCGGGGCCGACGGCGGTGGTGAGGCCGCGCGGCGGGTGGGCACCGGGCGCGAGCAGCAGGTGCATCCCGACGTCGCCGGGCCGGACGTCGTAGCGCTCGCCGACCGGGTCCGCCGCCGGCTCGTAGGTCTGGAACAGGCCGATCGGCGCGTCGTCGAGCATGATCAGGTACGCGTGGTGGGTGGCGAGCCCGTCGACGAACTCGTAGATCTCCCGCACGTCGTCGACCGAGTACGACCCCATACCCCAGAACGACGCCCGGGGCTCGGTCACCCACCCGTGCACCAGCTCGGCGTGGCTCTTCGGGTCCAGCACGACGAGCGACAGTTCGCCGAATCCGGAAATCTTCTCCTGGTATGTCATGGTGCACCTGCTCCTGGTTGCGGGGTCAGTTCTCGCCAGTCGGTGACCACCGGGGCCAGTTCGCCGCCGGCCCACAGTGGCAGTTGGTCGTCGAAGTGCGGGTCGCCGGGCCGCCCGGAGGCGCCGAACGGGACGATCCAGCGGCTGTTCGCGCGGTCGGCGAGGTCCCACACGTAGCGGGCCACCGGGCCGCGCCAGCACGCGTCGGACACTCCGGGGACGCTGGAGGTGGCCAGCACGCACTCGGTGTCGCCGGCCAGCGCGACCCGCGCCCGCATCGCGCGTACCGCCGCGTCGACCGCCGGCTCCACCCCGAGGTGCACCGGGTGCAGCACGTGCCGACCGCCCCACGGCCCGGGCGGGTCGCCCGCCGCGACGTCCGCCAGGGCCTCGGCGGCGACCGGGTCGACGTCGCCGCCGAGGCGGTGCAGCCCGGCGACCACGCCGTCGAGGGCGTGGCCGATGCGCGACAGCGGGTCGGTCCACGGCGCGAACAGCGCGTCGAACGCGCTCGGGGCGTGCAGCGGGCGCAGGCACGGATGGTCGTGCAGCCGGCGGGCCAGGGCCGCGCGCCAGGCGGCGAAGGCGCCGGCGTCCGTGCTGTCGGCCCGCATCCGCCCGTCCCAGGCGATCAGCCGCTCCCGTAGGCGCCGCGCCGGCTCGCCGAGGCCGTCGGGGTCGAGGCGAGCGAGCACGCCGCGCAGGGTCGCGGCCTCCAGCCGGGTGTCGGTGTGTACGGCCTCCGGGCCGGCGCCGTCGGCCAGCAGGGCGCGGATGCGGCGGGCCCGGTGCGGCGGGGCGAAGTCGGCGCCGAGATCGGCGGTGTCGGCACGGCGGTCGTTGGCGCAGACCGCGACACCGTCGACGGCGGTGCGGCGCGGTGGCGCGTAGCTCCCGTGCCACCGGTAGCGCGGGTCCCAGCCGGGCACCGGCTCCCGCCGGCACCGCTCGTCGCGGATCGGCACGAGCCCGGCGACCAGTTGGGCCACCGCCCCGTGCCGGTCGGCGACGAGGACGCTGTTGACCGGCTCGACCCAGTCCCGCAGCGCGTCGGCGACGTCGCCGACGCTGCGCGCCCGCAGCAGCGGAAGCAGCGCGTCGAAGCCGAGGCGTCCCTCCACCCGGCCCGGCGTGCGCAGGCTGATCGCCTCGCCGGTGCTCCGGTCGTGGTCGACGACCGGCCCGCGGGGCGTCTCGATCACCTCGACGGACTCCGGCTCGCCGCCGCGCACCTCGATGCGCTCGACGTGGCGGTGCGCCGGCACCCAGCCGTCCGCGTCGCGGACCAGCACCCGGTCGCCCTCGTGGCGCAGCTCCTCCCGGTAGAGGTCCTGGTAGTCGGCCATCGCGTTGGTGACCGCCCAGGCCACCTCGCCCGCGTGCCCGAAGTGGGGCAGGCCCGGAACGCCGGGGAACGCGAAGCCGAACACGTCGAACTCGGGGCAGGCGAGGCGCACCTGCTGGTAGATGCCGGGCAGTTCGAGGATGCGGTGCGGGTCTCCGGCGACGACCGGTGCCCGGCCGGTCACGGGGGCGCCGGGCACCACCCAGGCGTTGCTGCCCGACCCGCCGGGGCCCTCGACGGCGAACAGCCCGGTCGCCGCCGGGCCGAGGGCGGCGGCGACGTGGGCGTGCCACAGCTTGTTCGGGAAGGTGGAGAAGAGCACGTGCTGGACGAGGAAGACGCCGAGCGGCGACCACGGCCGCCAGGGGCCCGGCGCGCAGCCGACCGCCGCGAACTCGGGCGCCGCCGCAGCGCCCTCGGCGAGCCCCTCGTTGACGCCGTCGACGTAGGCGGTGACCCACCGGCGGGTGGCGGGGGTGAGCCCGTCGAAGCAGCGCCGCGCGGTGTCGTCGAGGCGGGCCCGGCGGGCGAACCTGTCCCACCCCAGCTCGGCGGGGCCGACGTGCTCCGCGAGGCGGCCCTCCGAGCGCCACCGCTCGACCTCGATCTGCCAGGCCCGGTCGACGGCGGCCACCCGCCCCTGGAGCCGGGCGAGGTCGTCGACGGTGTCGGCGCGCAGGTGCGGGATCCCCCATCGGTCACGATAGACGCCGGTCATCGCGGCCCTGGTCGCACGGGCGGCCGTACCGCCTGCCACAGGAACATCAACTTAGGTTACCCTCCCCTAACTGAGGCAGACCTTACCTGGAGGGGTGCGTGAAGCGAAACTGGGAAGCCCTGGTGCTGAAGGCGATGGGCGGCCGCGACTTCCGGCTGACCGTGCTCGGCACCGAGTCGGTCGGCGGGAACTACCGCCGGCTGCGCATGGACGGCGGCGGGCTGCTGGAGGCGTACGGCGTCCACCCCACCATGTGGGTCCGGCTGTGGTTCGACAACGACGGCCGTCCGCACCAGCGCGCGTACACCCTCGTCGACCCGGACCCGGCGACCGGCCGGTTCGACCTCGAGTTCGCCATCCACGACGGGTGCGCCGCCCGTTGGGCCGCCGCCGCCAAGCCGGGCGACACCATCGACGCCACGATGCAGGGCAGCGCGTTCAGCCTGCCGGACCCCGCCCCGCGCCACCTCTACCTGATCGGCGACGCCGCCTCGCTGCCGGCGGTGAACAGCCTGCTGGACGCGGCCCCCGACGTCCCGGCGACGGTGTGGCTGGAGTACGCCGACGAGGGAGAGAAGGCCCTGACGCCGCGCGCCCGGGACCGGCACGAGGTCACCTGGGTGCCGCGCCGCGACGGCGGGCGGCACCTGGTCGACACCGTCTGCGCCGCCCTGCCCGCCGCCGACGACGCGCACTACTGGGTGGCCTGCGAGGCGGCCAGCACGCGCGGCATCACCAAGCACGTGCGGCGGACGCTGGGCGTCGGCAAGCACCAGCTCACCTCGCTGGCCTACTGGAGCGCGCGGTGAAGGGTCGGCTCGGCACGCTCACCACGCTCTACGTCACCCAGTACCTCGGCGTCGGCTTCATCACCGTCGGGCTGACCGCCATCCTGCGCGACGGCGGCACGTCCCTCGACACGCTGGCGCTGCTGCAGTTCGTCGGCCTGGTCTGGCCGGTCAAGTTCCTCTGGGCGCCGATCCTCGACCGGTACGGCTCGCGCCGGCGCGGGCACTACCGCTCCTGGCTGCTGGTGCTGCAGGCCGGCCTGGTGCTGGCCCTGCTGTCCCTGCTGCCGTTCGGTCGCCCGGCCGAGCAGCTCGGCCCGGTCGTCGCGATCTGCGTCGCGTACGTCTTCCTCTCCGCGACGCAGGACATCGCCGTCGACGCGGTCGCCGTCCGGCTGCTGTCCGAGCGGTCGCGGGGCGCCGGCAACGGGATCCAGGTCGCCGCGAGCTACGCGGGCAACCTGCTCGGCGGCGGCGCCTGTGTGATCGTCTACGACCGGTTCGGCTGGGTGCCCGCCATCCTGCTGCTGGTCGCGCTGACCGCCGTCGGCCTGCTGGTGGTGTGGCGGTTCCGGGAGCCCGCCCGCGTGGACCGCGTCCGCACCGGCCAGGCGTACCGGGCGCTGCTGTCCGTGTTCGGCCAGCCCGGCTGCCGGTGGTGGACCTTCGCCGTGGTCCCGCTGGTCTACACCGGAGCCGGTGCGGCGTACGCCCTCGTCACGCCGGCCCTGGTCGACGCCGGCTGGTCGCTGGGACGCATCGGCGTGGTGACCGGCGTGGTCACCAGCGCGCCGGCCATCGTGGCCGGTCTGCTCGCCGGGGCCGGGATCGGCCGGTTCGGGCGCGCCGGCGTGCTCGTCGCCGGGGGAGCGGCGTTGGCCGTGTCCACGGTGCTGCTGCTGCCGCTGATGAACGGCCGGGCCCCGCTCGGCGGGACGGTCGCGGCGCTGTGCTGCTTCATGGCCGCCTACACGGTCGCCAACGTCGTGCTCTACACGGTCAACATGGACTACTCCCGGCCCGGCACGGGCGGCACCGACTTCACCGTGCTGTCGTCGTTCGGGCTGGTCTGCTCGTTCGTCGCCGCCTCCCTCGCGCTCGCCGCGGCCGACCTGGTCGGCTACCCCGCGGTCGCGGTGGCCTCCGTCGTCCTGGTGGCGCTCGGCGTCGCGACGGGCGTGGCGCACCAGCGGCGGCTCCGGCGCCCCGCCGGGGCGACCCCCGCAGACCGGGTGTTGGCGACCGCGCCGAACTGAGCGAGATCGATATAACGCGGCAACAATGTTGACACGAACTTAGGTTAGGGTAACCTAAGTTCGCTCGATCACCGGATCACGCGCGGAAGGCGACGTCCACCGTCCCCCGCCACCGTGTCCACTCCCGACCGTTGAGGACCCGCATGAGCCTGCCCGGATCCACCGTCCAGGCACCGTCGACCGGGGCGACCCCCGGCACCGACGGCGCCCGCGCCCACCTGTTCACCGCCGGCTCGGTCGAGGACTATCGGCGCGTGCTCGCCGCCGGGATCGACCGGGTGGCGACCCGGGTGGCCGGCGCGGACCGGCCGTTCACGGGGGTGACACCGGACGAGCTGGCGCCGCGGATCGCCGGCATCGACCTGGACCGGCCGCTGGGCGACACCGGTGCCGCGCTCGACGAGCTCCAGGACGTCTACCTGCGCGACGCCGTCTTCTTCCACCACCCCCGCTACCTGGCGCACCTCAACTGTCCGGTGGTGATCCCCGCCCTGCTCGCCGAGGCGGTCCTCAGCGCCGTCAACTCCTCCCTGGACACCTGGGACCAGAGCGCCGGGGGCACGCTGATCGAGCGCCGGCTCATCGACTGGACGGCCGAGCGGATCGGCCTCGGGCCGGCCGCCGACGGCGTGTTCACCAGCGGCGGCACCCAGTCCAACCTGCAGGCGATGCTGCTGGCCCGCGAGGAGAGCTGCGCCCGGGAGGTCGGCCGGTCGACGGAGCGCCCGGCACGGCCGGAGCTGCTGTCCCGGCTGCGCATCCTCACCTCGGCGGCCGGCCACTTCAGCGTGCAGAAGGCGGCCAAGCTGCTCGGCCTCGGCGCGGACGCGGTGGTCACCGTGCCCACCGACGGCGACCGGCGGATGCGTACGGAGGAACTGGCCCACGAGATCGACCGCTGCCGGCGGGAGGGGCTGGTGGTGATGGCCGTGGTGGCCACCGCCGGCACCACCGACTTCGGCACCATCGACCCGCTGCCGCGGATCGCCGACATCTGCGCGGCCGCCGGCGTCTGGTTGCACGTCGACGCCGCGTACGGCTGCGGGCTGCTGGTGTCGCCGACCCGGCGGCACCTGCTCGACGGCATCGAGCGGGCCGACTCGGTCACCGTCGACTACCACAAGTCCTTCTTCCAGCCGGTCAGCTCCAGCGCGCTGCTGGTGCGCGACCGGCGGGTGCTGCGGCACGCCACCTGGCACGCCGACTACCTCAACCCGGCCCGGATGGTCGAGCAGCGCATCCCCAACCAGGTCGACAAGAGCCTCCAGACCACCCGCCGCTTCGACGCCCTGAAGCTCTGGCTGACGCTGCGGATCATGGGTCCGGACGCGATCGGCGCGCTCTTCGACGAGGTGGTCGACCGCGCCGCCGACGCCTGGCAGATGCTCACCGGGGATCCCCGCTTCGAGGTGGTCACCCGCTCGCAGTTGAGCACCGTGGTCTTCCGCTACCTGCCGACCGGCGCCGGCCGGGACGTCGTCGACGACGCCAACCTGTACGCCCGCGAGGCGCTGGCGGCCTCCGGCGCCGGGCTCGTCGCCGGGACCAAGGTCGACGGCGCGCACTACCTCAAGTTCACCCTGCTCAACCCCGAGACCACGCTGGACGACATCGCCCACGTCCTCGACCTCGTCGCCGAGCACGCCGGCTGGTACGCGCAGACCAGGGCCACCGCCGAGCTGTCCTGCCCCGTCGGCTGACGATCCACCCCCCGCCTTGGAGAACCACATGTCGACGTACGACTTCATCGCCGTCGGGCTGGGCCCGTACAACCTGGGCCTGGCGTGCCTGACCGAGCCGATCGACGACCTCGACGGCCTCTTCCTGGAGGCGCGGGAGAGCTTCAGCTGGCACCCCGGGATGCTGCTGGACTCCACCCGCCTCCAGACGCCGTTCATCGCCGACCTGGTCACGCTCGCCGACCCGACCTCCCCGTACTCCTTCCTGGCCTACCTCAAGGAGTCGGGGCGGCTCTACCCGTTCTACATCCGGGAGAGCTTCTTCCCGCTGCGCAGCGAGTACGACGACTACTGCCGCTGGGCCGCCGGCAAGCTGCGCAGCGTCCGGTTCGGGCAGCAGGTCACCTCGGTCGAGTTCGACCCGGCCGACGAGCACTACGTCGTGCGGGCGACGGTGGCCGCCACGGGGGAGCAGGTCAGCCACCGGGCCCGGCACCTCGTACTCGGCACGGGCACCCCGCCGCACGTGCCCGACGCCTGTCGGGAGCTCGGCGGCGACGTCGTGCACAACTCGCGGTACCTGGAGCACCGGGCGGCGCTGCGCGCCAAGCGGAGCATCACCGTGGTCGGCAGCGGGCAGAGCGCTGCCGAGATCTACCACGACCTGCTCGGCGACATCGACAGCGGCGGCTACCAGCTGAACTGGGTCACCCGGTCGCCGCGGTTCTTCCCGCTCGAATACACGAAGCTGACCCTGGAGATGACCTCGCCGGACTACGTGGACTACTTCCACGCCCTGCCGGAGGCGACCCGCTACCGGCTGGAGTCCGCGCAGAAGGGGCTGTTCAAGGGCATCAACGCGGACCTGATCAACGACATCTACGACCTGCTCTACGCCAAGAGCATCGGCGGCCCCGTGCGGACCCGGCTGCTGACCAACACCGCGCTGACGACCGCCGCGTACGACGAGGCGAGCGGGACGTACACGCTGGGGCTGCGCAACGTCGAGCAGGACCGCGACTTCACCCTGGCCACCGAGGGGCTGGTGCTGGCCACCGGCTACCACTACCGCGTCCCCGAGTTCCTGGAGCCGGTGCGGGACCGGATTCGCTGGGACGGCCACGGCCGCTTCGACGTGGCCCGCAACTACAGCATCGACCACACCGGCCGGGGCATCTTCCTGCAGAACGCCGGCACCCACACGCACAGCATCACCTCGCCCGACCTGGGCATGGGCCCGTACCGCAACTCGTGGATCATCCGGGAGATGCTCGGCCGCGAGCACTACCCGATCGAGAAGCGCATCGCCTTCCAGGACTTCGGCGCGCCGGCCGGGGTCGCGTCGTGACCGACGTGGTCTACCGCCGCGTCGACGACCGGCTCGGCGAGTTCGCGCTGCGTGCCCTCGACCCGGACGCCGACGCCCCGCTGCTGCACCGCTGGGTGACCCACCCGAAGGCGGCGTTCTGGCTGATGCAGGACGCCGACGTGGCCCGGGTCGCCGAGGAGTACGGACGGATCGCCGCGCACCCGCACCACGACGCGTTCCTCGGCCTGCACGAGGGCCGGCCCGCCTTCCTCGCCGAGCGGTACGACCCCGCGCACGTCGAGCTGGTCGGCCTGCACGACGCGGTCGACGGCGACGTCGGCATGCACTTCCTCTGCGCGCCCACGGACGCGCCGGTGCACGGTTTCACCCGCGCGGTGATCACCACCGTGATGGCGTGGCTGTTCGCCGACCCGGCCACCCGCCGGGTCGTGGTGGAGCCCGACGTGCGCAACACGGCGGTGCACGCCCTCAACGCGGCCGTCGGCTTCACCGTCGTCGGCCGGATCGCCAAGCCCGAGAAGGACGCGCTGCTCAGCGTCTGCACCCGCGCCCAGTTCGAGGGCGCGACCGGCGCCGGCGCGGCCGACGCCCCTCCCGCCGCAACCCGAGGAGACCTGCCCGCTTGACATCCTCCCCCGGCCTAAGGGCGGGGGATTCCCACCCTCGCGGGTTGGGGTTCCTGGTTCACGGCAGACCGCACGGAAGGAGGTCCTTCGTGTCTGATGTCCGCTCCGCAGGCGTTTTGTGTCTCGGCCAGCCCGGCCGCGACGGCGATGTTCTTCGCGGCGTTGACGTCCCGGTCATGCCGGGTGCCGCAACCCGGACACGCCCAGTAGCGTGTGCCGAGGGAGAGTGTGGCGAGCAGGTGCCCGCACGCCGAACACGTCTTCGACGACGGATACCAGCGGTCCACGACGGCGAGGGTGCGGCCGTCGCGGTGCGCCTTGTAGGCGAGCAGAGTGCGGAATTCGGCCCAACCGGTACGCGAGATCGCTTTGGCGAGGGACCGGTTGCGGACCATGTTCGCCACCGCCAGGTCCTCCACGGCGATGGCGGCGAACCGGCGCACCAGGGCGGTGGACTGCTGGTGCAGGAAGTCTCGGCGGGCGTCACGTACCCGCGAATGCGCCCGGGCGACTCTCCGTTTGGCTTTGGCGCGGTTGGCGGAGCCCTTCTGCCGGCGGGCCATCATCCGCTGATACCGCTTGAGTCGGCGTTCGCGCCGTTCCATGTGCCTCGGATGTGGGATGCGCTCGCCGGTGGACAGCACCGCGAAATCGGTCAGGCCGAGGTCCACGCCCACCACCCCGCCGGTGGGTTCGGGTGCGGTGGGTGCCTCGATGTCGACGGCGAGGGTCACGAACCAGCGGCCGTCCGGGTCACGCGACACCGTCACCATCGTCGGATCCAGCGCCGTCACGTCCACGTTCGGCCAGGACCACACGAACCGCAGCACACCGGGTGTCTTCCCCAGCGACAGGTTCCCGCCGCGCAGACGGAACGCCGACCTGGTGAAACTGGCGGACTGGCGGCCGTGCCGCGACTTGTACCGCGGATACCGGGCCCGCTTGGCGAAGAACGCGGTCATGGCGGTGTGCTGGTGCCGCAGGGTCTGCTGCAACGGCACCGACGACACCTCACCCAGAAACGCCAGGCCGGGCTGCTTCTTCATCTCCGTCAACGCCCGATCCGTCTCCGCGTAAGAGGTGGATCTCCGTTCGGCGTGCCAGCGGGCGTGACGGGCAGCGAGAGTGCGATTCCAGACGACACGTACACATCCGAACGTGCGATTCAGCACCGCAGCCTGCTCCGGGGTCGGGTACGCCCGACACCTGTACGCCATCCGCACAGGGACCAGTCATACCAGAAAGGACAGACATGGTTGACAACGCGTCCGCCATCCCTCCCCGCACTGAAGGACCAGACATCCTGGCGGTGATCCCGTGAACCCCTCCGCATCCGTGGCTCACCTGACGCCGGAGAGCTGGGCCCGCGCCAACCGGCTGCTGGTCCGCAAGGCCCTGGCCGAGTTCGCCCACGAACGGCTGCTCGCGCCCGAGGCGGTCCCCGCCGGGCCTAACGGCCCGACGACGGGGCAGCGCCTCTTCCAGGTGCGCGGCGACGACGGCGAGGTGGTCTACCGGTTCAGCGCCGATTTGCTGGCCCTGGACCACTGGCGGATCGACGCCGACAGCATCACCCGGCACCGCGGCGACGCCGAGCTGCCGCTGGACGCTCTGGAGTTCTGCCTCGACCTGCGCGGCGCGCTAAGCCTCAGCGACGAGATCCTCCCCGTCTACCTGGAGGAGATCAGCTCCACCCTGGCCAGCACCGCCTACAAGCTCGACAAGCCGGCGGTGAGCGCCGCCGAACTCGCCCGGGCGGACTTCCAGACCATCGAGACCGAGATGACCGAGGGGCACCCGGGCTTCGTCGCGAACAACGGCCGCATCGGCTTCGGCGTCGACGAATACCGGGCGTACGCCCCGGAGGCCGCCCGCCCGGTCCGCCTGATCTGGCTGGCCGCGCACCGCGACCGGACGACCTTCACCTGCGCCGCCGACCTCGACTACGACGCGCTGCTCCGCGCGGAACTCGGCGACGAGACCCTGGCCGCCTTCGCGGGCACGCTGACCGGGCTCGGCCTCGACCCGGCCGACTACCTGCTCATCCCCGTGCATCCGTGGCAGTGGTGGAACAGGATCTCCGTCACGTTCGCCGCCGAGGTGGCGCAGCGCCGGCTGGTGTGCCTGGGCCCGGGGCCGGACGAGTACCTCGCCCAGCAGTCCATCCGCACCTTCTTCAACGTCACCGACCCGGCCCGGCACTACGTCAAGACGGCGCTGTCCGTGCTGAACATGGGCTTCATGCGGGGGCTGTCCGCCGCGTACATGGAGGCCACGCCGGCCATCAACGACTGGCTCGCCGACCTGATCGCCGGCGACGAGGTGTTCCGGCGCACCGGCCTGTCGATCATCCGCGAGCGGGCCGCGATCGGGTACCGGCACCTGGAGTACGAGGCGGCGACCGACCGGTACTCCCCGTACCGGAAGATGCTGGCCGCGCTGTGGCGGGAGAGCCCGGTGCCCGGTCTGGAGCCGGGCCGGCGCCTGGCCACCATGGCGTCCCTGCTGCACACCGACCGCGACGGTCGCTCGTTCGCGGCCGCGCTGATCGCGCTGTCGGGGCTGGCGCCGCGGGTGTGGCTGCGGCGTTACCTCGACGCCTACCTCACCCCGCTGCTGCACAGCTTCTACGCCCACGACCTGGCCTTCATGCCGCACGGCGAGAACGTCATCCTCGTGCTGGACGGCGGTACGGTCGAGCGGGCCATCTTCAAGGACATCGCCGAGGAGATCGTGGTGATGGACCCGGACGCGGACCTGCCCCCACAGGTGCGGCGGGTCCGGGCCGACGTCCCGGAGGACATGAAGCTGCTGTCCATCTTCACCGACGTCTTCGACTGCTTCCTGCGCTATCTCAGCGCGATCCTGGTCACCGAGGGCGTGCTGGACGAGGAGACCTTCTGGCGGACCGTCGCCGAGTGCGCCGCCGAGTACGCCGACAGCGTCCCCCACCTGGCCGACCGGCTGCGGCGCTACGACCTGTTCGCCCCCGAGTTCGCGCTGTCCTGCCTGAACCGGCTCCAGCTGCGCAACAACCGGCAGATGGTCGATCTCGCCGACCCGTCGGCGGCGCTGCAACTGGTCGGCACCCTGGTCAACCCCATCGCCCGCTTCGCGCCGAACCGATGACCGTGACCACGGCCGCGCCGGCCGCCGCCCCGGCGGCCGGCGCTGGCGGCCGGGTGCGGGGCCGGTGGCTGATCCTCGGCGTGCTCTGCCTCGCCCAGGTCACCGTGGTGCTCGACAACACCGTGCTGACGGTGGCGATCCCGGTGCTCACGACCGAGCTGGCCGCCAGCACCGTCGACGTCCAGTGGATGATCAACGCGTACGCCCTGGTCCAGTGCGGACTGCTGCTCACCGCGGGCAGCGCCGCCGACCGGTACGGCCGCCGCCGGATGCTCCTCGCCGGCCTCGTGCTGTTCGGGCTCGGGTCGTTGGTCGCCGGGCTCGCCCAGAGCAGCGGCCAGCTGATCGCCGCCCGGGCCGGAATGGGGATCGGCGGCGCGCTCCTGGTGACCGCCACCCTCGCGGTGGCGATGCAGGTCTTCGACGACGCCGAGCGGTCCCGGGCGATCGGGCTCTGGGCGGCGGCGAGCGCGCTGGGGTTCGCGGCCGGGCCGCCCTTCGGCGGGCTCGTCCTCGCCCACCTCCCGTGGGGGGCGATCTTCCTGGTCAACGTCCCGATCGTGCTGGTCTGCCTGGTGGCGGCGTGGACGCTGGTGCCCGAGTCGCGCCGTCCGACCGGCGGACGCCTCGACCTCGGCGGGGTGCTGCTCTCCACGGCGGGCCTCACCACGGTCGTCTACGCGATCATCGCGGGGCCGGAGCGGGGCTGGACGGCCGCCCCGGTGCTCGGCGCGGCGGGCGCGGGGGTGCTCCTGCTCGCCGCCTTCGTGGCCTGGGAGCGGCGGGTCGCCGACCCGATGCTGGACATGCACTTCTTCCGCAGTCGCCGCTTCGTGGGCGCGGTCTCCGGGGTCGTCCTGATCACCTTCGGCGCCACCGGGGCGCTGTTCCTGCTGACCCAGCACCTCCAGTTCGTGCGGGGCTACCCGGCCTGGGAGGCGGGGCTGCGGATGGTGCCGTTCGCGCTCTCCATCGTCCTGCTCAACGTGGCCGGGGTCGCCGCCCGGGTGATCCGGCGGCTGGGGCTGCCCCGGTCGATCGCCCTCGGGATGACGCTGCTCGCCGGCGGTCTCGCCCTCATCACCCACGCCCCGACGGACGGCTACGGCGTGCTGCTGCCGGGGCTGCTCGTGATGGGCGCCGGTTGCGCCCTGGCCAATCCGGCCATCGTCGAGGCGGTGATGAGCGCGATCCCGCCGGAGAAGGCCGGGGCCGGGGCGGGGGTGGACGGCACCATGACGGAGGTCGGCAGCAGCCTGGGCGTCGCCGTGCTCGGCGCGATCCTGAACGCCAGGTTCGCCGCCCTGCTGCCCGCCGCGCTGGCCGGGGCCGGATCGTTCCCCGCCGCCCTGGCCGCGGCCCGCACCGAGGCGGAACGCGGGCTCGTCGCCGACGCGTTCCGGTCCGCGCTGGAGACGGGCCAGACGGTCGGCGCCGTGGCCGTCTTCGCCGGCGGCTGCGTCGCCGCCGCGCTGTTGCGCCGCGCCGAGCGGACCGGCTGAGCCCGCGTGCACCGCCAGGCCCGGCGGCGACACCGCCGCGCGGGCCGCGTGGGCACGCCCGGCGACGTCGACTTGGCGGTGTCGGTCCCGGCGGCGTCGGACGTGGCGGTGTCGGTCCCGGCGGCGTCGGACGTGGCGGTGTCGGTCCCGGCGGCGTCGGGCCCGGCGGCGTGGGCGCGTCAGGGCCGGCGGAGTGTCCGCAGCGCGCCGGCCCAGGCGGCGACCTGGTCCAGCATGGTGCTGACGGCCTCCTCGTGGTGCGCCGCCGGCCGGAAGTCCCGGAAGTTCACGAAGTCGGCCGTCAGGGAGAGCGCGACCTGCGACCGGACGTCGGCCACCCCGAGCTGCCCGAGCACCAGCCGCAGGTGCTCCGCGGCCCGGGTGCCGCCGTGCACGCCGTAGCTGACGAGACCGGCGGACTTGTGCTGCCACTCCTGGAAGAGGAAGTCGACGGCGTCCTTCAGCACGCCCGGGATCGAGTGGTTGTACTCCGGGGTGACGAAGACGAACCCGTCGAACCGGCCGATCGTCGCCGCCCACCGGCGTACGGCCGGACGCGTGGACGGCGCCATCGACGGGGGCAGCACCTCGTCGAAGTGCGGCAGGCCGTAGTCGGCGAGGTCGACCAGTTCGGCGGTGAGGTCCCCCCGCTTGGCGGCGAGGTCGCGCACCCAACGGGCCACGACGTCCGCCTTGCGTCCGGGCCGCGTGCTGCCGACGATGACACCGATCCTGACCATGGTCGATCTCCTTCACGGGGTGGGGACAGCAGGGGCGGGGAGCGGCGCGCCGGTCAGGCCCCGGGCCAGTTCCACCGCGCCGTGCAGGGACGACAGGCCACCGAGGGCGGCAGGGAGCACCGCCGGCGCCGCCCGTCCGGGCCGGCCTGCCGAGCGGACCCGTTCGGCGACGAGCGGAACGAAGCCGGGCAGCCCGGCGGCGAACCCGCCGCCGACGATCGCCACCGCCGGATCCAGCAGTTCGCCGAGGCTCACCACCGCCGCCGCGAGGGCGCGGCAGCTCGCGTCGACCGCGTCGACCGCCCAGGCCCGGCCGTCGCGCAGCCCGTCGCGCAGGTCGTCGAAGCCCACCTCGGCGCCCCGACCGTCGGCTGCCCGTCGCAGGGTGGCCGGGCCGGAGGCGACGGACTGGAGGCAGCCACGCCGGCCGCAGTCGCAGCGCGGGCCGTCGAGGGCGACGACCATGTGCCCGACCTCCGCCGAGGACCGGCCCGGCACCGACCGTCCCGCCAGCACCACGCCGCCGCCGACCCCGGTGCCGACGCCCAGGTAGACCACGTCGTCGCGGCCGGCGCGCCGGGCCTCGGCCAGCGCGGCGAGGTCGCCGTCGTCGGCGACGGCCGTCGCCGCGTCGGGGAAGAGGCGGCGCAGCGCGCCGGCGAGGTCCAGGCCCGCCCAGCTGGGCCGGCCGGGCCACGTCGTGACCGCGCCCCCCGGATCCGTGGTCGCCGGCATGGCCACCCCGACCGCGCCGACCGGGCCCCACGCCTCGCGCAGCCGGGACACCTCGGCGGCGAGCGCGGCCAGGTCCGCCGCCGCGTCGGCGCCGCGCGGCCAGCGGAAGACCCGGTCGTACGCCGGCCGGCCGGCCGCCTCGGCGCGCAGCGCCACCTTGGTGCCGCCGACGTCGATGCCGAGCACGCCGTCGCGCCGAGCCGGATCCGGCATGCCGGCCTCAGCCCTGCCGCAGGTGCAGGTACGCCAGCGCCAGCGCGGCGACGGCGAAGACGGCCGGCGTCAGCGTCATGGCGGCCGGGTCCTTGGCGCGGGCGTGGTAGACCACCGCGCCGACCATCTGCAGGGCGAGACCGACCGCCGCCGCGACGCCCAGCGGCGCCCAGAGCAGCCCGAGCAGCAGCCCGGCGACCGCGGCGAGCTCCAGCACCCCCAGCACGCGGGTCAGGCCGGGGGAGACGCCGAGGTGCTCCATCCGCTCGCGCATCTGTGCCTGCCCGGTGAGCTTGGGCACGGCGGTGCCCAGGAAGACCGCGGCGAGGATGAGGGTCAGGACGATGACGGGAATGCGCACGTGAGGTCCTTCGGGGAGAGTCGGAACGTGCGGACGACCGTACCGGCGCCCGGTCGGCGGCGTCGGACGGTTGCCTGCCGGGTCCTCACCGGACGGTCGCGACCAGGGCGCGGGCGGCCAGCCGGTAACCCAGCGACCCGAGCCCGACGATGACCCCGCTGGCCAGCGGGGCGATGACCGAGTCGTGCCGGAAGCTCTCCCGGGCCCAGACGTTGGACAGGTGCACCTCGACGAAGGGCCGCGGGTAGTTGGCCAGCGCGTCGCGCAGGCTCCAGCCGGCGATCATCAGCGCGCCCGGGTTGACGATTGCGCCGACGGTGTCGTAACGGCCCTGGATCGCGCGGATCAGGGCGCCCTCGCAGTCGTGCTGCTCGGCCACCACCCGCCAGCCCCGCGCGGCGACCTCCTCGCCGACCGCCCGCTCGATGTCGGCGAGGGTGTCGGTGCCGTAGATCTCCGGCTCCCGCCGGCCGAGGATGCCCAGGTTCGGGCCGTTCAGCAGCAGCACGTCCGACACGCTTCACCTCGCGGGGCGCGGCCCTGTCCCGACAGGACCCGATGACTGGTCCTCAGAAGTCTTACTACGCGGGCGGCGTCGGGCGACCCGGCGACGACCCCGCGGCGGGCGGAGTAAGGGGTGCGTAGGGGCTGTTAGGGGCGGTGACCCGGCGTGCCGTTCGGTTACCGTCCTCCCTGCTGAAGCGATGCCGCCGGCACCACGGGGGCGTCACCTACCTCGATCCGGCCATCCGGCGCCCCCGGACCGCGTACCGGCGGTCCCGGGTCGGCGCGCCCGATGTCCGGCGAAGCCCCTGGTCTGCCCGAGTTGGGAAGTGGGAAGTCATGAGTGGTCAGCCCTCGACGGTGTCGGAATTCCCGGAGTGGCCGCAGTACGGCGACGAGGAGCGCGCCGGACTGATCCGCGCCCTCGAGCAGGGCCAGTGGTGGCGGATGGGCGGCAGCGAGGTCGACTCCTTCGAGCGGGAGTTCGGCGCCTACCACGGCACGCCGCACGCGCTCGCCGTCACCAACGGCACCCACGCCCTCGAGGTCGCCCTGGAGGTGCTCGGCGTCGGGCCCGGCACCGAGGTGATCGTCCCCGCCTTCACGTTCATCTCGTCCTCGCTGGCCGCGCAGCGCCTCGGCGCGGTCGCGGTGCCGGTCGACGTCGACCTGGACACCTACTGCGTCGACCCGGCCGCCGTCGAGGCCGCCATCACCCCCCGCACGAAGGTGGTCATGCCGGTGCACATGGCCGGCCAGTTCGCCGACATGGACGCGCTGAGCAAGATCACCGCAGACGCCGGGGTGGCGCTGCTCCAGGACGCCGCGCACGCCCAGGGCGCACAGTGGCAGGGCAAGCGGGCCGGGGAACTCGGCTCGGTGGCCGCGTTCAGCTTCCAGAACGGCAAGCTGATGACCGCCGGCGAGGGCGGCGCGGTGCTCTTCCCCGACGAGGAACTGCGCGAGCGGGCGTTCCTCGTGCACAGCTGCGGGCGGCCCCGCACCGACCGGGACTACCTGCACAGCACCACCGGCTCGAACTACCGGATGGGCGAGTTCACCGCCGCCGTGCTGCGCGCCCAGCTCTCCCGGCTCGACGCCCAGATCGCGGTGCGCGAGCAGCGTTGGCCGCTGCTGGCGAGCCTGCTCGCCGAGGTCCCCGGCGTCGTCCCGCAGGGCATCGATCCGCGTACCGACCGCAACCCGCACTACATGGCGATGTTCCGCGTCCCCGGGATCACCCTCGAGCGCCGCCGCGCCGTGGTGGACGCGCTCATCGCCCGGGGCGTCCCGGCGTTCGTCGCGTTTCGGGCGATCTACCGGTGCGAGGGCTTCTGGAAGGCCGGCGCCCCCGACGAGTCGGTCGAGGCGATCGCCGCCCGCTGCCCCAACGTCGAGCAGATCCACGCCGACTGCATCTGGCTGCACCACCGCACGCTGCTCGGCACCGAGCAGCAGATGCACGACATCGCCGCCGTGCTCGCCGACATCCTCGCCGGATGACCACCCTGCCCCCGGCCACCGTGCCCGACCGGCCGGTACGCGTCGCGGTGGCCGGCCTCGGGTGGGCGGGGCGGGAGATCTGGCTGCCCCGGCTCGCCACGCACCCGGACTTCGCGGTGACCGCCGTGGTCGACCCGGAGCCCGGCGTCCGCGACCGGGCCCGCGACACCCACCGCGTCCCGGCCGCGTACGCCGACGTCGACGAGCTTCCGGCCGGGGCGGCCGACCTGGTGGTGGTGGCCGTGCCGAACCACCTCCACGCCGCCGTCGCCGCCCGGCTGCTGCGCCGGGGCGTGCCGGTGTTCCTGGAGAAGCCGGTCTGCCTGACCTCCGCCGAGGCGACCCTGCTCGCCGAGGCGGAGCGGGACGGCGGGGCGGTGCTGCTCGCCGGCAGCGCCGCCCGCTACCGGGCCGACGTCCGCGCGCTGGCCGAGGCGGCCGGTGAGCTGGGCCCGATCCGGCACGTCGACGTGGCCTGGGTCCGTGCGCGCGGCGTGCCGGACGCCGGCGGCTGGTTCACCCGGCGCGACCTCTCCGGCGGGGGCGCGCTGGTGGACCTCGGCTGGCACCTGCTCGACACGGTGCTGCCGCTGCTCGGCCCGACCCGGATCACCCACGCCATCGGCAGCGTCTCCGACGACTTCGTCAACGACGGCGCGGCCCACGCCGCCTGGCGCGGCGACGCCGCCGCAGGTCGTCGCCGCGTCCCCGGAGACGTCGAGGACACCGCCCGGGGCTTCCTGCTCACCGCCGCCGGTTCCTCCGTCGCCCTGCACGCCTGCTGGGCGTCGCACGAGTCGCTGGACCGCACCACCATCACCGTGCACGGCGCCGCGGGCTCGGCGACGCTGCGCTGCACCTTCGGCTTCAGCCCCAACCGGGAGCCGACGCCGATGCTGACCCGCACCCGCGACGGCGAGACCGTCCGGCTGCCGCTGCGCGAGGAGGCGATCGGCGCCGAGTACGACCGGCAGCTCGACGCCCTACCCGGGCTGCTCGCCGACCCCGCCGGCCGGGGCGCCGCCGTCGCCGAGGCGCGCCGGACCATCGACGTCATCGAACGGATCTACCACGCCGCCCGGCCCACCGAGCCGGAGCGGCAGCACGCGCTGGCGGGCCGTCACGACCGGTGAGAACCACCGTCGACCCCACTCGCTTCCGGGAGCAGCCATGAGCCATCCACCGTCCACCGTCGAGGTGAGCCCGCAGTCGCCGGTCCGCGGCCCGATCCGCGCGGTCGTGTTCGACCTCGACGGCGTCATCGTCGACAGCTCGGCCGTCATGCGGGAGGCGTTCAGCATCGCGTACGCCGAGGTGGTGGGGGACGGGCCGGCGCCGTTCGAGGAGTACAACCGGCACATGGGCCGGTACTTCCCGGACATCATGCGGCTGATGGGGCTGCCGCTGGAGATGGAGGAGCCGTTCGTCCGGGAGAGCTACCGCATGGCGCACCTGGTGCCGCTCTTCCCCGGCGTCCGGGAGACCCTGGAGACGCTGCACGAGCGGGGCATCCGGATGGCGATCGCCACCGGCAAGGCGGGCCCCCGGGCCCGCTCGCTGCTCGACACGCTCGGCGTGCTGAGCCTGTTCGACCAGGTGATCGGCTCCGACGAGGTGGCCCGACCGAAGCCCGCCCCGGACATCGTGCTCCAGGCCCTCGGTCACCTCGACGTGCCGCCGGGGCAGGCCATGATGGTCGGCGACGCGGTCATCGACCTGCTCAGCGGCCGGGACGCCGGGGCGACCGCGGTCGCCACCACCTGGCACGGCGGGGACGTCGCCGCGCTGCTCGCCGCCGGTCCCGACCTGGTCCTGCACGCCCCGACGGACCTGCTCGCGCACTGCCCCGCCGTCCTCGTCCACTGACCCGCACCGGCGGCACCCGGTCGCGACAGGGGTTCGCGCGGCGCACGTCACCGTCCGCGACCCGAACCGCCCCGCCCGTTTTCCCCCGGACACGCACGGCCCGGAGCCGGTCGTCTTCGCCAGCGAGCAGGCCGTCTGCGAGGAGCTGTGGGCCATCGCCAGCAGGCTCGATCCGCCCGGCAGCGTCCGGGCAGTCACCGTCGACGAACTCGATCCCGTCGCGGGCGACTGGCTGCGCGAGTGTGGCTGGTGGCCGCCGGCGGAGTTGTACGGCAACCCCTTCGTCGCCACCCGCGCCCGGCAGTCGTACCGGAATGCCCAACGCGACGGCCGGTTCGAGCTGCACCTGCGCGACCACCTCGTGGCCAAGCTCGGCGATCCGGTGCACGCGGCGGCCGGCCGACCGCGCGGCGGCGGTTCCCGCGGCGGCTGCTACCTGCCGCGCCGGGCGGCCCGCACGCCGAACCCGATCGCGCCGATGACGAGCAGGGCGCCCAGGAGCTGGAGGCCCGGCGAGTCGTCGGCCTCCCCGAGCACGATGCCGGCGACGCCGACCGCGACGGCGAGGACGGCGACGACGGCGACGACGTACTTCATGGGGTCTCCTTCTTCCGGGGCCGGACCCGTCGCCGGCCCCGCGGGTGCGCGGGCCGACGGGTCGATGTCTCTGCGCCGCGCGCGGGGTGCGGCGTCATGGTCATTCCTCGACCCACTCGAGCAGGTCACCGGGCTGGCAGTCGAGCACCCGGCACATGGCCTCCAGGGTGCTGAAGCGGACGGCCTTGGCGCGACCGTTCTTCAGCACCGCCACGTTCGCCGGCGTGAGCCCCACCCGTTCGGCGAACTCGCCGACGCTCATCTTGCGTTTCGCCAGCTCGACGTCGATGCGGACGACGATGGGCATCAGATCACCGCTTCCATGTCGGTCCGCAGCGTGGTGGCCTGCCGCAGCAGCGCGCGCATCACCACCATCAGGAGGCCCAGCACGGCGACGCCGACCAGCATCAGGAACAACAGGAGTGGCAGTCCGGGGTCCGTCGCGTTGAACCCGACGTAGAGGAAGACGCCCAGCAGCACCACCCAGGCGGCGACGATCGCCCACACGATCGCGTCCACCCATGCCAGCGAGGCGTCACTGAAGATGCGGTCGTTCCTGACCAGGGTCAGCAGCTTCCAGGTGGACACGATCACCACCTGGACGCACAGCACCCAGAACACGGCGACGGCGGTCATCGGCCACCGGAGGTAGGCGTGTTCGGGGGACTCCTCGGCCATGTGCGCGAACTGCCCGGGCAGCGAGAAGGTCTGGAGCATGACCAGGATCCCGAACAGCAACACGAGGAAGACTCTGAGCGGGGCCACCGCTCGATGTTCTGCGACCATGCATCGACTATCGCTCGCAACCTATCGAAAGTCAATCGGTTCGGCGACTGTCGCGCGACCTCACATGGCGGCGAGGGCGGCGCGGACGGCGGCTTCGGGCACGTCGGTGACGAGGTCCGGCCCCGCCGGGCCGTCCAGGACGAAGGACAGGCCCGAGGTGGCCTTCTTGTCCCGCCGCATCAGCGCGACCAGGTCGTCGTGGCCGACGCCGGCGGGCAGCGTCGTGTCGAGGCCGTAACCCGCGACCACCTCGTGGTGCTCGGCCACCCGGTCGGCCCGGATGCGGCCGAGGGCGCCGGCCAACCGGCCCGCGAAGACCGTGCCGACGCCGACCGCCTCGCCGTGCCGCAGCCGGAAGTCGGTGGCCCGCTCCAGCGCGTGCCCCAGCGTGTGGCCGTAGTTGAGGATGTGCCGCAGCCCGGAGTCGCGCTCGTCGGCGGCCACCACCCGCGCCTTGAGCGCCACGCACGCGGCGATCTGCTCGGCCACCGGCCGGCCGCGCAGCTCGCCCGCGCCGATGAAGTGCGCCCGGGCGACCTCCCCGTACCCGTTGCGCCACTCCCGCTCCGGCAGCGTGCCCAGGTGCTCGGTGTCGCAGAGCACCGCCCGGGGCTGCCAGTAGACCCCGACCAGGTTCTTGCCCTCCGGCAGGTTCACCGCGGTCTTGCCGCCGACGCTGGCGTCCACCTGGGCGAGCAGCGAGGTCGGCAGGTGGATCACCGCGATGCCCCGGTGGTAGAGGCCGGCGGCCAGCCCCACCACGTCCGTGGTGGTGCCGCCGCCGCAGGAGACCACCGCGTCGGCGCGGGTCAGCCCGAACTCGGCGAACGCCCGGCAGAGCTGCTCCACCGTGGCCAGGTTCTTGTCGTGCTCGCCGTCGCGGGCCGGTACCACCCGGTGCGGCACCCCGGGATCCGGCGTCCACCGCGGCGGCCGGGCCGAGACGACCACGACCCGCCGGGCGCCGATCCGTGCCACCTCCGCCGGCAGCCGGTGGCGTACGCCGGGGCCGATCAGCACCGGGTACGCGCGCTCGCCGAGCGCCACGTCGATCCGCGCCGGTTCGGCGGGGGCGGGACGGTCAGGTGCGGGCGGGTGCATGCGGCTGCTGCCTCCTCTGCGCAACGGGGGCCGGTGCGGCGACGACCGGGCGGTCCCGGACCATCGACAGCCGCAGCGCCAGCGCGGCCAACGAGTCGACGTCCGGCCCGATGCCCCACCGCTCGTGGGTGAGCTGGGCGTGGTGCGCCAGCAGGAACCCGGACGGGGTTGCCGGGTGGTTCCGGCCGACCACCTCGGCGACCCGGTCCAGGTAGCGCCGCCACGCGGCGCCGACCGACCCGCCGAGCGGCAGGTCGCCCGCGGCCAGGACGATCTTCTCCGCCCCGGCGTCCGCCTGCGCGGCCAGGTCCCGCCGCTGCGCCCCGGTGAGCCGCTGACCGCGGTCCTGCCAGTGCAGGAAGAGGAACGCCAGCCGGTCGGCCGCCGGCACCAGCCCGGTCAGGTGCCGCAGGTGCGCCACGGCCAGCGGCAGCTCGACGCCGGCCAGCCAGGGAGCGTCCCCACCGAGCAGGGCCAGCGCCAGGTCGCTGCCCGCGCACGCGAGCGGGCCACCCCGGGCGGCGTCGCGGACCGCGTACGGGTCGGCGGCGAAGGACACCCGCGGGTCGTACGCGAGCAGCCGCGTCCGTACCGCGTCGAGGGCGGCCGGGGCGGCGTGGAGGCCGACGCTCAGGCCCGGCGCGGCGGGGGAGCGCTCCGGATCGAAGAACCAGTGCGTGCCCGGGTCGGCCCGGCGGGCGGCGGCGACCAGATCGGTGAGGACCGTCCCGACCAGTTCGGTCACCCGCGCCTCCGGGCATCCGTCGGCCGGCACGGCCAAGCGGGCGAACAACCAGCAGCGTTCCAACGACGGCACCTCGGCTGACGGGCGGGTGGAGCACGTGGCTCGACGGTCCGCGGGGGTCGCCCCATCATCGGCCTGCGGCGCGTCCGGCCATCCGATCGGCGGCCGGATCTGGGGACGACTTAGGGGGTGACAGGGGTAGGTTGCCGGCGGGGCGCTCGGAAGACTTGGGCCGTTACGGCGAGCGAGGTCTACGCCGCGGACGAGGAGTCTCGCCGACGGACGGATGTGGTGACATGCTTCGGAGCGACCTGATCCAGCCGTTGCCCGATCTGCTCGCGGCACACGCCGCCAGGTTCGGCGACAAGGTCGCGTTCCGCGACGACCGCCGGGCGGTCGGGTACGCCGACCTGGCGGCGCGGACCCGCCGGCTGGCCGGGCACCTCGCGGCGTCGGGCGTCGGGCGCGGCGACCGGGTGGCCTTCTGCCTCGGCAACCGGGTGGAGACGGTGGAGACCTGGCTCGCCGTCACGCGGGCCGCCGCGGTCGGCGTGCCGCTGAACCCGCGCAGCACCGAGGCCGAGCTGGCCCACCTGCTGGACGACTCCGGCGCGGTGCTGGTGGTCACCGACCCGCAGCACCTCGACCAGCTGCTGCGGCTGCGCGCCGACCGGCCGGCCCTGCGGGTGGTGGCCACCGGCGACGGCCCGATGCCCGACGGGGTCACCGCCTGGCGCGAACTCGTCGACGCCGAGCCGGGCGTGGACGCCCGCGACGACCTGGGCCTCGACGAGGTCGCCTGGATGCTCTACACCTCCGGCACCACCGGCCGGCCCAAGGGCGTGCTCTCCACGCAGCGCACCTGCCTCTGGTCGGTCGCCTCCTGCTACGTGCCGATCCCCGGGCTCACCGCCGCCGACCGGGTGGTCTGGCCGTTGCCGTTGTTCCACAGCCTCTCCCACATCGGGTGCGTGCTCAGCGTGACCGCGGTCGGCGCCACGGCCCGGCTCGTCGACGGCTTCTCCGCCGACGACGTGCTGCGCGCGGTCGACGAGGACGAGGCCACCGTGCTCGCCGGTGTGCCGGCCATGTACCACCACCTGGTCACCGCCGCCCGGGAGACCGGCTTCCGCGCCCCGGCCCTGCGGGTCTGCCTGGTCGGCGGGGCGATCACGACCGGCGCGCTGCGCCGGGCCTTCGAGGAGGTCTTCGACGCGCCGCTGCTCGACGCGTACGGCAGCACGGAGACCTGCGGCTCGATCGCCGTCACCCGGCCCGACCGGCCCCGCGTCGAGGGGTCCTGCGGGCTCGCGGTGCCGGGCGTCGAGGTGCGCCTGGTCAGCCCGCAGACCGGCCTGGACGTGCCGACCGGCGCCGAGGGCGAGGTGTGGGTCCGTGGGCCGAGCCTCATGCTCGGTTACCACGGCCTGCCGGAGGTCACCGCCGCCGCGCTGCGCGACGGCTGGTACCGCACCGGTGACCTGGCGCGTCGCGACGCCGAAGGCAACATCTTCGTCACCGGTCGGTACCAGGAGCTGATCATTCGGGGCGGCGAGAAGATCCACCCGGCCGAGGTGGAGGAGGCGCTGCGCGCGGTGCCCGGCGTCGCCGACGTGGCGGTGACCGGCCGGCCGCACGACGTGCTCGGTGAGGTGCCGGTGGCGTTCGTGGTGCCCGGGCCGGAGGGTCTCGACCCCCGGGCCGCGTACGCGGCCTGCCGGGAGAGGCTCTCCTACCACAAGGTCCCGGAGGAGCTGTACGAGATCGGTCAGGTGCCCCGCACCGCCTCCGGGAAGGTCACCCGCCGGCTGCTGTTCGACCGGCCCGCCCGGCTCCGCGCGGTCAACGGCAGCCACCACGAGACGCTGAGCCGGCTCACCTGGCAGCCGCTGGACCTGACCGCCGTAGCGCCGGTCGGGTCGCCCGTCCCCACGGCGGCCCTGGCCGCGACCGCCCCGACCCGGCGCTGGGCGGTCGTCGGGGGCGCGAGCGCGGCCCTGGTGGAGGTGCTGCGCGCCGCGTCGGCGGGGGACCGGTTCCGGGCCCACCGGAACCTCGCCGCCCTGCGTGACGACCCGGACGTGCCCGACGTGACGGTCCTGGCGGTCGAGCCGGCGGACGCCGCGCCGGGGGAACTCGCCGACCGGCTGCGCGGCTGGCTCGACGACGACCGGTTCGCCGGCGCCCGCCTGGTGCTGCTGACGGCCCCGCCCCGAGACCCCGATGCCGGATCCGACGCGACCACCGCCGCCGGCGACGCCGGGTCCGACGGCCCCGCCGAGGCCGCTGCCGCGACCGGCACGACCCCCGAGCCCGCCCCCGCGCCCGGCGTGGCGGCCGGGGTCGACCCGGCGGCCGGGGCGGTCCAGGCCCTCGGGCGCTGCCTGCAGGCCGCGCACCCGGACCGGATCGTGCTCATCGACCACGACGGCGACGCGGCCTCGATCGCCCTGCTGCCGGCCGCGGTGGACGCCGGGGCCGCGCAGGTCGCGCTCCGCGCCGGGGCCGCCCGGCACGCGGTGCTCGCGCCCGCCCCCGCGAACATGCCGGCGCGGGGGGCCGCCGTGGTCGACCCGGCCCACCCGGTCGTGGTCACCGGCGCCGACGGGCCGACCGGCGCGGCGCTGGCCCGGCACCTCGTCGCCGCCCACCGCGTCCGCCGGCTGCGGCTGCCGCACGCCGACGCCACGGCCGCGCCCGCCCTGGCTGACCTGGCCGCCGAGCTGACCGCCGCCGGCGCCGAGGCCGTCGTGCTGCCCGCCGACCGGGCGGGTGACGAACCCCTCGGCGGGGTCTTCCTCTGCCCGTCCGCAGGCGACCTGACCGACGACGACGCCGTCGCCCGGCTGCTCGGCCTCGCCGCGGGGCTGGACGCCGGGACCCGGCGCCCGGGGACCGCGTTCACCGTCCTCGCGCCGTCCGCCCTGCTGCTGGGTGCCGCCGACCGGGAGCGGGCGGCCTCGGCCGTCGGTGCCCTGCACGCCCTGCTCGCCCACCGTCGGGCCGCCGGCCTCCCGGCTCGGCTCGTGGGCACGACCGCACACCTGGACACCGGCGACCGGACGTCGTCGGCGTCGCCTGCGACCGGGCAGGCCGCCGGTGGCTCACCGGCGGAGGCGCGCGCCGACCTCGCCGCGTTCGACGTGGCCCACGACGGTGACGACCTGGTCCTGCTCGGCCGTCCGGCGGGCCACGCCGACGCCCACCCCGCCTGGCGTACGCCCCGGGTGGCCGCCCGCGACGCCGCGGACGACCGGGACGCCGCCGAGTTGCGCCGCCGGCTGTCCGCGCTGAGCACCGCCGAGGGCGACCGGCTCCTGCTCGACCTCGTCCGCGCCGCCACCGCCGAGGTGGCCGGCCTGCCCGGTCCGGCTACCGTCCGCCCGGCCCGGGCCTTCAAGGAACTCGGCTTCACCTCGGTCAGCGCGGTCTCCCTGCGCGACCGGCTGGCCCGGGCCACCGGCGTACGGCTCTCCGCCACGGCCGCGTTCGACCACCCCAGCCCGGAGGCCCTCGCCCGGCACCTCGCCGCCCGGCTGCGCGGCGACACCCCGGAGCCCGCATCCGTATCCGACCGGCCCTCCGCACCGTCCACGACGGACGACCCGGTGGTCGTCGTCGCCATGGCCTGCCGGCTGCCCGGCGGCGTCGGCTCCCCCGAGGAGCTGTGGGACCTGGTCGACCAGGGGCGGGAGGGGCTCACCGAGTTTCCCGCCGACCGGGGCTGGGACCTCGCGCGCCTGTTCTCCGACGACCCCGACCGCCCCGGCACCTCGTACGTCCGGGTGGGTGGCTTCCTGCCCGACGCGGCGGACTTCGACGCCACCCTGTTCGCGATCAGCCCCCGCGAGGCGCTGGCCATGGACCCGCAGCAGCGGCTGCTGCTGGAGACGTCCTGGGAGCTGTTCGAGCGGGCCGGCATCGACCCCACCTCGCTGCGCGGCAGCGCCACCGGCGTCTTCACCGGCGTCATGCACCACGACTACGCCGCGAACCTGCGCCAGGCGCCGCCCGGCACCGAGGGCTACCTCGGCGTCGGCACCGCCGGCAGCGTCGTCTCCGGCCGGGTCGCGTACGCGCTGGGGCTGGAGGGGCCGGCGGTCACCGTCGACACGGCGTGCTCGTCGTCGCTGGTGGCGCTGCACCTGGCCGCCCAGGCGCTGCGCGCCGGGGACTGCTCCCTCGCGGTGGCCGGCGGCGTGGCGGTGATGGGCACCCCGCAGGCGTTCGTCGAGTTCAGCCGGCAGCGCGGCCTGGCCCCGGACGGCCGGTGCAAGGCGTTCGCCGAGGGCGCCGACGGCACCGGCTGGTCCGAGGGCGTCGCGGTGCTGCTGCTGGAGCGGCTCTCCGACGCCCGCCGGCGCGGGCACCCCGTCCTCGCCGTGCTGCGCGGATCGGCCGTCAACTCCGACGGCGCGTCCAACGGGCTCACCGCCCCCAACGGCCCCGCCCAGGAGCGGGTCATCCGCCGCGCGCTGGCCGCCGCCGGCCTCACCGCCGCCGACGTGGACGCCGTCGAGGCGCACGGCACCGGCACCCGGCTCGGCGACCCGATCGAGGCGCAGGCGCTGCTCGCCACGTACGGCGCCGGACGCGGCGACGCCGAGCCGCTGCGGCTGGGCTCGCTGAAGTCCAACCTCGGCCACACCCAGGCCGCCGCCGGCGCCGCCGGGGTGATCAAGATGGTGCTCGCCATGCGGCACGGGACGCTGCCCCGCACCCTGCACGTGGACGCCCCGACGTCCGAGGTGGACTGGTCCGCCGGTGCGGTCGAGGTGCTCACCGAGGCCCGCCCGTGGCCCGAGGTGCGGCGGCCCCGGCGGGCCGGCATCTCCTCGTTCGGCATCAGCGGCACCAACGCCCACGTCATCGTCGAGGCGCCCCCCGCCGACCCGGAGGTCCCGGCGCCCCCGGCCGACCCGGAGGTCCCGGCGTCCACCGGCGGCACGGCGTCGGCGGTCGACGAGCGGACGCCGGGCACCGGGCCCACCGGCCGCCGGCCCGTGCCGTGGCTGCTCGCCGCGGCCTCCGGCGAGGCCCTGCGCGACCAGGCGGCCCGTCTGCTGACCTGGCTTGACGGGCCCGGCGCGGACGTCGACCCGGCCGACGTCGGCCACGCGCTCGCCACCACCCGCGCCGCCCTCGAACACCGGGCCGTGGTGCTGGCCGGCGACCCGGCCGCCGCGCGCGCCGGACTGACCGCCCTGACCCGGAGCGAACCGGACGCGTCGTCCGTGCTGACGGGCCGGGTCGTCGACGGCCGGCTCGGCCTGCTCTTCGGCGGGCAGGGCGGCCAGCGCGCCGGCATGGGCCGCGAACTGCACGCGGCGTACCCGGTCTTCGCCGAGGCGTTCGACGCGGCCTGCGCCGAACTCGACCGCTGCCTCGCCGGCCACGCCCCGCACCCCGTCGCGGACGTCGTCCTCGCCCCCGAGGGCGGCGAGCTGGCCGACCTGCTCGACCAGACCCTCTACACCCAGCCGGGGCTGTTCGCCTTCGAGGTGGCCCTGTACCGGCTGCTGGAGTCCTGGGGTGTCCGCCCCGACGCGCTGCTCGGGCACTCCGTCGGCGAGCTGACCGCCGCACACGTGGCCGGGGTGTTCGCCCTCGCCGACGCGGCGGCGCTCGTCGCCGCTCGGGCCCGGCTGATGCAGCAGCTGCCCGCCGGGGGCGCCATGGTCGCCGTCGAGGCCGACGAGGCCGAGGTCGCCGCCCACCTGACCGACCGGGTGGGTCTCGCCGCCGTCAACGGCCCGACCAGCGTCGTCATCTCCGGCGACACCGACGCCGTGCTCGCCGTCGCGGCCACCCTGCGCGCGGCCGGGCGGCGGACCAGCCGGCTGCGGGTGTCGCACGCCTTCCACTCGCCGCGCATGGAGCCGATGCTCGACGCGTTCCGCGAGGTGGCGGCGGGACTGGCCTACCGCACCCCGCACCTGCCCGTGGTGTCCAACCTGACCGGTCACCCCGTCGACCCGGCCCGGCTCTGCTCGCCCGACCACTGGGTGGCACACGTGCGGGGGACCGTCCGCTTCCAGGACGGCGTGCGGGCCCTGCACCGCCAGGGGGTCACCACCTTCCTGGAGGTCGGCCCGGCCGGCGTGCTCACCGCGATGGCCCAGGACTGCCTGGGCGCCGAGGCCGACGAGCTGGCGTTCGTGCCCGCCGTGCGGGGCGTCTCCGGCGAGCCGGAGGCGCTGCTCGCCGCCGTGGCGCGGCTGCACGTGCGGGGCGTCGCCGTGGACCGCGCCGCCCTCGCCGGCCCCGGCCCGCACCGCCGGGTCGACCTGCCCACGTACGCCTTCCAGCGCCGCCACTACTGGCTGCCCGCCGGTTCCGCGGCCGGCGGCCCGGCCGGGGCCGGGCTGGCCGACGCCGGGCATCCGCTGCTCGGCGGGATGCTGCCGGTCGCCGGCACCGGCCAGGTGGTCTGCACCGGCCAGCTCTCGGCGGCGACCCGGCCGTGGCTGGCCGCCACCGGGGACGGCGCGCCGGCGCTGCTGCCCGCCACCGCCCTGCTGGACATGCTCACCCACCTCGGCGAGCGGCTCGGCGCCCCGACGGTGGAGCGGCTGAGCGTCCCCGAGCCGGTGCCGCTGCCCGCCGAGCTGACCGTCGACGTGCAGGTCGACCTCTCCGCGCCCGACGAGCGGGGGCGCCGGGCGGCGCGCTGCCACGTCCGCACCGGCGACGGGCAGCCGTGGCAAGAGGTCGCCGAGGCGGTGCTCGGCCCCGCCGACCAGGAGAGCGGGCTCGGCGTCCGCGCCCCGGCCTGGCCGCCCACCGGGGCCCGGCCGTTGGACCTGACCACCCCGCAGCGCCGGGCGATCGCCGGGGAACTGGTCCGCTCCGCGTGGGTCGCCGCCGACCGGCTCTTCGTCGACGTACGCCTGCCCGAGGACGCGCGCGACCCGGACGCCGAGCGGTACGGCGTGCACCCGCAGGTGCTGGACGCCGCCCTACGCCTGCTCCTGCTCGCCGACTTCGCGCCCGCCGGCGAGGCCGACAGCGCACCCGGCGACGAGGCGGGTGCCGGGCCCGGCGCGCGGCTGACGCCCGTCGACTGGGCGGGGGTGCGCGTCCACGCCACCGGCGCGTACGCGCTGCGCGTCAGCCTGGCCCCGGCCGGGGCGGACGCGGTGACGCTGAGCGCCGTCGACGACGCCGGGGCGCCCGTGCTCGACGTGGACCGGGTGGTGCTGCGGCCGCTGGCGCTGCCGCCCGCCGACGCCCCGACGCCCGCGGCCGCCCCCGCCGGGCTGTACGCCGTCGACTGGCTGCCGGCGGCGTTCCCGGCGACGCCGGCGCCCACCTGGACGCTCGCCGACGACACGCCCCCGGACGGGCCGCTGCCGCCGCTGCTGGTGCTGCGCGTCGGCGACGGCGACCCGGGCCGCCCGGTGCCCGACCGGGCGCACGCCGTCGGCCTCGCCGTCCTCGACGTGCTCCAGCGGTGGCTGGCCGATCCCCGCGCGGAGACCACCCGCCTGGCCGTCGCCGTCCGCGACGGCGACCTGGCGCACGCCCCGGTGGCCGGGCTGGTCCGGGTCGCCCAGACCGAGCATCCCGACCGGTTCCTGCTGCTCAGCCTCGACGCCACCGACGACGCCACCGTCCGGTCGGCGCTGGCCGTCGCGGCGGACGAACCCCAGGTCGCGGTCCGCGACGGCCGTGTCCTGCTGCCCCGGCTCCGCCCGGTCGAGCACCCCCCGGCCGGGACGCCGGTCCCGGCGCTGGCCGGCGGGACCGTGCTGGTCACCGGCGGCACGGGCGGGATCGGCCGGCACGTCGCCACCCACCTCGCCACCGTCCACGGCGTCGCCGAACTGGTCCTGCTCAACCGCACCGGCCGGGCCGCCGACTGGACGGACGCGCTGGCCGACGCCGGCGTCACCGTCCGGGTGGTCGCGGTCGACGTCGCCGACCGGGCGGCCCTCGCCGCCGTCGTCACCCCGCTGGCCGGCCGGCTGGTCGCCGTGGTGCACGCCGCCGGGGCCACCGACGACGCGCTGCTCACCGACCTCGACCCGGCCCGCTGGGAGCGTGCCCTGCGGTCCAAGGTGCACGGCGCCTGGCACCTGCACGAGCTGACCGCCGGCCTTGACCTGGCCGCGTTCGTGCTGTTCTCCTCGGCCGCCGCCACCTTCGGCAGCCCCGGCCAGGGCAACTACGCGGCCGGCAACGCCTTCCTCGACGCGCTCGCCGCGCACCGGCGTGCCCACGGCCTGCCCGCGACGTCCCTGGCCTGGGGGCTGTGGGCCACCGAGGACGGGATGGCCGGCCGGCTCACCCCGGCCGACCTGGCCCGCCTCGCCCGGGGCGGCACCCGGCCCCTGGACGCGGCCGCCGGCCTGGCCCTGCTCGACGCCGCGCTGCACGCCGACCTGCCGGCGCTGGTGCCGATCGGGCTGGACCTGGCCGCCGTCCGGGCCTCCGGCGAGGTGCCCGCCCTGCTGCGGGCGCTGCTGCCCCCGCCGCCCCGCCGGGCCGTCAACGCCGGCTCCGCCCCCACCTCCGCCGCGAGCTTCGCCGACCGGCTGGCCGAGCTGGCCGAGCCCGACCGCGCCGCCCTGCTGCTGGACCTGGTGCGCACCCGGTGCGCCACCGTGGTCGGGCACACCGGCCCCGAACAGGTCGAGCCGCGCCGCCCGTTCAAGGAGCTCGGCTTCGACTCGCTGATGGCGGTGGAACTGAGCAACCGGCTCACCGCGGTCACCGGCGTCCGGCTCGCCCCGCACGCCGTGTTCAACCACCCCACCCCGGAGCTGCTCGCCGCGCACCTGCACGCCCGCCTGCTCGGCACCGCCGCCACCGAGGTCACCGACGCGACCACCGTCGCCCTCGACGAGCCGGTCGCCATCGTCGCGATGGCCTGCCGGTTCCCCGGCGGCATCGGCTCGCCCGAGGAGCTGTGGCGGCTGCTCGACGCCGGCGGGGACGTCATCGGCGACCTGCCCGACGACCGGGGCTGGCCGCTGGGCGACCTCTTCGACCCGGTGCCCGGCACGCCCGGCCGCACGTACGTGCGGGCCGGCGGGTTCCTCACCGGCATCGCCGACTTCGACGCCGCGTTCTTCGGCATCAGCCCCCGCGAGGCCCTCGCGATGGATCCGCAGCACCGGCTGCTGCTGGAGACCTCGTGGGAGGCGTTGGAACGCGCCGGCATCGACCCGGTCACCCTGCGCGGCAGCCGCACCGGCGTCTTCGCCGGCACGCACGGCCAGGACTACGCCGACCAGGTCGCCCCGGGCGTCACCTCCGACGACGGCGAGGTCACCGCCGACGAGGGGCACCTGCTCACCGGCACCGCCGGCAGCGTCCTGTCCGGGCGGGTCGCGTACGCGCTGGGGCTGGAGGGGCCGGCGGTCACCGTGGACACCGCCTGCTCGGCGTCCCTCGTGGCGCTGCACCTGGCCGTCCAGGCGCTGCGTCAGGGCGACTGCGACCTGGCCCTGGCCGGCGGCGTGTCCGTGATGTCCACCCCCGCCGGGTTGACCGGGTTCAGCCGCCAGCGCGGCCTCGCCGCCGACGGGCGGTGCAAGGCGTTCGCCGAGGACGCCGACGGCTTCGGCATGTCCGAGGGCGTCGGGATGCTGGTGGTGGAACGCCTCTCCGAGGCCCGCCGTCGGGGCCACCCGGTCCTCGCCGTGGTCCGGGGCTCGGCCGTCAACCAGGACGGGGCGTCCAACGGGCTGACCGCCCCGAACGGGCCGTCCCAGGAGCGGGTCATCCGGGCCGCGCTGGGCGCCGCCGGGCTGACCCCCGCCGACGTGGACGTGGTGGAGGCGCACGGCACCGGCACGTCGCTGGGTGACCCCATCGAGGCGGAGGCGATCCTCGCCACCTACGGGCAGCGCCCGGCCGACACCCCGCCGGTGCTGCTCGGCTCGGTCAAGTCCAACCTCGGGCACACCCAGGCCGCGGCCGGCGTCGCCGGGGTGCTGAAGATGGTCCTCGCCATGCGGCACGGCCGGTTGCCCCGCACCCTGCACGCCGAGCGGCGCAGCTCGCGCGTCGACTGGGACTCCGGCTCCCTGGAGCTGCTCACCGAGGCCCGCCCGTGGCCCCGGGCGGACCGGCCGGCGCGCGCCGGTGTCTCCTCGTTCGGTATCAGCGGCACCAACGCCCACGTGATCGTCGAGGCGGTCGCCGAGCCGGCACCGGCCCCGGAGCCCGCGGTCGGGCCGTCGCCGCTGTCGGCGGCGGCCGCCGCGTCCGCCCCGCTCGCGGAGGCCGCCGCCGGGTCCAGCCCACCGCCGGCCGTCGCCGGCGGCGCCCGGGCGCTGCCGTGGCTGCTGTCCGCGCGCACCCCCGAGGCGCTGGCCGGGCAGGCCCGCCGGCTGCGGGCCCACCTCGCCGAGCGGCCCGACCAGATTCCGCTCGACGTGGCCTGGTCGCTGGCCACCAGCCGGAGCACCTTCGACTGCCGGGCGGTGCTGGTCGGCGCCGAGCCGGACCGGATCGCCGCCGCCCTCGACGCGCTCGCCGAGGGCCGCCCCGACCCGGCGGTGGTACGCGGCGACGCCGGGCCCGCCGGCCGGTGCGTCTTCGTCTTCCCCGGCCAGGGCTCCCAGTGGCTCGGCATGGGGCTGGAACTGCTCGACCAGGCCCCGGTGTTCGCCGAGCGGATGGCGGCCTGCGACGCGGCGCTGCGGCCGTACCTCGACTGGTCGCTGCTGGACGTGCTGCGCCGGGCGCCCGGCGCGCCCGGCCTCGACGAGGTCGACGTCGTGCAGCCCGCCCTGTTCGCGATGATGGTGTCGCTGGCCGAGCTGTGGCGCTCGTACGGCGTGCAGCCGGCCGCCGTGGTCGGCCACTCGCAGGGCGAGATCGCCGCCGCCTGCGTCGCCGGGGTGCTCTCGCTGCCCGACGCCGCCCGGGTGGTGGCGCTGCGCAGCCGCGCGCTGCGGGCCCTGGCCGGGCACGGGGCGATGGCCTCCGTCGCGCTCCCCGCCGACACGGTCCGGGAGCGGGTCGCCCGGTTCGGCGACCGGATCGCGGTGGCCGCCGTGAACGGCCCGGCCGCCGTGGTGGTCTCCGGCGAGCCCGAGGCGGTGGAGGAACTCCTCGCGGAGCTGGCCGGCGAGCAGGTCCGGGTGCGCCGGATCGCGGTCGACTACGCCTCGCACTCGGCACAGGTGGAACGCATCCGCGACGAGCTGGCGGAGGTGCTGGCGGGCCTCGCCCCCGGCCCGGCGGCCGTGCCGCTGTTCTCCACCACCGACCTGCGCTGGCTCGACGGCGAGGAGATGGGCCCCGACTACTGGTACCGCAACCTGCGGCAGCCGGTCGAGTTGGCGCGGGCGGTCCGGTCGCTGGCCGCCCAGGGCCACGACACGTACGTCGAGTGCAGCCCGCACCCCGTGCTCACCGTGGGCATCGAGGAGACCCTCGCCGAGCACGACGGCGAGACCGTGGTGGTCGGCTCCGTGCACCGCGACCAGGGCGACCGGCAGCGGTTCCTGCTCTCGGCGGCCCAGCTGCACGTGCGCGGGGTACCCGTGGACTGGCGGCCCGCGCTGGCCGGCGGCCGGCGGGTCGACCTGCCCACGTACGCGTTCGTGCACCGCCGCTACTGGCCCCGGCCCGTCTCCGGCCCCGGCGACGTCGGCGCCGCCGGCCTGGACGCCGCCGGGCACCCGCTGCTCGGCGCGTCGGTCCCGCTGGCCGAGGCGAGGGGACACCTGTTCACCGGGCGGCTGTCGACCGACGCCCAGCCGTGGCTGGCCGACCACCGGGTGACCGAGAGCGTGCTGGTGCCCGGCACCGGGCTGGTGGAGCTCTGCCTGCGCGCCGGCGACGAGATCGGTCACCCCGTCCTCGACGAGCTGGTCATCGAGGCCCCGCTGACGCTGCCCGCCACCGGCGCCACCCAGGTGCAGGTGGCGGTCGGCCCGACCGGCGACGACGGACGCCGCCCGGTGACCCTGCACTCCCGGCCCGCCGACGGCCCGGCCGGGAGCCCGTGGACCCGACACGCCAGCGCGACCCTCTCCGCCGACCAGCCCGCCCCGCCGCCGCAGCTCGCCGACTGGCCGCCGCGCGACGCCCGCCCCGTCGACCTGACCGGCTTCTACGCCGGCCTCGCCGCCGACGGCTACGCGTACGGGCCGGCGTTCCAGGGGCTGCGGGCCGTGTGGACCAGCGGCGACGAGGTCTACGCCGAGGTGGAGTTGCCGGCGGCCCAGCGGGTCGACGCAGACCGGTACGGGCTGCACCCGGCCCTGCTCGACGCCGCCCTGCACGCCGCGCACTTCGGCGGTCTCGCCGAGGCGGGGGCCGGCCGGTTGCTGCTGCCGTTCGCCTGGAACGGCGTCACCCTGCACGCCACCGGCGCGACCGCGCTGCGGATCCGGCTCACCCAGGTCGCGCCGTACGCCATCGCGCTGACCGCCGCCGACCCGACCGGCGCCCCGGTCGCCGACGTGACCGCCCTGACGATGCGGCCGATCTCCGCCACGGAGCTGGCCGTCACCGACGACCGGGCCACCCGGGACGCCCTGTTCCGCGTCGACTGGACGCCGTTGCCGCCGGTCGACGGGGTCGCCCCGGTCACGGCCGTGGCGGTCGCCCCCGGCCTCGACGGGTTCCCCCTGCATCCAGGGCTGGACGGGCTCGCCGACGCCGTCGACGCGGGACTGGACCTGCCCGGGGCCGTGCTCGTGCCGCTCGACGCGGCACCCGGGCAGCCCACCCCCCGCGCGGCCCGCCGCGCCGCCGTCCGGGCCCTCGAGGTGATCCGGCGCTGGCTCGCCGAGCCCCGCTGGGCGGCGTCGCGGCTGCTGCTGGTGACGCGCGGCGCGGTGGCCGTGCACGCCGCCGGCGAGGTGACCGACCCGGCCGCCGCGGCGGTGTGGGGACTGGTCCGCTCCGCCCAGTCGGAGAACCCGGACCAGGTGGTCGTCGTCGACGTCGACGGCGACGGGATCGGTCCCGACCAGGTCGCCGCGCTACTGGCGGCGGCCGAGCCGCAGGCGGCGATCCGGGGCGGCGTGGCGTACGTGCCACGACTGGCGCGCGCCGGGTCGGCGGGCGAGCTGACCGCACCGCCCGCCGCCGCGTGGCGGCTGGACGCGCCGGTGCGCGGCAGCCTGGAGAACCTCACCCTGAGCCCGACCGACGCCGCCGACGCCGTCCTCGGCCCCCGCGAGGTGCGGGTCCGCGTCCGCGCCGCCGGCCTGAACTTCCGCGACGTGCTCAACGCGCTCGGTCTCTACCCCGGCGACGCCGGGCCGCTCGGCGGCGAGGGCGCCGGCGAGGTCGTCGAGGTGGGCGCCGAGGTGACGGACCTGCGGCCCGGCGACCGGGTGTTCGGGGTGTTCGTCGGCTGCTTCGGGCCCGTCGCGGTCACCGACCGCCGGCTGCTGGCCCCGATGCCGGCCGGCTGGTCGTACGTGGCGGCCGCGTCCGTGCCGGTGGTCTTCCTGACCGCGTACCACGGCCTGGTCAACCTGGCCGGGCTCACCAAGGGCGAGTCGGTGCTGGTGCACGCGGCGGCCGGCGGCGTCGGCATGGCCGCCGTGCAACTCGCCCGGCACCTCGGCGCCGAGGTGTTCGCCACCGCCAGCCCCGCCAAGTGGGACGCCCTGCGGGCGATGGGCATCGACGAGGATCACCTGGCCTCGTCCCGCACCCTCGACTTCGAGACCCGGTTCGCCGACGTCACCGGCGGCCGGGGCGTCGACGTGGTGCTGGACTCGTTGGCCCGCGAGTTCGTCGACGCCTCGCTGCGGCTGCTGCCACGCGGCGGGCGGTTCGTCGAGATGGGCAAGACGGACATCCGGGACGCCGCCCGGGTCGCCGCCGACCATCCGGGGGTCGACTACACCGCCTTCGACCTGACCCTCGAGGACCCCGACGAGGTGCAGCGCATGCTCGTCGTGCTGCTGGGGCTCTTCGAACGCGGCGCGCTCACCCCGCTGCCCACCCAGGCGTGGGACGTGCGCCAGGCGCCGGCGGCGTTCCGGTACGTCAGCCAGGCCCGGCACGTCGGCAAGGTGGTGCTCACCATGCCCCGGGCGTGGGACCCCGACGGCACCGTGCTGCTGACCGGCGGCACCGGGACCCTGGGCCGCCTGGTCGCCCGGCGACTGGTCGAGACGCACGGCGTGCGGCGGCTGCTGCTGGTCAGCCGCCGGGGCGAGCGGGCGCCCGGCGCGGCCGAGGCGGTCGCCGAACTGCGGTCCCTGGGCGCCGAGGCCACGGTGGTGGCGGCCGACGTGTCCGACCGGGACAGCCTGGCCGGAGTGCTGGCCGCGGTGCCGCCGCGGCACCCGCTGACCGCGGTCGTGCACCTCGCCGGTGTGCTCGACGACGGCGTGGTCACCGCCCTGACGCCGCAGCGCCTCGACACGGTCTTCGCGCCGAAGCTCGACGCCGCGTGGCACCTGCACGAGCTGACCCGGCACCTCGACCTGGCCGGATTCGTGCTGTTCTCCTCCGGCGCCGGCGTCTTCGGCGTGCCCGGCCAGGCGAACTACGCGGCGGCCAACGCGTTCCTCGACGCGCTGGCCCTGGCGCGCCGCGCCGAAGGGCTGCCGGGCCGGTCGCTGGCCTGGGGCCTGTGGGAGCAGGCCAGCGAGATGACCGCCAAGCTGGACCGGACCGACCCCCGCATCACCGCCCGGGACGGGCAGCTCGCGATCCCGTCCGACCTGGGCATGGCCCTGTTCGACGCGGGCCTGCGGACGGCCGAGCCGGTGCTGGTGCCGACCAGGATCGACGTCGCCGCGCTCGGCGAGGTCGAGCGGCCCCCGGCCCTGCTGCGCGGCCTGACCCGGCGGGAACGGCCCAGCGCCCGGTCGGCCGCCCCGGCCACCGGCGGCCGCACCCTCGCCGACGAGCTGGCGGCCCTGGCCGGTCCCGACCGGCACACCCTGCTGGTCGACCTGGTCCGCGAGCAGGCGGCGAGCGTGCTCGGGCACGGCAGCCGCGCGGCGGTCGCCCCCGGCCGGGCGTTCAGCCAGATCGGCTTCGACTCGTTGACCGCCGTCGAGCTGCGCAACCGGCTCACCACGGCGACCGGCCTGCGCCTGCCGGCCACACTGATCTTCGACTACCCGGACCCGAACGCGCTGGCCGTGTTCCTGCTGGCCCAGCTCGCGCCGGACACCGGCCCCGAGGTGCCGCCGGTCCTCGCGGACCTGGAGAACCTGGAACGCTCGCTGACCGAGGCCAGCGTCGAGCCGGAGCTGCACGCCCAGATCGGCTCCCGGCTGGAGGTGCTGATCGCCAAGTGGCGGACGATGCGCGCCGGCTCGGGCGGGGACCCCGACCTCGACATCGACCTCGACCGGGCCAGCGACGACGAGATCTTCGACCTCATCGACGCCGAACTCGGCCTCTGACGGCCGTCCGGCCGCCCCGGACGGCGGGAGCCGTCCTTCCGACACCGTGTCCGACCGACTCCGCGAGGAACCGATACCGATGCTGATGACCGACGTGCTGATCGTGGGCTACGGCCCGGTGGGCGAGATGCTCACGATCCTGCTGGCGCAGCGGGGTCTCACCGTCACGGCGGTCGAGCGGTGGGCCACGCCGTACAACTTCCCGCGCGCCGTGTCGTACGACGGGGAGGCGAGCCGGATCCTGGCCGCCGCCGGGGTCGCCGACCGGCTGGGTCCGGTGGTGGAGTCGTCGGGGGAGTACACGTTCAAGAACGGCTTCGGCCGGACCCTGCTGCACGTGAAGGTGACCGGCGACGGCCCGATGGGCTGGCCCGACTCCGTCTCCTTCTACCAGCCGGGCCTCGAGGCGCTGCTCGCCGAGCGGGCGACGGAGCTGCCGGGTGTCACGGTGCTGCGCCCGTACCAGGTGACCGGCCTGGCCGAGCACGACGACCGGGTCGAGGTCACCATCGCCGGGCCGGACGGCGAGGAGGTCCGCGCGGCCCGGTGGGTGGTCGGCTGCGACGGGGCCAACAGCTTCGTCCGCGAGCACCTGGGCAGCGGTGTCACCGACCTCGGCTTCACGTACGACTGGCTGGTCTGCGACGTCGTGCCGCACGAGGCCCGCGAGTTCAAGCCGAACAACCTCCAGGTCTGCGACCCGGCGCGGCCCCGCACCGCGGTGTCGGCCGGGCCGGGGCACCGGCGGTGGGAGTTCATGCGGGTGCCGGGGGAGAGCCGCGAGGAGTTCGAGAGCGTCGAGAGCGTCTGGCGGCTGCTCGGCCTCTTCGACATCACACCTGACAACGCGACCCTGGAGCGGTACGGCGTCTACACCACCCAGGCGTGCTCGGCCGACCGCTGGCGCTGCGGCCGGATCCTCATCGCCGGTGACGCGGCGCACGTGATGCCGCCGTTCATGGGGCAGGGGATGAGTTCCGGCTTCCGGGACGCGCTCAACCTCGCCTGGAAGCTCGACCTGGTGCACCGCGGCCTCGCCGACGAGGCCCTGCTGGACACCTACCAGGAGGAGCGCTGCGCCCACGTGCAGCACGCCATCCGGATGTCCATGGACTCGGGCACGGTGATCTGCGAGACCGACCGCACCGCCGCGGCCGGCCGGGACGCCGTCATGCTCGCCGAACTGCGCCGCCGGACCACCCGGCCCCGGACCCGGTCGCTGCTGGAGCCGCTGGTCGGCGGAATCCTGCACGGCCGGGCCGACGAGGCCGCCGCGTCCGGCGCCGGCGCCCCGATGCCGCAGGGGCAGGTGGAGGTCGACGGCCGGTCCGGGCTCTTCGACGAGGTCGTCGGCACCGGCTTCGCCCTGGTCTGCGCCGAGGATCCCGACGGGCTGCTCGACGCCGACGCCCGCGCCTTCCTGGACTCCCTCGACGCCCGGGTCGTCCGGATGCTCCCCGCCGGCGCCCCCACCGCCGGGCCGGGCGCGCTGACCGCGTTCGACCTCGACGACGTCTACCTGTCCCACCTCAAGCGGTACGACGCCGTGGCGGTGCTCGTCCGGCCCGACTTCTACGTCTTCGGCACCGCCGCTGACCCGGCGGGTGTGCGCGCGCTCGTCGAGGACCTGCGCCGGCAGGTCCGGCGGGGCTGATCAGCATTCCACCCACCGGAAGGAAACCCATATGTTCGAGAACCTGAAGATCGCCGGCCGGGCGATCCGCACGGTCTTCACCGCCGACCCCGTCACCCGGGTCCGGCGCTTCTACGAGATCCAGTCGCCCGACGTGGAGTTCGCGGCCCGCCGCACCCACTACATGAACGTCGGCTACTGGGCCGACGGGGCGACCGACCTCGACACGGCGGCCGAGGCGCTGGCCGACAAGCTGGCCGACGCCGCCGGGCTCAAGCCCGACGACACCGTCCTCGACGTCGGCTTCGGCTACGCCGACCAGGACTTCAAGTGGCTGCGCGAGCGCCGGGTCGGCAAGGTGTACGGCCTCAACATCACCCCGCACCACGTCGAGGCGGCGCAGCGCCGGGCGCGCGCGGAGGGCTTGGCGGACCGGACCGACTTCCGCCTGGGCAGCGCGACCGAACTGCCCTTCGAGGACAACACCTTCGACCGGGTGGTGGCCCTGGAGTCCGCCTTCCACTTCTACCCGCGCAGCGCGTTCTTCGCCGAGGCGCTGCGGGTGCTGCGCCCGGGCGGCGTGCTGGCCACGGCCGACATCGTCCCGGTCAGCGCCGACGTGGTCCGGGCGGCCATCCAGTCGGGCCCGCTGAGCTTCGTCAAGTTCAGCATCCCGAAGGAGAACTGGCACGACCGGGACACGTACCGGCAGGAGCTCGTCGAGGCCGGCTTCGCCAACCCGGAGGTCCAGTCGATCAAGGACCAGACCTGGGAGGGCTGGCGGCGGTACATGGCCGACCGGACCAACGACCCCGAGTTCCGCGCCGTGGTCAAGCCCGCCGTGCGCAAGAGCATGGCCGCGCACTGGAAGAACCAGGACCTGATGAAGCGCGAGCTGGCGCAGCTCGACTACGTGATCGCGGTCGGCCACAAGCGGTGACACCGCCCACGGACGAGGGGCCCGCCGACCGGTCGTGACACCGGTGGACGGGCCCCTCGTCGGGTCAGGATCAGATGGCCGGCGCCGCGGTCAGGGCGGTCGAGATCGCCCGCAGGACCGCCGCCTGGTGCTCGGCCAGGAAGAAGTGCCCGCCCGGATAGACCTTGAGGTCGAACGGCCCCGTGGTGTGGGTCGACCAGGCGCGGGCCTCCTCGACCGTCGTCTTCGGGTCGTCGTCGCCGGTGAAGACCGTGATCGGGCAGCTCAGCGGCGGACCGGGCCGGTAGGTGTACGTCTCCGCGGCCCGGTAGTCGCTGCGGATCGCCGGCAGCGCGGCCCGCAGCATCTCCTGGTCGCCGAGGACGGCCGGGTTGGTGCCGCTCAGCTTCCGTACGTCGGCCAGCAGGCCCTCGTCGTCCAGCAGGTGCACGGTCTCGTGCCGCGCCTGCGACGGCGCACGACGCCCGGACGCGAACAGGTGCGCGGCCGCGCCGCCGTCCTGCTCGATCAGCCGGGCCAGCTCGAAGCCGACGCTGGCCCCCATGCTGTGCCCGAAGATGGCCACCGGCTCGTCCAGCCACGGCCGCAGCACGGTGAAGACCTCCCGCGCGAGCTGGTGGATGTCGCCGACGCAGGGCTCGTGGCGGCGGTCCTGCCGGCCCGGGTACTGGATCGCCAGCACCTCGACGGCGGGGGAGAGGCTGCGGGAGACGGGGAAGTAGAAGCTGGCCGAGCCGCCGGCGTGGGGCAGACACACCAGCCGCCTGGCGCCACCCGGCGCCGGGTGGAAGCGTCGCACCCACAGGCCGTTGTCGATATCTGGCGTGGTCATCCTCGGCGGTCCTTCCCGGCGGCTGGAGTTCCCGACCGGGCCGAACGCAGACCCGGTCGAGGCGACGCTAGTGCGACGGGGTCGGGACCGGACACCCCTAGCTGGCCAGCCGCCTGGTTAGGGGTTGTCCGCGCTCGCGCGCACCAATAACTTCTCCCCGCAGATGGGGATCCTCGTGGCTCTCGGCCGAGCGAGCCGAACGACAGATACAGGTGTCGCCTGAGACTTCTGCGCATTCGTACCGTCGCTTACGCCGAGTCTCCGCCGTGCATCGCGATGGGCTGGGTTGATGGACACCGAAGACAAGCTCCGGGATTACCTGAAGAGAGTCACCGCCGACCTGCGGCGGACCCGGCAACGGCTCCGCGACGTCGAGGCCGAGGCGCAGCAGCCGATCGCGATCGTCGGCACCGGTTGCCGTTTCCCGGGCGGGGTGCGGACGGCCGAGGAGCTGTGGGACCTCGTCGCGGCCGGCGGGGACGCCATCACCTCCTTCCCGACCGACCGCGGCTGGGACCTGGACACGCTCTACGACCCGGGGCGGTCCCGGCCGGGCACGTCCTCGGTGCGGGAGGGCGGGTTCCTGCCCGACGCCGCCGACTTCGACGCCCGGCTGTTCGGGGTGTCGCCGCGTGAGGCCCTCGCCATGGACCCGCAGCAGCGGCTGCTGCTGGAGACGTCCTGGGAGGCGGTCGAGTCCGCCGGCATCGACCCGACCAGCCTGAAGGGCGCGCGCGTCGGGGTCTTCGCCGGCATGACCCACAGCGGGTACGCCCACCCACCGGAGTCCCCGCCGGCGGGGGCGGAGGACTACCTGGGCCTCGGCAACGCGGGCAGCATCGCGTCGGGCCGGGTGGCGTACTCGTTCGGTTTCGAGGGGCCGGCGGTGACGGTGGACACGGCGTGTTCGTCGTCGTTGGTGGCGTTGCACCTGGCGGTGCAGGCGCTGCGGTCGGGGGAGTGCGACCTGGCCCTGGCCGGCGGCGTCACCGTGATGCCGACCCCGGCGGTCTTCGTCGACTTCACCCGGCAGGGCAACCTCTCGCCGGTGGCCCGGTGCCGGGCGTTCGCCGAGGCCGCGGACGGCACGGCGCTCGCCGAGGGCGTGGGCGTGCTGCTGGTGCAGCGGTTGTCGGACGCGCGGCGGGAGGGTCGGCGGATTCTGGCGGTGGTGCGCGGCACGGCGGTGAACCAGGACGGGGCGTCGAACGGGTTGACGGCGCCGAACGGTCCGTCGCAGCAGCGGGTGATCCGGCAGGCGCTCGCCAACGCCCGGCTGGACGTCGGTGACGTGGATGTGGTGGAGGCGCACGGCACGGGTACCACGTTGGGTGACCCGATCGAGGCGCAGGCGCTGCTCGCGACCTATGGCCAGGGGCGGGACGAGCCGCTGCTCCTCGGTTCGGTCAAGTCGAACATCGGTCACACGCAGGCGGCGGCCGGGGTGGCCGGCGTGATCAAGATGATCATGGCGATGCGGTGTGGGACGGTGCCGGCGACGTTGCACGTGGATGCGCCGTCGTCGCATGTGGACTGGTCGTCGGGTGCGGTGGAGTTGGTGACGCAGGCCCGGGAGTGGCCTGTGGTGGGTCGTCCGCGTCGGGCGGGGGTGTCCTCGTTCGGCATCTCCGGCACGAACGCCCACGTGATCCTGGAGCAGCCGGAGCCGGAGCCGGAGCCGGAGCCGGAGCCGGAGTCCGAGGTCGGCACGGTGCCGGTGGTGGCGGTGCCGGTGGGATTGCCGGTGCCGTGGGTGGTGTCGGCGCGCTCGGCGCGGGGTCTGGCGGGTCAGGCGGCGCGGTTGGTGTCGTTCGTGCGGGACCGGTCTGACGTGTCGGTGTCGGATGTGTCCTGGTCGTTGGCGACGTCCAGGGCGGCGTTGGAGCACCGGGCGGTGGTGTGGGGCTCGACGGTCGAGGAGTTGTCGGCGGGGTTGGCCGGGGTTGTCGAGGGCCGGTCGTCGGGTGTGGTGTCGGCGGGTCGTCGGGCGGTGCTGTTCACCGGTCAGGGTTCGCAGCGCGCCGGGATGGGCCGGGAGCTGTACGACGCGTTCCCGGTGTTCACTTCCGTCTTCGACGAGGTGTGTGGGCACCTCGATCCGCTGTTGCCGCGTCCGTTGCGGGATGCCGTGTTCGCCGAGCCGGGTACCCCCGAGGCGGGCCTGGTGGACCAGACCGTCTTCGCGCAGGCCGGTTTGTTCGCGGTCGAGGTGGCGTTGTGGGAGTTGCTGGCCTCGTGGGGTGTGCGGGCGGACTTCGTCGCCGGTCACTCGATCGGTGAGGTGACGGCGGCGTACGTGGCGGGGATGCTGTCCCTGCCGGACGCGTGTGTGCTGGTGGCGGCGCGCGGGAAGTTGATGCAGGCGCTGCCGGCCGGTGGGGTGATGGCGGCGATCGGCGCGTCCGAGGAACTCGTCGCCGAGCTGATCGGCCTGACGGGCGCGGCGGTGGATGTCGCGGCGGTGAATGGTCCGGCGTCGGTGGTGGTGTCGGGTGTCGTCGGCGAGGTCGCGTCGGTGGTGGCGGCGTGTCGTGAGCGGGGGTGGCGGGTCAAGGAACTCGCGGTCAGTCATGCGTTCCACTCGCGGTTGATGGATCCGATGCTGGACGAGTTCGCCTCGGTGGTGGCGGGCCTGGACTGGCAGCCGCCGAGGATCCCGGTCGTGTCGAACGTGACGGGTGCGGTCGCGGACGCCGGCGAGATCACCGATCCGGGCTACTGGGTGCGGCACGTGCGCCAGCCGGTGCGGTTCGCCGACGCGGTACGGACCCTCCACCTCCAGGACGTGACGCACTTCCTGGAGGTCGGCCCCGACGCCGTACTGACCGCGATGGCGCAGGACTGCGTCGAGGCGGCCGGCGACGTCCGGTTCACCGCCACGCTGCGCGCCGACCACCCCGAGGTCGACACGCTGCTCACCGCCCTCGCCGAGCGCTACGTCACCGGCGGCCACGTCGACTGGGCCGGCTACCTCACCGGCACCGGGGCGCGGCCCCGCGCGGTCGAGCTGCCCACGTACGCCTTCGACCACCAGCGCTACTGGCTCAACGCCACCGCGACCGCCGGCGTCGCGACCCCCGGCCTCGGTGTCCATGCCGTCGACCACGCCCTGCTCGGGGCCGCCGTGCGGGTGGCCGACGACGACGTCCGGATCTTCGGCACCGAGCTTTCCGCGCAGACCCAGCCGTGGCTCGCCGAACACGTCGTCTGGGACTCGGTGGTGGTGCCGGGCGCCGCCCTGGTCGAGATGGTCCTGCACGCGGGCGCCCAGGTCGGCTGCGACGCGCTGGACGAGCTGACGCTGGAGGCGCCGCTGGCGCTGCCCGAGCAGGGCGCCCGGGCGGTGCAGGTCAAGTTGGGGGCGGCGGACGAGGAGGGCCGCCGACCGGTCACCATCCACTCCCGGGCCGCAGCCGACCCGGACGGGGAATGGGACCGCCACGCGACGGGGATCCTCTCACCCGCCGCACCGCACCCCGACGGGCCCGACCCGGCGCCCTGGCCGCCCACGCCCGCCGTCGGCGTCGCGGTCGACACCGTCTACGCCGAGCTGTCCCGCCTCGGCGTCGAGTACGGCCCGGTCTTCCGCGGCCTGCGCGCCGTCTGGCGTACCGGTGACGAGGTGTGCGCCGAGGTGGCGCTGCCCGACGGCACCGAGGTCGACGGCTTCGGCATCCACCCCGCCCTGCTGGACGCGGCGTTGCACGTCGTCGGCCTCCTCGACGAGGACCCGGAGGCTTCCGGCGTACGCCTGCCCTTCGCCTGGACCGGCGTCACCCTCTCGGCGGTCGGCGCGACCGCGCTGCGGGTGCGGGCCCGGCGCAGCGGCGGCGGGGTCACCCTGACCCTGACCGACCCGGCCGGCGCCCCCGTCGCCCGGATCGGCTCGCTGGTCTCCCGCCCGGTGACCGCCGACCAGGTACGCGGCGCCGGCGCGGACGTCGACTCGCTGTTCGACGTGGTCTGGCAGAGCGTGCCGCTGGGCGCCCCGGCGACCGCCCGCGCGGTGCTCCTCGGCGACGCCCCGACCGGCCCGGCCAGCCTCGACAGGCTCGGGCTCACCGAGCTGGCCGAGGCGGTCGACTCCGGTCGGCTCGACCCGGAGCTGGTGCTGCTCGCGGCGTACGCCGACGACGGGGGCGACCCGGTCCCCACCGCCACCCGGGCCCGGCTCGCCACCGTGCTGACCGCCGTGCAGGGCTGGCTCGCCGACGACCGGCTGGCGGACCGGCGGCTGGTCGTGCTGACCCGCGGGGCCGTCCCCGCCGGCGACGCCGGCCGGGTGACCGACCTGCCCGGCGCGGCGGTCTGGGGCCTGTTGCGCTCGGCCCAGGCGGAGCACCCCGACCGCTTCGTGCTCGTGGACCTCGACGAGGCACAGCGACCGGAGCCCGCCGGACCCGAGGGCCCGGTCGAGCTGGTGGCCCGCGCGGTCGCCACCGGCGAACCGCAGCTGGCGATCCGGGGCGATCGGGTGCTGGCGCCCCGGCTCGTGCCCGCCGCCCTCGACGCGGCGCTGGGCGCCGAACTCGACCCCCACGGCACGGTCCTGGTCACCGGCGCCACCGGCGCGCTCGGTGGCCTGCTGGCCCGACACCTGGTCGCCGCGCACAAGGTGCGCCATCTGCTGCTGGTCAGCCGGCGAGGGCCGGACGCCCCCGGCGCGGCGGAGCTGCTGAGCGGGCTGGCCGCGCTGGGCGCGCAGGTCCGGCTGGTGGCCGGCGACGTGGCGGACCCGGACGGCCTCGCCGCCCTGCTGGCCGATGTCCCCGCCGAGCACCCGCTCACCGGGGTCGTGCACGCCGCCGGCGTCCTCGACGACGCGGTGGTGTCGGCGCTGACGCCGGAGCGGTTGTCCACCGTGTTGGCCGCCAAGGCCGACGCCGCCTGGCGTCTGCACGAGCTGACCCGGGGGCGGAACCTGTCGATGTTCGTCCTCTTCTCGTCGGTCGCCGGCGTCCTCGGCGGCCCCGGACAGGGCAACTACGCTGCCGCGAACGCGTTCCTGGACGGTCTCGCCCACCAGCGGCGCGCCTCGGGCCTCGCCGCCACCGCGCTGGCCTGGGGCCTCTGGGGCGAGGCCAGCGGGATGACCGGCGGGCTCGACGACGCCCAGCGGCAGCGGATGGGCCGCAACGGCCTCCGCCCGCTCGACACCGGCCAGGCGCTGCGCCTGTTCGACGCCAGCCTGCGCGGCGGCCGCCCGCACCTCGTGCCGGCGCTGCTCGACCTCGCCGCGCTGCGCCGCCGCTCCGACGCCAACCAGCTCGCGGCACCGCTGCGGGGCCTGGTCCGGGCCCGGCGGCGCGTCGCCGACGGCGGCGCCGAGGGTGGGCCGTCCTTCGCCCGACGGCTGGCCGGCACGCCAGAGGCCGATCGCAGCCGGCTGGTGGAGGACCTCGTCAAGGCGCAGGTCGTCGACGTGCTCGGCTACCCGCCGGCCACCGTCATCCCCTCCGGGCAGACGTTCACCGGCCTCGGCTTCGACTCGCTGACCGCGGTGGAGCTGCGCAACCGGCTGACCTCCGTCACCGGGATCCGGCTGCCGGCGAGCCTGATCTTCGACTGCCCCACGCCCGCGGCGCTGGCCGACTTCCTGCTGGCCGACATCGCGCCGCCCGCGCCGGCGTCGGACCTGCTGGCCGAGCTGGACCGGCTGGAGGCGGCGTTCGCCGCGACCGGGCCGGACGAGCTGGAACGGCTCGCCGGCGACGACGAGACCCGGACCGCCGTGGCGGTCCGCCTCCGGGCGCTGGTCACCAGGTGGAGCGACGCCACCGACCGGCCGGCCGACGTCAGCCAGGCCATCGACGACGCCTCGGACGACGAGCTGTTCGACTTCATCGACCAGAAGTTCGGCCGATCCTGACCACGAGTCCGCCGCTTGCCCCTTAGCGACAGGTGATCAACCGATGGCGAACGAAGCCAAGCTCCGCGAGTACCTCAAGCGCGTCACCGCTGACCTGCACGAGACCAGCGAACGCCTGAGGGCCGTCGACGAGCAGAACCACGAGCCCATCGCGATCGTGGGGATGAGCTGTCGCTACCCGGGCGGGGTGGACACCCCCGAGGCGCTGTGGCGGCTGGTCGAGGCCGGCACCGACGCCGTCACGACGTTCCCGGCCGACCGGGGCTGGGACGTGGAGAACCTCTACGACCCCGACCCGGACGCGCACGGCAAGTCGTACACCCGCGAGGGCGGGTTCCTGCACGACGCCGGCGAGTTCGACGGCGCGTTCTTCGGCATCTCCCCCCGTGAGGCGCTGGCGATGGACCCACAGCAGCGGCTGCTGCTGGAGGTCGCCTGGGAGGCCGTCGAACGGGCCGGCATCGCCGCCGACTCGCTCAAGGGCAGCCGGACCGGCGTCTTCACCGGCGTCATGTACCACGACTACGTCTCCCGCCTCAACGGCGTGCCGGAGGAGGTCGAGGCGTTCGTCGGCACCGGCAACCACGGCAGCGTCGTCTCCGGCCGGATCGCGTACACCTTCGGGTTCGAGGGCCCGGCGGTGACCGTCGACACCGCCTGCTCCTCCTCGCTGGTGGCGCTGCACCTCGCCGTGCAGGCCCTGCGCTCCGGCGAGTGCACGCTCGCGCTGGCCGGCGGCGTCACCGTCATGTCCAGCCCCGACACGTTCATCGGCTTCAGCCGCCAGCGGGGCCTCTCCCCGGACGGGCGGTGCAAGTCCTTCGCCGCCGCCGCCGACGGCACCGGCTGGAGCGAGGGCGCCGGGCTGCTGCTGCTGGAACGGCTCTCCGACGCCCAGCGCCACGGCCACCGGGTGCTCGCCGTGGTGCGCGGCAGCGCCGTCAACCAGGACGGCGCGTCGAACGGCCTCACCGCCCCGCACGGCCCGTCGCAGCAGCGGGTGATCCGCCAGGCCCTCGCGAACGCCCGGCTCTCCCCGGCCGACGTGGACGCGGTGGAGGCCCACGGCACCGGCACCCGGCTCGGCGACCCCATCGAGGCGCAGGCGCTGCTCGCCACGTACGGCCGGGACCGGGCCGCCGACCAGCCCCTGTGGCTCGGCTCGATCAAGTCCAACCTCGGGCACACCCAGGCCGCCGCCGGGGTCGCCGGGGTGATCAAGATGGTCATGGCGATGCGGCACGGCGTCCTGCCGAGGACCCTGCACGTCGACGAGCCGTCCCCGCACGTCGACTGGTCGGCCGGCGCGGTGAGCCTGCTCCGCGAGCCACGCCCGTGGCCGCGCGGGTCCCGGCCGATGCGGGCCGGGGTCTCCTCCTTCGGCGTCAGCGGGACCAACGCCCACGTCATCGTCGAGGCCGCCCCGCCCGCGCCGCAGCCGGACGCGGGGGCCGACACCGTGACCGGGCCCGAGCCGCTGCCCTGGGTGGTCTCCGCGCGCAGCGCCGCCGCGCTCACCGCCCAGGCCGACCGGCTGCGCTCCTGGCTCGCCGACCACCCCGACGCCGCGCCGGCCGCGGTGGGCCGGGCCCTGGCCGCCGGCCGGTCCGCCCTGGAACACCGCGCCGTGGTGCTCGGGACCGACCGGGACGGGCTGGTCGCCGGGCTCACCGCGCTGGCCGACGGCGTCCCGGCGGCGTCCGTGCGGCGCGGGGTCGCCAGCCCCACCCGCGTCGCCGTGCTCTGCACCGGGCAGGGCGCCCAGCGGACCGGGATGGGCCGGCGGTTGTACGCCGCGTTCCCGGTCTTCGCCGCGGCCTTCGACGCCGCCTGCGCCGAACTGGACCGACACCTCGACCGGCCCCTGCGCGGCGTGCTCGACGGTCCCGCCGAGGTGCTCGACCGCACCAGCTACGCCCAGGCGGCGCTGTTCGCCGTCGAGGTGGCCGCCTACCGGCTCGTCGAGTCCTGGGGCGTCGTGCCGGACTTCGTGGCCGGGCACTCGGTCGGCGAGGTGGCCGCCGCGCACGTCGCGGGCGTGCTGTCGCTGCCGGACGCCGCCCGCCTGGTCGCCGCCCGGGGCACCCTGATGCAGGCGCTGCCCGCCGGCGGCGCGATGGTGTCGATCCGCGCCACCGAGGCGGAGGTGCGCCAGCACCTGGACACCGCCGCCGAGGCGGCCGGCGCCGGACTGGCCGCCGTCAACGGCCCGGAGTCCGTCGTCGTCTCCGGCGACGAGGACGCCGTGCTGGCGGTCACCGGGCACTTCGCCGCCCTCGGCCGGAACACCAGGCGGCTGCGGGTCAGCCACGCGTTCCACTCCGCCCGGATGGAGCCGATGCTGGACGCGTTCGCCGACGTGCTCGGGCAGCTGACCTTCGCCGCCCCGCGGATCCCCGTGGTCTCCACCGTGACCGGCGCGGTGCTCGCGCCCGACGAGGTCGCCTCCCCGGCGTACTGGCTGCGCAACGTCCGCGACACCGTCCGCTTCGACGCGGCCGTCGCCACCCTGCGCGATTTCGGCGTCGGCGCGTACGTCGAGGTGGGACCTGGCGGGGTGCTCTCCGCGCTGACCCAGGAGATCGTCGGCGCGGACCAGGTGGTCTGCGCCCCGGTGCTGCGCGCCGACTCCGACGAGGCGGCGACCGCGCTGGCCGCCGCCGCCACCGTCTGGTCCCGGGGCGTGCCCGTGAACTGGGCCGCCCTGTTCGACGGCCCGCCCGAGCCGGTCGACCTGCCCACGTACGCGTTCCAGCGCGAGCGCTACTGGCTGCTGCCCCTGCCGCAGGCCGCCGACGTGACCGCCACCGGGCTGACCCCGACCGGCCACCCGCTGCTCGGCGCGGTGTTCCGCTCGGCCGACGGCGACGAGGTGACCCTCACCGGCCGGCTGTCGGTGCAGAGCCAGCCCTGGCTGGCCGAGCACGCCGTACGCGACGTGGTGCTCTTCCCCGGCACCGGGTTCGTGGAGCTGGCGCTGCGGGCCGGCGCGGAGGTCGGCGCCGACCGGCTCGCCGAGCTGACCCTGGAGGCGCCGCTGGTGCTGCCCGAGACCGGCGGCGTCGACGTGCAGGTCGCCGCCGAACGGGCCGGCGGCGACGCGTGGCAGCTCACCGTCCACGCCCGCCGGTCCGGCACCGACGACCTGTGGGTGCGGCACGCCACCGGCCTGCTCACCCCCGACCCGGGGGAGAGCGGCAGCACGCTGGCGGACTGGCCGCCGACCGGGGCCACCGCCCTCGACGTGTCGGAGCTGACCGGGCGGGCGGCGGAGGCGGGATTCGCGTACGGCCCGGCCTTCCAGGGGCTGCGCGCCGCCTGGCGGCTCGGCGCCGACGTGTACGCCGAGGTGGCGCTGCCCGAGCCGGCGGCCGGCGAGGCCGGTGGGTACGGGCTGCACCCGGCGCTGCTCGACGCCGCCGTGCAGGCGGTCGGGCTGGGCATCGTCGACCCCGGCCAGGCCCGGCTGCCGTTCTCCTGGTCCGCCGTCACGCTCTCCGCCCACGGCGCCGACGCGCTGCGGGTACGGCTCACCCCCACCGGCCCGGACACGGTGGCCATGCTGGTCGCGGACGCCGCCGGCGAGCCGGTCGCCCGGGTCGGGTCCCTGGTGCTGCGGCCCCTGCCGGCCGGGGAGTTGAGCCCCGGCGGGTCCGCGTGGCGTCGCGCGCTGTTCCGCCTCGACTGGCCCCGGCACGCCGGCGGCGCCGGCGCGGCGGACGACACGACCTGGGCCGTACTCGGCGACCGCCCCGCGCCACTGCCGGCCGGCGTGACCGCCGCCCGGCACCCCGACCTCGACACGCTGGTCGACGCCGGGGTGCCCGACGTCGTGCTGTTCCCGGTGGCCGGCACCGCCGCGGCCGGCCCCGGCCCGGTCCACGACCTGCTCGCCGAGGTCCTCGGCGTGCTCCAGGGCTGGCTCGCCGCCGAGCGGCACACCGGCGGATCCCGGCTGGTGGTGCTCACCCGCGGTGCCGTCGCCGTGGACGACGACGCCGAGGTGGCGGACCTGGCCGGCGCGGCCGTCTGGGGTCTGCTCCGCTCCGCGCAGGCCGAGCACCCCGGCCGGTTCCTGGTCGTCGACGTCGACGACCGGGACAGCTCCGCGTCCGCCCTCGCCGGCCTGCTGTCGGCCGACGAGCCGCAGGCGGCGGTGCGCGACGGCGTGGTCCGGGTGCCCCGGCTCGTCGCCGCCCCGCAATCCGACGTCCCGGCACCGGCGCTCGACCCGGACGGCACGGTCCTGGTCACCGGCGGCACCGGCGCCCTGGGCGCGCTGGTCGCCCGCCATCTGGTCACCCGGCACGGGGTCCGCCACCTGCTGCTGACCAGTCGGCGCGGCGCCGACGCGGAAGGCGTCGCCGACCTGCTCGCCGAGCTGGCCGACCTGGGCGCGAGCGCGGCGGTCGAGGCGTGCGACGCCGCCGACCGGGACGCCCTGGCCGCGCTGCTGGGTCGGATCGACCCGGCCCACCCGCTGACCGGCGTCGTGCACACCGCCGGCGTGCTCGCCGACCGCACCCTGGCCGCGCTCACCGCCGAATCCCTCGCCGACGTGCTCCGGCCCAAGGTGGACGCCGCCGCGCACCTGCACGAGCTGACCGCCGGGCTGGACCTGCGCCTCTTCGTCACCTACTCCTCGGCGGCCGGCGTGACGGGCAGCCCCGGCCAGGCCAACTACGCGGCGGCCAACGCCTACCTCGACGCGCTCGCGCACCGGCGGCGGGCCGCGGGCCGCCCGGCGCTCTCCCTGGCCTGGGGGCCGTGGGCCGAGTCCGGTGGCGGGATGACCGCCGGCCTCGACCGCGCCGACACCGACCGGCTGGCCCGCGCGGGCGTGCGACCCCTCCCGCAGGCGGACGGCCTCGCCCTCTTCGACGCCGCCCTGCTCACCGGCCGGCCGGTGGCGGTGCCGATGACGTTGGACGGCCCGGCGCTGCGCGCCCAGGCCGAGGCGGGCACCCTGCCGCCGGTCCTGCGTGGGCTGGTCCGCGCGCCCCGCCGCCGCGCCGCGCGCACCGGCCCGGCCGGGACCACCGCGCTGGCCGAGCAGTTGGCCGGGCTCGACCGCGAGGAGCGCGCCGCGGCCCTGCTGCGGCTCGTCCTCGACCAGGTCGCGGCGGTGCTCGGGTACGCCGACGCCGCCGCCGTCGAGGCCGGTCGCCCCTTCACCGAGCTGGGGTTCGACTCGCTGACCGCCGTCGAACTGCGGAACCGGCTGGGCGCGGTGACCGGCCTGCGGCTGCCGGCGACCCTGGTGTTCGACCACCCGACGCCGCTCGCCCTGGCCGACCACCTGGACGCCGAGACCGGCACGGACGCCGGCCCGCTGCTGGCCCCGGTCGCCGCCGTCGCGGCGCTCGACGAGCCGATCGCGATCGTCGGCATGAGCTGCCGCTACCCCGGCGGCGTACGCTCCCCGGAGCAGCTGTGGGACCTCCTCGTCGCCGGCGGGGACGGCATCACCGACTTCCCCGCCGACCGGGGGTGGGACGTCGAGGAGCTGTACGACCCGTCCGGCACGCGTCGGGGCAGCAGCTACGCCCGCGAGGGCGGCTTCCTGGTCGACGCCGGTGACTTCGACGCCGACCTGTTCAAGATCTCGCCGCACGAGGCCCTCGCCATGGACCCGCAGCAGCGGCTGCTGCTGGAGACCTCGTGGGAAGCGATCGAGGACGCCCGGATCGACCCGCTCGCGCTGCGGGGCCGGCCGGTCGGCGTGTTCGCCGGAATGATGTACCACAACCACGCCGCCGGGCTGACCGACGTGCCGGAGGCCCTCGACGGCTACCTCGGCGTGGGCACGGCGAGCAGCGTGCTGTCGGGTCGGGTGGCGTACTCGTTCGGTTTCGAGGGGCCGGCGGTGACGGTGGACACGGCGTGTTCGTCGTCGCTGGTGGCGTTGCACCTGGCGGTGCAGGCCCTGCGGTCCGGCGAGTGCGACCTGGCCCTCGCCGGTGGCGTCACCGTCATGGCGACCCCCGAGACGTTCATCGACTTCTCCCGGCAGCGGGGCATGGCGCCCGACGGCCGGTGCAAGTCCTTCTCCGACACGGCGGACGGCACCGGTTGGTCCGAGGGCGTGGGCGTGCTGCTGGTGCAGCGGTTGTCGGACGCGCGGCGCGAGGGCCGGCAGATCCTGGCGGTGGTGCGCGGCACGGCGGTGAACCAGGACGGGGCGTCGAACGGGTTGACGGCGCCGAACGGTCCGTCGCAGCAGCGGGTGATTCGGCAGGCGCTCGCCAACGCCCGGCTGGACGTCGGTGACGTGGATGTGGTGGAGGCGCACGGTACGGGTACCACGTTGGGTGACCCGATCGAGGCGCAGGCGCTGCTCGCGACCTATGGCCAGGGGCGGGACGAGCCGCTGCTTATCGGTTCGGTGAAGTCGAACATCGGTCACACGCAGGCGGCGGCCGGGGTGGCCGGCGTGATCAAGATGATCATGGCGATGCGGCGCGGGACCGTGCCGGCGACCCTGCACGTCGATGCGCCGTCGTCGCACGTGGATTGGTCGTCGGGCGCGGTGGAGCTGGTGACGCGGCCGCGTGAGTGGCCGGCGGTGGGTCGTCCGCGTCGGGCGGGGGTGTCGTCGTTCGGCATCTCCGGCACCAACGCCCACGTGATCATCGAGCAGGGGGAGCCGGAGTCCGCTCCGGCGCCCGTCGCGCCCGTCGGGGTGCCGGTGCCGTGGGTGGTGTCGGCGCGCTCGGCGCGGGGTCTGGTGGGTCAGGCGGCGCGGTTGGTGTCGTTCGTGCGGGACCGGTCTGACGTGTCGGTGGTGGATGTGTCGTGGTCGTTGGCGACGACGCGGGCGGCGTTGGAGCACCGGGCGGTGGTGTGGGGCTCGACGGTCGAGGAGTTGTTGGCGGGGTTGGCCGGGGTTGTCGAGGGTCGGTCGTCGGGTGTGGTGTCGGCGGGTCGTCGGGCGGTGTTGTTCACGGGGCAGGGTTCGCAGCGGGTGGGGATGGGGCGGGAGTTGTACGAGGCGTTCCCCGTCTTCGCGGCGTCCTTCGACGCGGTGTGCGCGGAGATCGATCCGCTGTTGTCGCGTCCGTTGCGGGAGGTGGTGTTCGCGGCGCCCGGATCTGCGGATGCCGAGCTGTTGGATCAGACGGTGTTCGCGCAGGCGGGTTTGTTCGCGGTCGAGGTGGCGTTGTGGGAGTTGCTGTCGTCGTGGGGTGTGCGGGCGGACTTCCTGGCGGGTCATTCGATCGGTGAGGTGACGGCGGCGTACGTGGCGGGGATGTTGTCGTTGTCCGACGCGTGTGTTCTGGTGGCCGCGCGGGGCCGCTTGATGCAGGCGCTGCCCGCCGGGGGCGTGATGGCGGCGGTCGGGGCGTCCGAGGAATCGGTTGCCGAGCTGATCGACCTCACGGGCGCGGCGGTGGATGTCGCGGCGGTGAATGGTCCGGCGTCGGTGGTGGTGTCGGGTGTCGTCGGCGAGGTCGCTTCGGTGGTGGCGGCGTGTCGTGAGCGGGGCTGGCGGGTCAAGGAACTCGCGGTCAGTCATGCGTTCCACTCGCGGTTGATGGATCCGATGCTGGACGAGTTCGCCTTGGTGGTGGCGGGCCTGGACTGGCAGCCGCCGAGGATCCCGGTCGTGTCGAACGTGACGGGCGCGGTGGCGGACGCCGGTGAGGTCACCGATCCGGGCTACTGGGTGCGGCACGTGCGGCAGCCGGTGCGGTTCGCCGACGGGGTGGCGGCTTTGCGGGCGCAGGGTGTGGACACGTTCCTGGAGATCGGGCCGGACGCGACGTTGACGGCGATGGTGGCGGAGATCGTCGCCGACGGTGCGGTGTGGCGGGTTCCGTCGTCGCGGCGGGATCAGGCGGAGGTCGGCGCGTTGACCTCGGCGCTCGGGCAGTTGTGGGTGGCGGGTGTGCCCGTTGACTGGGCGGCGTACCACGGGCAGGCCGGGGCCCGGCCGCGCGTGGTCGACCTGCCCACGTACGCCTTCGACCATCGGCGTTACTGGATCAACGCCGCGACGCGGTCCTACCGCCCGCCCGCCGCCGGACGTACCGCGGCCGACGAGGACTTCTGGCGCGCGATCGAGGCGGAGGACGTGGCGACCCTCGCCGAGAGCCTGGCCGTCGACGCCGACGCCCCGCTCGCGGACGTGCTGCCGGCGCTGTCCACCTGGCGACGCCGTCGGGACGCCGAGGTCGCCCTCGACTCCTGGCGCTACCGGGTGACCTGGCAGCCGCTTCCCGACGCCCCCGACCGCGTCGAGGCCACCGAGTTCCTGCTCGTCGTACCGGCCGACGCGGACGCGACCGTGACGGACTGGGTGGCGGCCCTCGGCGTCACCGGCGCGCGGGTCGTCGAGGTCGACGCCGCGTACGACCGGAAGCGGATCGCCCACGACCTCGCCGAGGCGTCGGCCGGCCGCGACGGCGACGCGCTGCCCGTGCTCTCCCTCCTCGCGTTCGACGGCCGACCGCACGCCGGGACCGGCTCCGTTCCGGTGGGCCTCGCCGGCACGGTGGCGCTCGCGCAGGCGCTCGGGGACGCCGGGATCGCCGCCCGGCTCTGGATCGCCACCCGCGGCGCGGTCTCCGTCGGGTCCCGGGACCGGCACGTCGACCCCGTCCAGGCGATGGCGTGGGGCTTCGGCAGCGTGCTGCGGGCCGAGCACCCGCACCGTTGGGGCGGGCTCGTCGACGTGCCCGAGCAGCCCGACCAGGACGTCGTACGCCGGCTCCGGACGCTGATCACCGGCGCCGGTCGGGAGGACGAGGTCGCCCTGCGCCGGGCCGGCGGGCACGCCCGCAGGCTGGTCCGGGCCACGTACCGGGACGCCGGGCGGCGCCGATCCTGGACGCCCCGTGGCACGGTGCTGATCACCGGCGGCACCGGGGCGCTCGGCGCGTACGTCGCCCGCGCGCTCGCCGCCGAAGGGGCCGAACACCTCCTGCTGGTCAGCCGGCGGGGTGGCGAGGCGCCGGGCGCCGCCGCCCTCGCCGAGGAACTGACCGGGCTCGGCAGCCGGGTCACCGTCGCGTCCTGCGACGTGGCCGACCGCCCCGCGCTCGCGGCGCTGCTCGACTCGATCCCCGACGAGCTTCCGCTGACCGCGGTCGTGCACACCGCCGCCGCGCTCGACGACAACGTGGTCGACGCCGTGAGCGTCGACCAACTGGCCACCGCGCTGCGGGCGAAGGTCGACGCCGCCCGCAACCTGGACGAGCTGACCCGGAACCGGGACCTCTCCGCCTTCGTCCTCTTCTCCTCCCTCGCCGGGCTCATGGGCGGCGCCGGGCAGGCCACCTACGCTCCGGGCAACGCCTTCCTCGACGCACTGGCCCAGCAGCGTCGCGCGCAGGGGCTGCCGGCGACCTCGCTCGCCTGGGGACTGTGGGCCGACGGTGGGGTGAGTGGCGGCGAGTTCGAGCAGCGGCTCACCCGCACCGGGTTCGGCGCGATGGCGCCGGAGACGGCGGTCCGCGCCCTCCTCCGGGCGCTCGACCACGACGAGACGTACCTCGTGGTGGCCGACATCGACTGGGCGCGGGTCGCCGCCGCCGGCGGTCGGCGCCACGACCCGCTGGTCCGGGACCTGCTCGCCGCCGCCGGCCCGGCGGCAGCCGTCGACGCTCCCGTGCCGGCGGCCGAACTGCGTCTCCGCCTGTCCGGGATGTCCGGCGCCGACCAGTTGCGTGCCCTCCGCGACCTCGTCCGCGCCGAGGTCGCCGCCGTGCTGGGCCACGAGTCCGCCGAGCGGGTGGCGCCGGATCGAGCGTTTCAGGACCTGGGCTTCACCTCGCTGGCGGCGGTCGAGCTGCGCAACCGGCTCGACGCGGCCACCGGCCTCGCGCTGCCGAGCACGCTCGCGTTCGACTACCCGAACTCCGCCGCCCTCGCCGGGCACATCCACGCCGAACTGCTCGGCGGGCAGTCCCTTCCCGGTGCCGCCGCCGTCGTCGGCCCCGTCGTCGGCGACGACCCGGTCGTCATCGTCGGCATGGGCTGCCGGTTCCCCGGCGGAGCCGAGTCGCCGGAGGGGCTCTGGGGCCTGCTGGCGGCGGGCGTCGACGCCATGTCGGACTTCCCGGCCAACCGGCACTGGGACCTGGAGTCGCTGGCCCACTCCGGCTCCTCCGTCTCGCGCGGGGCGTTCCTGGCCGACGCGGGCGGCTTCGACGCGGAGTTCTTCGGGATCTCGCCCCGCGAGGCCCTCGCCATGGACCCGCAGCAGCGGCTGCTGCTGGAGGTCGCCTGGGAGGCGTTCGAGGACGCCCGGATCGAGCCCCTCGCGCTGCGCGGCAGCCGGGTCGGGGTGTTCGCCGGCACCAACGGACAGGACTACGAGACCGTCGTGCGTCAGGCCGGCGAGTCGCTCGCCGGGTACGGCGCGACCGGCGCCTCGGCGAGCGTGCTGTCGGGTCGGGTGGCGTACTCGTTCGGTTTCGAGGGGCCGGCGGTGACGGTGGACACGGCGTGTTCGTCGTCGTTGGTGGCGCTGCACCTGGCGGCGCAGGCGTTGCGGTCCGGTGAGTGCGACCTGGCCCTGGCCGGCGGCGTCACCGTGATGGCGACTCCGGGCGCCTTCATCGAGTTCTCCCGCCAGGGCGGGCTGTCGGCGGACGGCCGTTGCAAGGCGTTCGCCGAGTCGGCGGACGGCACCGCGTGGGGCGAGGGCGTCGGAATCCTGGTCGTGCAGCGGTTGTCGGACGCGCGGCGGGAGGGTCGGCGGATTCTGGCGGTGGTGCGCGGCACGGCGGTGAACCAGGACGGGGCGTCGAACGGGTTGACGGCGCCGAACGGTCCGTCGCAGCAGCGGGTGATCCGGCAGGCGCTTGCGTCGGCGGGGTTGTCGGCCGGTGATGTGGATGTGGTGGAGGCGCACGGCACCGGCACCAGGCTCGGGGACCCGATCGAGGCGCAGGCGCTGTTGGCGACGTACGGGCAGGGCCGCAGCGAGGCCACGCCGCTGCTCCTCGGGTCGGTGAAGTCGAACATCGGTCACACGCAGGCGGCGGCCGGGGTGGCGGGCATCATCAAGATGGTCATGGCGATGCGGTGTGGGACGGTGCCGGCGACGTTGCACGTGGATGCGCCGTCGTCGCATGTGGACTGGTCGTCGGGTGCGGTGGAGTTGGTGACGCAGGCGCGGGAGTGGCCTGTGGTGGGTCGTCCGCGTCGGGCGGGGGTGTCCTCGTTCGGCATCTCCGGCACGAACGCCCACGTCATCCTGGAGCAGCCGGAGGGTGCTGCGGCAGAGTCCGCGCCCGTGCCGGGGAAGGTTCCGGGTGACGAGACCGGCCGGACCGGGTCACCGGACACGGTGCCGGTGCCGTGGGTGGTGTCGGCGCGCTCGGCGCGGGGTCTGGTGGGTCAGGCGGCGCGGCTGACGTCGTTCGTGCGGGATCGTTCCGATCTGTCGGTGGCGGATGTGTCCTGGTCGTTGGCGACGACGCGGGCGGCGTTGGAGCACCGGGCGGTGGTGTGGGGCTCGACGGTCGAGGAGTTGTTGGCGGGGTTGGCCGGGGTTGTCGAGGGTCGGTCGTCGGGTGTGGTGTCGGCGGGTCGTCGGGCGGTGTTGTTCACGGGGCAGGGTTCGCAGCGGGTCGGGATGGGCCGGGAGTTGTACGACGCGTTCCCGGCGTTCGCTTCCGTCTTCGACGGGGTGTGCGCGGAGATCGATCCGCTGTTGTCGCGTCCGTTGCGGGAGGTGGTGTTCGCGGCGCCCGGATCTGCGGATGCCGAGCTGTTGGATCAGACGGTGTTTGCGCAGGCGGGTTTGTTCGCGGTCGAGGTGGCGTTGTGGGAGTTGCTGGCCTCCTGGGGTGTGCGGGCGGACTTCGTCGCCGGTCACTCGATCGGTGAGGTGACGGCGGCGTACGTGGCGGGGATGCTGTCGCTGTCGGACGCGTGTGTTCTGGTGGCGGCGCGCGGGAGGCTGATGCAGGCGCTGCCGGCTGGTGGGGTGATGGCGGCGGTCGGGGCGTCCGAGGAACTCGTCGCCGAGCTGATCGGCCTGACGGGCGTGGCGGTGGATGTCGCGGCGGTGAATGGTCCGGCGTCGGTGGTGGTGTCGGGTGTCGTCGGCGAGGTCGCTTCGGTGGTGGCGGCGTGTCGTGAGCGGGGCTGGCGGGTCAAGGAGTTGTCGGTCAGTCACGCGTTCCACTCGCGGTTGATGGATCCGATGCTGGACGAGTTCGCCTCGGTGGTGGCGGGGCTGGACTGGCGGGTGCCGCGGGTGCCGGTGGTGTCGAACGTGACGGGTGCGGTGGCGGATCCGCTGGAGCTGGTGGACCCCGAGTACTGGGTGCGGCACGTGCGGCAGCCGGTGCGGTTCGCCGACGGGGTGGCGGCTCTGCGGGCGCAGGGTGTGGACACGTTCCTGGAGGTCGGGCCGGACGCGACGTTGACGGCGATGGTGGCGGAGATCGTCGCCGACGGTGCGGTGTGGCGGGTTCCGTCGTTGCGGCGGGATCAGGCGGAGGTTGGCGCGTTGACCTCGGCGCTCGGGCAGTTGTGGGTGGCGGGTGTGCCGGTCGACTGGGCGGCGTACCACGGGCAGGCCGGGGCCCGGCCGCGCGTGGTCGACCTGCCCACGTACGCCTTCGACCACACCTGGTACTGGCCGGAGGCGGCGACGTCCACCTCACAGGACGCCCACGCCGACGCCCTCGACGGGCGGTTCTGGACGGCCGTGGAGTCCGGCGACCCCGACCGGATCGGCGGCGAGTTGGGCCTCCGCGGGGACGAACCGTTCAGCGAGGTCCTGCCGAAGCTCGCGCAGTGGCGGCGGGAGGCCCGGCAGCAGTCCATCGTGGACTCCTGGCGGTATCGGATCGTGTGGCGGCCCGCCACCCTGGCCGGACGGGAAAGCCTGAGCGGTAGGTGGCTGGTGCTGATCCTCCCCGGCCAGGAGGAACATCCTCTGCTGGCCGGGCTGGCGGAGCGGGGCGCCGAGGTCGTCCCGGTGGTGCTGGACGAGCTGGACCGCGATCAGGTCGCGCGCCGGCTGGCGTCGGAAGCCGGGGAACCGGTCGCCGGGCTGATCTCGCTGATCTCGCTGGCCGGTGCGGGCGTGATCGAGGCACTGGCGGTGGCCCAGGCGCTGGGTACGGCGGGAGTCGAGGGCCGACTGTGGTGGCTGACCTGCGGCGCGGTCGCCGTGGACGACTCGGAGTCCCTGACCGACCTCACCGCCAGTTCCGTCTGGGGTCTGGGTCGGGTGGTGGGTTTGGAGTTGCCGTTGCGGTGGGGTGGGTTGGTGGATGTGCCGGTGGTGGTGGAGGGGGGTGTGGTGGATCG